>NC_016604.1:5499204-5804716 GCF_000230895.2 Mycolicibacterium rhodesiae NBB3
GCAGCACGACGCGGTTCTCGACGGCGGCCAGTAGTGCGTCCTGTTGGGTCTTGGAGAACCGGTGCACCTCGTCGATGAACAGCACCGTCTGCTCACCATGCGCCGCAGCCCGTCGCGCCACCTCGATGACGGCACGCACCTCCTTGACACCGGCCGACAATGCCGACAGCGCCTCGAAGCGGCGGCCCGTCGCCTGCGAGATCAGCGAGGCGAGTGTTGTCTTACCGGTCCCCGGCGGGCCATAGAGGATTATCGACGCCGCTCCCGAGCCCTCGGCCAGTCGGCGCAGCGGCGAGCCGGGCTGCAGCAGGTGATCCTGGCCGACGACCTCGTCGAGGGTCGCGGGCCGCATCCGCACCGCCAACGGGGTCGATGCGCCGACGAGCGCACCCCCTGACGAGCTCGTTTCGCCGGGGACGTCGAACAGACCGTCGGACACGCTCTCTGCTTACCACGCCGCTGTGACGCGCCGGTCGAACCGTCATCAGGCGCAAGGTTGTGTCACGAAGTCGATCAGCTCCTCGACACGACCGATCAGCGCCGGCTCCAGGTCGTTCCAGTCGCGCACCCGGCTCCTGATGCGCTGCCACGCCAGCGCGATGTCGGTCTGCTGGGCGTACGGCCAGCCCAGCTCGGCGCACACGCCCTTCTTCCAGTCCGTGGCCTTGGGGACGACGGGCCACGCCGGGACTCCGATCCGGCCGGGCTTGACCGCCTGCCAGATGTCGATGAACGGATGCCCGACCACGAGTGTGTCTCCGCCGCCGGGCCCGCGACGGACCGCCTCAGCGATGCGGGCCTCCTTCGAGCCGACGACAAGGTGGTCGACCAGCACACCCAACCGCCGCCCCGGCGCCGGCCGGAAATCCTCGACGATCGCGACGAGATCATCGATGCCGCCGAGGTATTCAACGACCACTCCTTCGATACGCAGGTCGTCACCCCACACCTGCTCGACGAGTTCTGCATCGTGGCGGCCCTCCACATAGATGCGGCTGGCCAGGGCCACCTTCGCGCGGGCGCCCGCCACCGCCACCGACCCGGACGCCGTGCGCGACGCCTTGGGTGCGGCCGCTCGCGGTGGGGTGAGGATCACGGGTTTGCCGTCGACGAGATAACCCGGGCCGACTGGGAACGGCTTCTTGCGGCCGTGCCGGTCCTCGAGTTCCATCCGGCCGTACTCGATGCGCAGCACCGCTCCGACGAAACCCGTCTGGGCGTCCTCGACGACCATGCCGATCTGTACCGGCAGCTCGGTCGAGCGCGGTTTACGGTGCGGATTGGACGCGAGGACGTCGGAGCCATAGCGGTCAGCCACCGGGTGATCGTAGGGTTGCCGGCGTGCTGCTCAACCGCGACACGGCCGAGGGAATCGCTAACGGCAGCATCACACTTGTGCTGCGCCGCTGGGATGCTCCACGGGCCAAGCCAGGCGGCACGCAGCGCACCGTGGCCGGCACGATCCGCATCGACGACGTCGCCGAATACCCGGGCACCCATCGCGTCACCGCCGCGCAGGCCCGCGCCGCCGGCTACCCGGACGTTGCCACCGCCCAGAAGGATCTGGACCGCAGGGCGGCCCGGCACACCTACGCGATCACGGTGTCCTACCTGGCGCCCGACGAACGGCCGGACCTCGCCGCCGACGATCAGCTGTCACCGTCCGACATCGAAGCGATCTCGTCGCGGCTGGACCGATGGGATGCGGCCACCGAAGCGTGGACGCGGCGGTACCTGACGATGATCTGCGCCAACGAGGCCGTCCGCGCACCCGACCTCGCTGATCGGGAGGGCATCGACGTGCCCCGGTTCAAGAGACGCGTGCGCCAACTGAAATCGCTGGGACTGACGATCAGCCTCGAGGTGGGCTACCGGCTCTCGCCGCGCGGTCAGGCGTTTCTACGGCTCAGTTCTGACTCGCTAGGGCGGGCGGACTCGAGGTGATCTCGTCGATGACGGTATGGACGAACTGCATCTTCTCCAGCACTGGGGCGGGCAGCACGAACGGGTACAGGTCTTGTTTGCCCATCGAGCGATTGATCATGTTCAGCGACCAGGACAGTGGAAGCCACATGTCGATGATTGTCTGAAATCCGCTCGGCCCCAGCACACCTCGCTCGAAGGTCGCCGAAGCCGGCGCGAGAGAGAACGCCGCCGCGGTGTCCAACGTATCGCGGATGTGCAGGTAGTGCGCGAACGTCTCGGCCCAGTCCTCCGCCGGATGCATCGTGGCATAGGACGAGACGTAGTTCTTATTCCAGTCCGGCGGCGGGCCGTCGTTGTAGTGACGGTCCAGCGCCGCTTGGTAATCCGCGTCGGCGTCGCCGAACAGCTCGCCGAACCGCGCCTTGTAGTCCGCAGAAGGGTCGACGAGCCGGTAGTAGTAGTAATGCCCGATTTCGTGCCTGAAATGTCCGAGCAGTGTGCGATAGGGCTCCTCCATCGACACCCGCAACTGCTCACGGTGCACATCGTCGCCCTCGGCAAGATCAAGCGTGATCACGCCGTTCTCGTGGCCGGTGAACACCTTCTCGTTTTCGCTCGACAGCAGGTCGAATGCGAGACCGAAATCCGGATCCTCGTCACGACCGATGATCGGCAGCTTCAGTTCATACAGCTCGGCGATCAGTCGCCGCTTGGCCTTCTCTGCATCGGCGAACGCCGCCATGGCCTTGGTGTCGGCGTCGTTGGGTCGAGTCCGCGTCAGCGCACACGACGCACACAGCCGGCGGACCGGCGCCCGCTCGACCAGCCAGTTGCACTTGGCGCGATAGAGATTGGCGCACAACTGGTAGTTGCTCTGTGGCACCGCTCCAGCGTGGTCGCTCTCGTCGTCGGGCGCGATGACCAACAGCGCCATGTCCTGCAGAGAGAACCCGAGCGAACTCCCGCAGGACAGGCAGACCGAGTTCTCGAACGCCAGGCGCTGACCACAGTTGGGACACGTGAAATCACGCATTCAGCACACCGCCTTCAAAGGGCGCGACGTCGACCGCGACCTCGATCACACTCTTCTCCGAGTCGGTGTAGATGATGCCGCGCAGCGGGGGCACATCGGCGTAGTCGCGACCGAATCCAACGGTGATGTACCGTTCGTCGACCATCTGGTCGTTGGTGGGATCGAAACCGAGCCAATGGTTCTGCGGCGTCCATACCGACGCCCATGCGTGCGTCGCGTCGATGCCCACCATACGTTCCTTTCCCGGGGGTGGGTCGGTCGCCAGGTATCCGGAGACGTAGCTGGCTGCCAACCCGTTGGCACGCAGACAAGCGATGGCGAGCCGCGCGAAGTCCTGACATACCCCTTCCCGCGCCGTCAAAACCTCGCTCACCTGAGTCGACACCGTCGTCGAGCCGGACCGGTAGGTGAAGTCGGTATAGATGCGCGACGTCAGGTCGCGCAGCACGTCGATGAGTGGTCGCTCAGGTTCGAAACTCGGTGCGGCATAGTCACGTAGCGCATCGGTGATCTCGGGCTGCCGCAGGTCCAGGGTGAACTCGGTGGCCAGTGCGCCGTCCGGGCCGACGGGCCGGGCGATCTCCCACGGTGCGCGTGCCGATCCGCCGCCGTAGAGGTCGGCGGGTGGCGGATCGACCTCGACCACCGAGCTGCTGGTGATCGACAGCGTCCGATGCCGCTCGGTGACATGAAAGTACGAGCTGATGTTGCCGAAGGCATCGCGGCTCGTCGAGCTGTCCGCCGCTTCGGGTTCGATCAGCAACTCGTGCGAAAGGCAGCGCTGCCGCGCGGAGTCGCGCGGTGTCAGGAAGCCGCGGCCGTAACTGCTGGTGACGTCGTCGGAGTATCGATACGTGGTGCGATGCGACACCTGGTAGCACCGGCTCGATCCCGAGGCGGTAGGCCCGTCGGGGAACGCGGTCACGGCATCACCCGGCGTTCGTCGGGGCCCCACAGCGGCTGCATACCACCGGGCAACGAGAGATGCGTCGCGGTGATGACGCCTGATAACTCGCGCAATTCGGCGTGCATGCTCTTGAGCAGTGAGTCGAGGTCGCCGCGGCGGCCATCCGGCGTCGCCTCCTCGAGGTCGGCGGGCTCGATGCGACGCAACCGCGTGCCGATCTCCTCGACCAGCCGTTCGGGGCGTGACGAGCCCGACGATCCCGGCAGCGACTTCAGCGCGGCCCGAAGACGTTCCAGCTGGAACGCCAGCGACCGCGGATTCTCGGCGTCGAACAACACGAGCTCGGCCACCGCAGCAACACTAACTGTGCCGGGGTTGCGTCGGCGGTAGATGACCGACGACTCGCAAGCCACCAGCGCGGCTTCCGTGATTGTTTGCTCAGCGCCCGCGCTGCGCACCGTGGTGAGCGTGGCACGCAGCAACGCCGTCAGCCCCAGTCCGCGTTCGATGCGTTTGCCGATGTCCATCATCGTCCAGCCGACGTCGTGGACCATCGACTCGGCGGCAACCCCGGACAACGCGAGCATCCCGGCCAGGGTGAGGTTGCTCGTCGACGACAGGAACGCGTCGCCCTCGGCCTTGGACTCCGGCGGAGAGTCCGGGGCGTGCAGCAGCGCGCGCTCGACGGCCGCCAGCACCATCCACGTGTCGTTGGACATCTGATCGCGCACCGCGCGCGCGGCGAGGCTCAGCCGATCGACCGACTGCGCGAGAGAGCCCGGCCGGTGTCGATCCGCGGTCAGCGACCACAGCGTCGACGGCGCCGTCGCCACCATCTCGGCGTAGTCGCCGTCGCCGGTGCTCGTACCGGTGATCGAACCGAGCGCGGCCAACAGCACCGGCACACATTCGCTGCCCGCCAACTCTCTGCGGTAGCGGAACTCGTGGTAGCGCTCGCGAGTCACAGTGAGCAGACGCGCCATGTTCTCAGCACGCTCGGCGTAGCGGCCCATCCAGAACAGATCGGACAGCACACGCGGCGAGCTGACCGCCCCGGTGGGACTCGGCGTGATCGCGGGCAGGTCCACCGGCGGCGCGGTAGGAATACGCTCGGCGGTCACCCGAGTCGGGGTGCGCACCCAGATATCCTTGGCTGCAACGGTATTCAGCTTGAAGCCGGCGTTACCCGGTGCGACGAGGTAACCAAGCCCGCCGGACATCGGCGCGTACCCACTGCGCTGCGACACGGTGAACAACCGCATGCCCACATTGGCCGCCGACAGTCCGCCCGGGTAGTAGTCGGTCGGAGCCGAGGAGAATTGCGGCAGCTCCTGGCCCACCCACTGCCAGGGGCTGGCTTCGATGCGCACCCCGAGCGCCTTGCGCTGTGCCGCCGTCAACGCCGGTCCGACGATCGACTCACCGCCGGTGACCGGACGGATCAGCAGCGACGTCAGGTTGCTCAACAGATACGAACGTTCGGTGTTGATGCCGCCCCAGTACATCGGCGCGGTGCGCAGCAGCGGTGTCTCCCCCAACAGCCGTTCGGCAAGTTCGGGCAGGAAGCGCAGGATGCCAGGGCTTTCCAGGATGCCGCTGCCCAGCGTGTTGACGACCGTCACCGCGCCGCGCCTCAACACCTCGACGAGCCCGACGACGCCCAACCGTGAATCCGGCCGCAGGTCAAGGGGATCCGCATAGTCGGCGTCCACCCGGCGCAGCACCACGTCGACCCGCTTGAGTGTGCCCATCGATCGCATCCACAGCTTGCCGTCGCGCACCACCAGATCCGCGCTCTCCACCAGCGGGAAGCCCAGCACGCTGGCCAGGTAGGCCTGATCGAAGGCCGTCTCGGAAAGGATGCCGGGACTGAGGACCACGACGACCGGCTCCTGCGCCGACTCGGGTGCCGCGTCGATCAGCGCGAGGCGCAGCGCCTGCGCCCACGGGGATGCCGGACGCGGTCCGATGCGCTCGTACAGATCCGGGATGGCGTGTGCCACCACCCGACGGTCGGCCAATGCGTAGCCCGCACCGGACGGCGCCTGCGTCCAGTCGGCATTCACCATGAAGCTGCCGTCGGGCGTCCGGCTGATGTCGCAGCCATGCATGAACAGTTGATGCCGGCCGGGCACCTCGATGCCCCGCGCGGCCCGGACATAGCCGGGATGGGCGAACAGCAGCTGCGGCGGCAGCACACCGCTGGTCACCGATACGCGGGGCCCGTAAAGGTCAGTCAGCACCGCGTCCAGCAGCCGGGAACGCTGCAGCACACCGGCTTCGAGCATGTCCCAGTCCGCCGAAGAGATCAGCAGCGGCAGGGCATCGAGATGCCAAGGCCCCGGCTCGGCGGCGCCGTTCCCGTTGGTGACGGCGTCACCGTGACGGTCGACCTGGACGTAGGTGATCCCGTCGTTGTCGACGAGGCTGCGCACCGTCGACCGGAGCTGATTCAGGCCGATGCGTCCGCGCTCGCCAACACACTCGGCCAGCTCATGCCAGGCTGGCCGGATATTGCCTGCGGCATCGACGAATTCGTCGTAACCGCCGCCTCCGATACCGCTGCCGCCGCGCACGTCGAACAGCGCCTGCTGGGCCCGTGCGGTGCGATACCGGGACAGCAGGTTGTCGATGTCGTCGTGCGAGCTCGCCGCGGGTAGGGCCATCACTGCAGAACGGTACGCACCCGGCGCAGGTCCAGGATGCCCGGCGCGCCCACGTCGGTGGATTGGCGGGCCTGCTTCTCCCTGATGTCGGATAAATCGACCTTGCCGGGCGTGAATCCGGTGGTTTCGAACCGGCGACCGCGGCGCGATTCCGCTTCGACCGCGTTGACGGGCGGATGGTCGTAGGACCGGCCCCCGGGGTGTGACACGTGGTAGGTGCAGCCGCCCCGTGACATACCGGTCGCGGTGTCCACGAGTTCGAAGCGCAGCGGTCCGTCGACAGTGATCGTCGGGTGCAGCGCGCTGGGCGGCTGCCAGGCACGGAATCTCAGTCCGCCCACCTGAACATCGGGGTTGTCGGTGGCCAGCAGCGGGATCGGGTGGCCGTTGGCGGTGACGACGTAGCGCTGGCGGTCGGCCCCGATGAGGCGCACCTGGATTCGTTCGACCGACGAGTCGACGTAACGGGCTGTCCCGCCCGCGGTGGACTCCTCCCCCAGCACATTCCACGGTTCGATGGCACCACGGATCTCGATCTCCACGCCGTCGAACACCGCCGTGCCGATTCGCGGGAACCGGAACTCGGTGAACGGGTCGAGCCAGCTGGTGTCGAAGTTGATCCCGTGCGCCCGTAGGTCCGCGGCCACGTCGGCGATATCGTGAATCAGGAAGTGCGGCAACAGGTACCGCCCGTGGAGATTGGCGCCGTGCCGGATCAGCGGAGCACGCAACGGCTCATCCCAGAACCACGCGACCAGTGACCGCACCAACAACGACTGCACCATCGCCATCTGGTAGTGCGGCGGCATCTCGAACCCGCGCAGTTCCAGCAGTCCGAGTCTGCCGCGGGCACCGTCGGGGCTGTAGAGCTTGTCTATGCAGAACTCGGCCCGGTGGGTGTTGCCGGTGATGTCGGTCAGCAGGTGCCGCAACGCCCGGTCGATGATCCACGGAGCGGAGCTTGCGGAGCGACCCTGATCCGGAGCGGAGCTTGCGGAGCGACCCTGATCCGGAGCGGAGCTTGCGGAGCGACCCTGATCCGGTCTCGACCCACCGTCGCCCGCCGACAGACGGGCGATCTCGGCGAACGCGATCTCGAGTTCGTACAGCGCCTCGGCGCGGCCTTCGTCGACCCTCGGCGCCTGCGACGTGGTGCCGATGAACCGCCCCGCGAACAAGTACGACAGCGACGGATGCCGCTGCCAGTACGTCAGCATCGACACCAGCAGGTCAGGACGGCGCAGCAACGGTGAATCCGCGGGTGTGATGCCGCCGAGGGTGATGTGGTTGCCGCCGCCGGTGCCGCTGTGCGTGCCGTCGACGTCGAACGACTCGGTCGACAACCGGGCCTGCCTGGCCTCGCTGTACAGCGTTTCCAGCTGCTGACGCTGCTCGGCGAAACTGGCGGTTGGCGCCACGTTGACCTCGATGACACCGGGATCCGGGGTGACGGTGGTGGAGGTGATCCGCGGATCCGGCGGCGGTCCGTAGCCTTCGAGGACGACGGGGCAGTCGATCTTCGCCGCGGCGGCCTCCACCCGGCGGATGAGGTCGACGAAGTGCTCGGCCTCATCGGTCGGCGGCAGGTAGACGTAGAGCAGTCCGTCGCGGACCTCGGCCACAACCGCGGTCGTCGGTGCGGAGTCGGCGGCCACCACTTCCGCGCTCTCCGCGCCACTTTCGACGGGCAACTCTCCGCGTCTCGCCAGTGGATCCGCATCGTGAGACGGCTGCGGCGGGTGCCAGCTGATCGACTTCAGCGGCAGGCGCAGCCCCGCCGGTGAATCGCCGTCGAGCAGCACGATGCGTCCGCGCCGCAAACGCCAGTCGGCGCTGGCCCATCCGGAGCCGTCGTCGGCCCGATGCAACGGCAGAACGTACGCGGCGGGTTCGGTGACGCTCGCCTCCAGCCGCGCCACCAACTCCGCTCGAGCTTCGGCGTCGTCGCTCACCAGATCGTCTGTGGCGGCGACGGGTTCGCCGTCGGGCAGACGCGCTGCGGCCGCAAGTCGGCTCAACGCGTCCTCGTATGCGGGCCGGATCTGGGAGGCCGGCAGGCCGAGTCCATCGGCGAGCGCGCCGAGAAGTTGGAGTCCGGCATCGGACACCACCTCGATGGTCTGCGGCGTTGACGGCCACGGGTCGGCGAGCAGCCGGGCGTCGTGCCACAGCGGTTCACCGTCAGGTCGCCAGAACAGTCCGATCTGCCAGCGCGGCAACGGTTCTCCCGGATACCACTTGCCCTGGTTGCGGTGTACCAGGCCATTCGGCGCCCACACCTTCTTCAGCCGCGCGGTGAGCTCGGATGCCAATCGGCGTTTGTGCGGCCCGTCGGCGTCGGTGGTCCATTCTGGATCGACCTGATTGTCGATGGAGACGAACGTCGGCTCGCCGCCCATGGTGAGCCGCACGTCACCGGCCGCCAGTCGTTGGTCGACGCGACCGCCGAGCTCGCAGATGGCGCCCCACGCCGCCTCGCTGTACGGCAGGGTGACCCTAGGGTCCTCGTGCACCCGCGTCACGGCGTTGGTGAAGTCCAGCGTCGTCTGACACGGCTCGGTTGCGCCGGTGATGGGCGCGGCGGACTCCGGGTGCGGGGTGGCCGACAGCGGGATGTGTCCCTCGCCGGCGAACAGTCCCGAGGTCGGGTCGAGACCGATCCAGCCCGCACCGGGGATGTACACCTCGGCCCACGCGTGCAGGTCTGTGAAGTCGGCGGCCGGGCCGGACGGTCCGTCGAGCGCCTCGACGTCGGAGGTGAGCTGGACCAGATAACCGGAAACGAAGCGCGCCGCGAGTCCGAGCTGACGCAGCACCGAGACGAGCAACCAGGCCGAGTCACGGCATGAGCCGATCCCGGTACCCAGCGTGTGGTCGGGTGTCTGCACTCCGGGTTCCATGCGAACGCTGTAGCCCACATCGGCATTGACGGCGCGATTGAGCGCGACGAGGAAGTCGATGGTTCGCGTGCCCGGTGCGACGGAGAAATTCGCCACCCATGCCTGGACGAGGTCACCGGGTCCTGAGCCCTCGTCGCCCTCATCCACCGGGCGGAGATACGGCTTGAGATCCTCGGCGAGCGATTTCGGGTAGGTGAAACCGATCTGTTCGGCGTACTCCTCGATGAAGAAGTCGAAGGGGTTGATCACCTTCATATCGGCGATCAGACCGACGGTGATGGTGAGACTGCGGGCCCGGTTGGGAAAGACGAGCCGGGCGAGAAAGAGCCCGAACGCGTCCTGCTGCCAGTTGATGAAGTGGTCGGCGGGCTCGACGGTCAGCGAGTACGCCTCGATGGGTGTGCGCGAGTGCGGCGCGGGCCGCAGCCGTACGACATGCGGATGCACCTCGACCAGCCGGTCGAACGTGTAGCTGGTGCGATGCTCCAGCGCCACCTTTATGCCCATGGGACGATCCCATCACACGGTAGAGGGGCGCGCAGGTCGTGGCCTACCTCGTGCGCCTCAGGCGGTACACCCACAGCACAAGCACCCCCGCGATCGTGATGCCGGTGAGATTGACCGCGAGCTGCAGAGTCGACTGCGCCGCCACGTGCCAGTCGCCGATGGTCGCGGCCACGACCGCGAAACCGGCCGCGGGCACCGTCGTCACTGAGATGAAGACACCAACCAGCGCAGCCGATTTCGACGACACCAAGGACAGCATCCCCGCCGCACCCGCCAACAACGCGATGACGAACGAGAAAGGACCGACCTGGAAGATGAAGTCCACTTCGTTGAGCTCGCGGGTGGTCTGAAGGGTCACCCAGCCCAGCGCTTCGAATATGAGAGTGAATGCGATGGTGACCGCCATCGCGACGGGAAACCCTACGAGCAGCGCCAGGGCCGCCCGTTGCGCGAGGTGGCTGCGTCGCTGCACCAGCGCTACCGCGAGCCCGGCCAGCGGCCCGAACTCGGGGCCGACGACCATCGCGCCCACGACGGTGACGGGAGAATCGGTGACGACGCCGATCGCCGCGATCAGACAGGCGATGCACAGGAACATGACGAATGTGAAAGTGAGCGTCGACTCCTCGCGTGTCCGCGACACCAACTCGTCCCAGATCACCGCGTCTGCGGGTTGACCTGCCGCCGCGTCCTCGGCGTGCCACGCACGCGTCGAGAGCACGGTGTCCAGGACTTCCAGCGTCATCGCGCCGGACTCCTTGACGCCCAACGCTTTGAGCCCGCGAACGATGTCGTCGGCGCACTCCCTGGCGATGTCCGCGGTGATCTCGTCACCCGTCGGATCAACGGCGGCGTCGGGATGAACCACGATGTGCGTCACCCCTGCGTTCGCCCGCAGCAGGCCCATCACGTCGTCGCGCAGTTCCCCCGGCGCGATCACCCGCAAATGAAGCACCCCGGCACCCTATCGGCTGAGCGAGTCCGTCCGTGGCCACCTGGTCGGACATCGAGCGCTTCCACGCCGAAAGAGGTCAGCTCCGCACCGTCCTGACGACCAGCTCGTCAGGCGGCACGCGATGCCCCTTCTCGCAGCGGATCTCGACGCTCGCCTCCGCCCCGCAGTCGGCATGCGCCAGGCGCAGCGGTGTGCGGTTGGGCAGGTGGCGTCGGCCCCACTCGAACATGGCCCATACGACCGGCATGAAGTCCTCGCCCGCCGCGGTCAGCACGTACTCGTCGCGGCTGCGCTGCCCGGGTTCCCGATAGGGCCGCCGCTCCAGCAGCCCGGCGTCGACCAGTTCCGACAGCCGTGCGGCGGCGGCGGCCTTGGTCACGCCGATCCGGCGCCAGAAGTCGTCGAACCGGGTCGTCCCGTAGTACGCCTCGCGCATAATCAGCATCGCCGTCTTGGTCCCCAGCAGCGCCATCGTCTTCTCGACCGGGCACTCGCCCACCGCCGACCAGGCGTCGCGGTCGGCCAGCCGGCCCTGCAGCACTGTCATGCACGTCACTCCTCATCTGGGTTGTTCTTAGTATACCCAGGTGTTATAGCTGGGTATAGGAAGCATTACTCAGTGTGGAGTTCAGGAGGCTGGAAATGGCTGGATTCGCGGGCAGGGACGCGGTCATCGTCGAGGCGGTACGCACCCCGATCGGAAAGGGCAAGGCCAACGGCGCGCTGCACGACGTGCTGCCCGTCGACCTACTGGCGCACAGCCTCACCGAGCTGGTGAAGCGCTCGGGCATCGACCCGGCACAGATCGACGACGTCATCACCGGCGCCGTCTCACAGGTCGGCGACCAGGCCGTCAACATCGGCCGTAATGCACTACTGGCCGCGGGCTTCCCCGAGACCGTGCCCGGCACCACTGTCGACCGACAATGCGGTAGCAGCCAGCAAGCGATCGCGTTCGCGGCACAGGGCGTCATCGCGGGCGCGTACGACATCGTCGTTGCGGCCGGCGTCGAGTCGATGTCGCGGGTGCCGATGGGTTCGAGCGTGCTACCGGGCAGCGACCCGTTCGGCGCGATGGCGCAGCGCTATCCCGAAGGCTTGGTGCCGCAGGGCATCAGCGCCGAACTGATCGCCGCGAAGTGGGGGTTCTCCCGCGAGCAGCTCGACGATTTCTCGGCGGGCAGCCACGAAAAGGCCGCGCAGGCGACCAAAGAGGGGCGCTTCGACAACGAGCTGATCCCGATCAACGGGCTCACCACCGACGAGATCGTCCGTCCCGGCACCACGGTGGAAACACTGGCCGCGTTGAAGCCCGCGTTCTACACCCCCGCCTACGAGGCCCGGTTCCCCCAGATCCAGTGGGCGATCACGCCGGGCAACTCGTCGCCGCTGTCGGATGGCAGTGCGGCGGTGTTGATCACCACCAGTGAGGTCGCCAAGCGGCTGGGTCTGCGCCCGCTGGCGCGAATCCACACGTCGACCGTCGTGGGATCGGATCCGCTCTACATGCTGACCGGCGTAATCCCTGCGACCGAGAAGGTCTTGAGGAACGCTGGACTCTCTCTGTCTGATATCGACCTGTTCGAGGTGAACGAGGCCTTCGCGCCGGTGGTGCTGGCTTGGGCGCACGACGTCGGTGCCGATCTGTCGAAGACGAACGTCAACGGCGGCGCGATCGCGATCGGCCACCCGCTCGGTGCCAGTGGTGCGCGAATCATGACCACGCTCGTCAACGCATTGGAGCAGCGCGGCGGACGCTACGCGTTGCAGACGATGTGTGAGGGCGGCGGCATGGCCAACGCCACCATCATCGAGCGGCTCGCCAAGTAGCGATTTCGGTGCGCGCGCGGTCGCTGAGCGATCGTATGCGCACCGAAGTCACGCTTTTTGGAGCTCGAAGAGTGGGATGACCCGGCTGGTCTTCTGCTGGTACTCACCGAAGACGGGCGACTGCTCGACAAGTCTCGCGTAGAGCTCATCCCGCTCTGCAGTGGGCAGCTCGCGGGCGATCACGTCGTAGTCCGTCGTGCCGACTTCGATGTGGGCCCGCGAGTACTTCCGCAGGTTGTGCACCCATGCGGGATCGACGTCGGCGCCCGCGTACGAGCCAACGACGATCAGCCTGTCGTCGACGGTGAAGTACGCGAGCGGCGACAGCCGGGGCTGGCCGGACTTGGCGCCGGTCGTCGTCAGGAGTAGCAGGTCACCGCCCTCGAACGGACCACCCACCTTGCCGCCGTTGGCGCGGAACTCGTCGACGATATTGGCGTTGAACGCCTTCAGATCTCCGATCTCGGTCATGCCCGAACAAGCCCGCCGGTGACCGCTTCTATTCCGCGTCCACATAACCTGCCAGACATGCGAGTGATCGTCACGGGCGGCAACAGCGGTGTCGGTGCGGCGACGGCAACGGCACTGGCGGTGCTGGGACACGACGTCATGATCGCCTGCCGGGATGTCGACAAGGCGCAGCGGGTCGCCGTCGAGATGCCCGGCAACATCGAGGTGCGATCCCTGGATCTCGCGGATCTGGCCAGTGTGCGGACATTCGCCGATTCGGTGGAAACCGTTGATGTGCTGGTGAACAACGCGGGTGTGATGGGCATGCCGCTGACCCGCACCGTCGACGGTTTCGAAGCGCACATGGGAATCAATCACCTCGGGCATTTCGCGTTGACCTGCCTGCTCGGCGAACGGATCAAAGACCGGGTGGTGTCGGTGGCGAGCGCGACGTATCTGTTCACTCACCTCGATCTAGCCGACCTGAACTGGCACACCCGCAAGTACTCGAAGTGGGCCGCCTATGGGCAGTCCAAACTCGCCAACCTGCTGTTCGTCCGCGAACTCGCCAACCGTGGCGTCCGCGCCTACGCGTCAGATCCCGGCGCGACCGATACGGACATCACCCGCTCGATGGGCATGGGCGAGCACCAACGGATTCGCAAGCTGCTGCACACACCCGCTCAGGGTGCGCGGGCGAGCCTGGAAGCCGTCACCACCGATCTGCCCACCGGTACGTATCTCGCGCCGCGGTTCAATCAGCTCGGCGCACCGACGGTGACGAAGCTGCGCCCCAAGGCGGTCGATCCCGCGATGGCCCGCCGGCTGTGGGAGCTCTCCGCCGAGCTGACGGGATGCGACTGGGCGATTTAGTCGGCCCGTCGCGATCGCCACCACGCCACGACGTACATGATCATGGCTGCCGCGACCGCGAGCAGCACCCACAGCACCACGAGCTGATCGATCCAGGCACCCGCGGGCGGCGCACCGGGCAGCAGGTTGCGCAGCGGAATCACCGCGAAAAGCATCGCGGCGAACCACGTCATGATCGGAGGCAGGAATTTCAGACGGCCGGCCAACGTCTGGGTTGCGACGAACAGCGCAGCCGCAGGCAGTGCCAGCAGCACCAAGATCAGACCGATGTCGAATGAGAGCGCGGCAGACGACCGCTCCAACGTGAGACGCAGAGTCTGCTGGGGCGCGGGCGGAGAGGCGATGGTCGCGTTTTCGCTAGCGATGTTCCAGCCGTTGATATGCCCGGCAACGATGACACCGGCCGGAACAGCTTGACGAGCTGCGCCGGTGCCACTGAAGAGTTCGACCCCGATGACGTCGGTGGTATACGAGTCCAAAGGCCAGTTGTCGGGGTCGCCGACCGCAATCAGGGTCGTGTTCGCGTCGGAGGACACGTCCGCGTGAAGGTAGATCAGCTCGCCGGACGCCGTCCAGGAACTCAGCCGAATGGTCAGGTTGTCCACCGCTTGCGGATCTTTGCTCAACATGTCGCGACCGGGATGGACGAGAACGTCGACCGACAAACTGTTCTGGAGCGTATCGAATTGTCGCAACCGGATGATGACCGACGTCTCGGTCTCCGGTGCGGCCTCGGTGAACGAGAAATCGCGATACGTATCGGTGGTCGCGTGATAACCCAGCACCGACGCGAGATACAACGCGATGACCGCGCCCACCGTCGTGAAAACGATGACGCGCCACACACGCCGATTCCCGGAAGGTTTCTCCGCAGCTAGCGGAGCCGCTTCGTTCACGCGCGGATCGTAGCCCTGTACGCGCGACGGACGCCGCGGATTGGGTCAGTCGCCGTCCTTGCGCGGCTTGGCGTCGATACCCGATTCCTTGCGCTGCTGCGCGGTGATCGGCGCGGGCGCGTCGGTCAGCGGATCGACACCGCCGCCGGACTTCGGGAACGCGATGACCTCGCGAATCGAATCGAGACCGGCGAGCAGCGCGGTGATGCGGTCCCAGCCGAATGCGATCCCGCCGTGCGGCGGGGCGCCGAAAGTGAATGCGTCCAACAAGAATCCGAATTTTTCTTGGGCCTCGTCGTGGTCGATGCCCATCATCGCGAACACCCGCTCCTGGACGTCGCGGCGATGGATACGGATCGATCCGCCGCCGATCTCGTTGCCGTTGCACACGATGTCGTAGGCATCGGCCATTGCCGAACCAGGGTCGGTGTCAAAGGTCGCCTCTGAGTCCGGCTTGGGCGAAGTGAATGCGTGGTGCACCGCCGTCCACGCACCGGACCCGACCGCCACATCGCCTGCGGCCGTGGCCTCGTCGGCGGCTTCGAACAGCGGCCAGTCCACCACCCAGGTGAACGCCCATGCGTCGGGATCGATCATGTCGAGGCGCTTGGCGACCTCGATGCGGGTCGCCCCGAGCAGCGCGCGCGCCGCCTTGGTCGGACCGGCCGAGAAGAAGATGCAGTCCCCCGGCTTCGCCCCGACATGCGCAGCCAATCCATCGCGTTCGGCGTCGGTGAGGTTCTTGGCCACCGGGCCGCCCAGTGAGCCGTCCTCGGCGACGAGCACGTACGCCAGCCCCTTGTGCCCGCGCTGCTTGGCGAATTCCTGCCAACCGTCGAGTGTGCGCCGTGGCTGCGACGCGCCTCCGGGCATGACGACGGCGCCGACATAGGGCGCCTGGAACACCCGAAAAGTGGTGTCGGAGAAGTACTCCGTGCACTCAACGAGTTCCAGTGCGAATCGCAGATCGGGCTTGTCCGAGCCGAACCGCCGCATCGCATCGGCATAGCTGATCCGCGGAATCGGCGTCGGCAGGTCATACCCGATCAACGCCCACAGCGCCTTGAGGACCTCCTCGGACACCGCCATGACGTCGTCTGCGTCGACGAAGCTCATTTCCATGTCGAGCTGAGTGAACTCGGGTTGGCGGTCGGCGCGGAAGTCCTCATCGCGATAGCAGCGCGCGATCTGGTAGTAGCGCTCCATGCCCGCCACCATGAGCAACTGCTTGAACAGCTGCGGACTCTGGGGAAGCGCGTAGAAGCTGCCCGGTTGCAGACGAGCCGGCACGAGGAAGTCCCGCGCGCCCTCGGGTGTGGAGCGGGTCAGCGTCGGCGTCTCGATCTCGACGAAGTCGTGCCGCGCGAGCACGTCACGCGCGGCCGCATTCACCTTGGACCGCAAGCGGATTGCGTTCCCCGGACCTTCCCGACGGAGATCGAGGTACCGATACTTCAGCCGTGCTTCCTCGCCGGCTTGCTCGTCGAGCTGGAAAGGCAGCGGTGCGCTTTCACTCAGCACAGTGAGCGACGTGGCATTGACTTCGATGTCGCCGGTGGGAATTTCGGCGTTCGCGTTGCCCTCGGGGCGAATCTCGACGACCCCGTCGACGGCGATGCAGTACTCCGAGCGCAGCCGGTGCGCGTTGGCGAGGACATCGGCTGCACGGAACACCACCTGCGACACACCCGACGAGTCGCGGAGGTCGATGAAGATGACACCGCCGTGATCGCGGCGACGCGCGACCCAACCGGCCAGCGTCACCTGCTGACCGGCATCGGCGGACCGCAACGAACCGGCGGCATGACTGCGCAGCACAAACTCTCCTCGCAAACTTCGGTAGACCGACTGCACAGTCTAGAGGTGCATCTTCGCGGGTAATTTGGCCAGCGTGAGGATCGCACTGGTCGGCCCCGGAGCCATTGGTACGACGGTCGCCGCTCTTGTCTACGCCGCTGGTCACGAGGTTGCCGCCTATGGCCGCACCCCGCGGCCGTCGCTCGAACTCCGCCCCGATGACGGCGACCCGATCGTCGTGCCGCACCCGGTGCGGTCAGAGCCTGCCGAGGCCGACGGTCCCGTCGACGTGGTGCTGCTCGCCGTCAAGGACACCCAGAACGAGGCCGCAGGAGCCTGGCTGGCTCGACTATGTGGCGAGCACACCGTGGTGTGCGCCCTGCAGAACGGCGTCGAACAGGTCGAGCGGGTGGGCAGGTTCTGCCCACAGTCGACTGTGGTCCCTTGCGTGGTGTGGTTCTCCGCCGAAACGCAACCCGAAGGCTGGGTGCGGCTGCGCACCCCGGTACGGCTGGTTCTTCCCGACACGCCTGCCGCGAGCCAGCTCGCCGAGGCGTTGCGCGGACCTCGCATCTCGGTCGACACCGACCCCGACTTCGTCACCGCGACCTGGCACAAGCTACTTGTCAACGCCGTCGCCGGACTCATGGTCTTGACGGGCCGCAGATCGGGCATGTTTCGCCGTGACGACATCGCCGCCATGGCGCGGGCCTACGTCGCGGAGTGCCTGGCGGTGGCGCGTGCGGAGGGCGCCACGCTCGGCGATGAGTTGGTCGATCAAACGGTTCGGCTGTTCACCGAGGTGCCCGCCGACATGACGACATCCATCCTCACCGACCGGGAAAACGGCAGAGCGCTGGAATGGGACATCCGCAACGGCGTCATCTCCCGCAAGGCCGCCGCCCACAAGATCGCCACCCCGATCAGTGATGTCCTGGTACCGCTGCTGGCAGCGGCCAGCGACGGCCCTGGCTAGGGTCCACGTCGTGCCCCGGATGTTCCGGTGCGATCCCGTCGGATGGAGCTCATCGGCACCGCGCGTTTCCGGTCGACCAATGCCGTGGAGCTGTCCACTCCCGGCCAACTCTGGTAGGTGCTGGAGGACGAAGCCATTGCGTGGCAACCGCAGTCGCACTTGACCTTTCGCCTTAATGCCACCTCCGTCGACACCGCGCTGCTGGCGAAGCTAGTCGCCAAGCACCTGATGAACTCGAAGTACCGGCAGTACCTGAGCAAGTTGCGCAAATGCACCGCCATGCGGGTCGACGTCTCGATCTAGACGGCTAGACACTTTCCGATACTGTGTATGGCCATGCATGAGTGTGAACGGGTTGGCCTGGACTTCATCGACAGCGCGCCGTTTCGGTTCGTCAGCACCGTCGACCTCGACATCACCGGAGAGCAGCTGTTCGAGGTGCTCGCCGACGCGGAGTCGTGGCCGCATTGGGCCACGGCGATCACCAAGGTCACGTGGACCAGCCCCGAACCACGCGGTATCGGGACCACCCGAACGGTCAACATGCGCGGCGGCATCGTCGGCGATGAGGAGTTTCTGGCGTGGGAACCGTTCACCCACATGGCTTTTCGCTTCAACGAGGCGTCCAGTAGCGCCATCGCGGCGTTCGCCGAAGACTACCGGGTCGTTCCGACGGCGACCGGCTGCCATCTGACGTGGGTGATGGCGATGAAGCCCAAGGGTGCGGCCGGTCGGATCGGGATGACGCTGGGCAAGAGAATCATGGGCCGGACGTTCCAGAAGTTTCTGTACAACCTGCGCGACTACTCAAACCGGCGGTTCGGGGTCTAGCGCCGACCCGCGAAATCAGGGTTATCGCACACTTTTGGGCCTGACGCGTACCGGAACCAGATTTCGGCGCGGACCCGCGCTAGTGCAGGCCGGCCCAGGCCTTTCGGCGCTCGGCGTCAGGATCCTCCGTCACGGTGTCGCGTGCAGTCATGATGATGCGGGTCATGCGACGGTCGGTGTCGTAGATCGGCCAATCGTGGCCGTTGGACCACTCGATCTCGCCTGTCTGACACTCTTCGCGCGAGCGCTCATCGCCGGTGTCCCAACCCTTGGCCGCGAAGTCCAGCCACGCCCGCTGCATGCGCCTGCCGACGGGCGGCTGCAATCGCCGCCCGAGCGGATGGAGCTTGCGTCCGATGAACGACGCGTAGCTGTGTTGGATGTGCACGATCTCGCTGCCGTGCGTGGCGCCCAGTCCCAGTGCACGCAGACTCCACCCGACATGGTCGAACCGGTACATATGGGTCGGCGCGAGCGCGCTGTAGGCGTCGGCGAACGCCCACGCCGGTGCGCCGAACATCGCGTCGGAGCCGAACGCCACGAGCGCTCGCCGTCTCGGATAGTCGGGGTAGGCGGCCAGTATCTGGTCCTTGGCATCCGGTGCGACGCGGTCCAGGTAGGCGCCGATCGACGCCGTGGTGGTCGGCAACATGGGTGGTTTCGTCCACGCGAACATCGACGCCTCATGGCTGTTGGTCCCGATGATCAACGGCATCCGCTCGACGGCCCCGCCCCGAGCGGCGTCCACCGGATGTCTCGGCAACAAGTCGACCCCGTACGTCAGCCCGTAGGCGAGGTGCGGCGTGTTCGAAGCGCTTTTCAGCTGCACCATGCCCGCAGCTCGCCGCAGCTGGCGCTGGGGCAGCGCCTTGACCTCGGAGGGCTCGACACCCAACCGTTTCAGGAAGTCATGGGCCTGCCTGGCTCGGGTCTCGCGGTCCCCGATGAGCGGCAGCGGCGGGCTCTGCGCGATCGCCCTGCTGAACAGTCCGCTGGCTGCGGGGCTCGCCAGCAGTGCCAGCACCGAGGTGGCGCCCGCCGATTCGCCGAAAACGGTCACTCGGCCGGGATCGCCGCCGAACGCGGCGATGTGGTCGCGGATCCACTGCAGTGCCGCAATCTGGTCGCGCAGCGCAAGATTGTCGTCGAAGCCGTCGCCCAGATCGCTGAGCTCGAACCCGCCGAAAACACCGATCCGGTAGGTGACGTTGACCACCACCACGTTGCCGTTGGCGGCCAGCCGCGACCCGTTGTAGAGCTGGAACTGCCCGGCGCCGTACACGAACGCACCGCCGGGAATCCACACCATCACCGGCAACGACGCACTGGTGTCCGGCGACCACACCGTCAGCGTCAGACAGGCTTCGTCGCGAACCTTCGGATCGTCACGGCCGCCGCCGACGAATGATTTGGTCTGCGGGGGCAGCGGTCCATGTTCGAGCGCATCGCGCAGACCGGTCCACCGCTGCGCCGGTGCGGGTGCCAGGAATCTTCGATCCCCCACCGGTTGCTCGGCATACGGGATGCCGCGCCACACTCCGACACCCCCCTCCGTCGTACCACGCAGGTCTCCCAGATCGGTGTGTACGACCGCCGAAGATCCGGAATGTCCGACAACGACTGCCACGTCTGAATCCTAGTGTGCGAAGCTGGATGCAGACCGGTGCGGCGAGTGCTTCCGACCGAGAAAGTAGGGGCGCGATGACCTTCCGCGAAGGTATAGATATCGATACCAGCACCACGTCAAGCAGCGGCGGGGGCGGAGGTGGCCGTGGCATCGCGATCGGCGGCGGCGTCGGCGGCCTCCTCATCCTGGTGGTCGCACTGTTCCTCGGTGTCGACCCCAGCACGGTGATACCGCAGCAGCAGATCGACACCGGCGGCGTCTCGACACCAGGCTTCGACACCAGCCAGTGCAAAACCGCCGAGGATGCGAACAACATCGTGCAGTGCCGGGTCATCGCGACGGGCAACTCGGTGGACAGCGTGTGGCAGCAGTTGCTTCCCGGCGAATACACACGTCCAAAGGTCATGCTGTTCACCGGGTCGGTCGACACCGCGTGCGGTCCAGCGACCAGCGATGTGGGCCCGTTCTACTGCCCCGGTGACCAGACCGCGTACTTCGACACCGACTTCTTCGACGTGCTGACCACCCAGTTCGGTTCCAGCGGTGGACCGTTGGCGCAGGAGTACGTGGTCGCTCATGAGTTCGGCCATCATGTGCAGGATCTCCAGGGCTCGCTCGTCAACGCGCAGCGTGATCCACAGGGCGCGACGGGCGGCGGCGTGCGCACCGAGTTGCAGGCCGACTGCTACGCAGGGATCTGGGCGCACTATGCGGCCGTCACCAAGCAGGAGAGCACCGGGGTGCCGTTCCTAGAGCCGTTGAGCGACAAGGACATTGCCGATGCGCTCTCAGCGGCGGCATCGGTCGGTGACGACCGCATCCAGAAATCGGCCACTGGACGGGTCAATCCGGAGGCGTGGACACACGGGTCGTCGGCGCAACGGCAGAAGTGGTTCACCGAGGGATACCGGACCGGTGACATCGCGGCCTGCGACACCTTCTCCACCAACGATCTGGGTTAGATTTCGCCGCTAGCTGATCCGGTGTGATCACGGCGGTACGCGTTCTAGCGTCATGCGGATGGACACCGTCGTGCTCTCGTCGAACCTGACCATGCTGCGCGTACGAGGGTGGCAGGTCTATGTATGGCGCGACGACGACTCGGTCACCGTCATCGACACCGGCGCGCCCGGTTCGGGCGCCGAGATTTTGGCTGAGGTGCCACGGATCGACCGCATCGTGCTGACGCACGGGCACGTCGACCACTGCGGTTCCGCGGCCGAACTGCAAGACGCCACCGGTGCAACCGTTTTCGCAGGCGCAGGCGATGCCGCCCCCATCAGGAACGGGACAGCCATGCCGCCTCCGGTTTTCGAGGACTGGGAAATCCCGATTCATGAACGGGTGTCAGCAGGACTTCCGGACGCGGCGCCTCCGGTTGCGCTACTACATGAGGTGCACGACGGCGATGCGCTCGACTTCGGCGACGGCGCCGAGGTGCTGGCGGTACCCGGCCACACCGACGGCAGCATCGCGATACATCTGCCCCGCCACGGTGTGCTCTTCACCGGCGACACCATCGCCAACGTCGGAACCGTCATGCTCGGCACGTTCAACCAGGTCCGCGCACAGACCGTCGCGTCGTTCAAACGGCTGGCCGCCCTCGATGTCGATACCGCCTGCTTCGGCCACGGGGAGCCGATCACCGCGGCAGCCGGGATCCGGATCCGCGAAACGGCTGCCACACTGACCGAGTGACGCCCGAACGAGACCCGATCGAGCCCGATACCAAGGACTGGACCTGGGTGCTTTCGCGCCCCTGTCCCGATTGCGGCTTCGCCCGGGAGTCCGTACATCACACCGAGGTCGCCGACCACATCCGCGCCGATGCCGCGAGCTGGGTATCGCGGCTGGCCGGCCCCGGAGTCACAACCCGGCCGCAGCCGACGGTGTGGTCGACGCTGGAATACGGGTGCCACATCCGCGACGTGCACCGCATCTTCGACCACCGCGTCCGGCTGATGCTCGACGCGGACGAGCCGCGGTTTCCGAACTGGGACCAGGACCAAACGGCACTAGCCGACGACTACAGATCACAGGATCCGGCCACCGTAGCCGCCGAGCTGGTCGACGCGGCGGCCACCGTCGCCGACACCTACACGCACGTTCCGGCACACGCGTGGTCGCGGCGCGGCTTTCGCAGTAATGGCAGCGAGTTCACGATCGCATCGATTGCGATCTACCACTTGCACGACATCGTGCATCACGCGCACGATGTCGACCATGGCTGAAGACACACCGCTGGCGGGCAAGGTCGCCTACGTCACGGGAGCGGCGCGCGGACAAGGGCGTTCACACTGCATCCGGTTGGCCCGCGCGGGCGCCGACATCGTCGCGATCGACGCCTGCGCGCCGGTGGCCGAGCACAACGGCTATCCCCCCGCGCTGCCGGAGGATCTCGCCGAGACGGTGAGCCTGGTCGAGGGCGAAGGGCGCAAGATCCGCGCCGAAGAGGTCGACGTCCGCGACCTCGATGGCCAGCAGCGGGTGGTTTCCGACGCGATCGAGCAGTTCGGCCGCCTCGACATCGTCGTCGCCAACGCCGGTGTGCTGAATTGGGGCCGGCTGTGGGAGATTTCGGCGCAGCAGTTCCAGGAGGTCGTCGACACCAACCTGACCGGCGTGTGGAACACGATCAAGGCGGTGGTGCCCGCGATGATCGAGGCCGGCAACGGCGGGTCGATCATCAACATCAGTTCTGCGGCCGGGATCAAGGCGGTTCCCGGCTGCGGCCACTACTGCGCAAGCAAGTTCGGCGTCGTGGCGCTGACCAACTCGCTCGCGGTCGAACTGGGCGAGTTCGGTATTCGGGTGAACTCGGTCCATCCCTACGGCACCGATACCCCGATGGGCAACGACGCGTCGATGTGGCAGATGTTCGCCGATCACCAGAACTTCATCCACAGCTTCTCTCCCGGTGCGCTGCCCACCGACTCGCTGGCCGCCCCGGATCTCGTCTCCGACATCGTGCTGTGGCTGGCCAGCGACGCCTCCTCCCTTGTGACCGCGGCCCAGATCCCCGCGGACAAGGGCTATCTGAAGATCTAGAGTCGAGACTGCTCTTTGATGCTCGTATCGGTGGTACGCAACGGGCGGATCAGCGCATCCTGGGTGAACGAAGCGATCAGTTCACCGCTCTCGGTGTGGACGGCACCGCGCACGTACGACATGCCCGCGCCAACCTGGGTGCTCTCGTGGGTGTAGAGCAGCCAGCCGTCCCACGTGAAGGGCTCGTGGAAACTCACCGTCACCGTCATCGGCGCCGTCGACACCGTGAGGTGCGACTGCGCGGTCCCAATGCCAACGTGTGCCCGCATCGTCGTCGAAATACCCAGGTGCCCGGTGAAATACGCGATCAGCGCCTTCGCGAGGTCGTCGCGAGTCGGGATCGGGTCGTAGTGCAGCCAGGCGTACAGCTCCGGCGGCCCCACCTCGTCTGGACTGTTCACATCGTGGACGTCGACCAACCGCAGCTGCCGTCCCGTCATCGGCATCTCGGCTACGTTCGCGTCCTGCGGGCCCGTCACATCGGGCCGGGGCAGATGGTGGCGGATGACGTCGGCGGTGGGCACGTCGGTCAGTACGGTCGCGGTGATGCACCGCTTGCCGTTCTGTTTCGCCGCCACGATCGCGGTGGCCGTCGAACGCCCCTCGTTGACGATGTCGAGTTCCAGCTCGACCGGACCTGCGCCCACCATCACCGCCCTGGCGAACACCGCCGACACCGATCGCACCGACTTCTCCGGAAAGCGTTTTGCCACAGCGACAATCGCCTGAGCGAGGACCTGGGTTCCTTCGACGACCTGACGCTCGTCCTCACCCGCAGGGCCCGTCTCGGCGGTGAACCTGTTCTCACCGTCGGGCGCGACGTCGAACAGGTCGAGCAGATTCTGAACGGTCCACTGTGCCTGCGAAGGCGGATGCGCTGCGTCAGAGGTCATGAGTGGGAACACTAACCGAGCCTGGCCAAAACCGGTAACGTCGTTACCGACGATCGCGGACAACCGGGAAGGTGCCCATGGCGAAGCGCAGCGGCCGGCCGCCGGGTGAAGGCGCACGCACGGCGGCGACGGACGCCGTCGTCGACCTGGATCCGGAGTCGCGGCCGAAGCGATTCATGAAGTCGGCGTTGGCAATTCTCGGCGAGACCGGCCGCACCGACTTCACCGTGCTCGAGGTCGTGGAGCGCTCCAAGACCTCGCTGCGATCGTTTTACCAGCATTTCTCCACGAAGGACGAGTTGCTGCTCGCCCTGGTCGACAAGATCATGTCGGAGTCGACGCGCAAGTGGCGCGAGGACACGACCGGCCTGCCTGCCGACGAAGCCCTGAGGGTACTCATCGATCGCATCTGCACGCCCGCGGAAACCACCACACAGGACAAGGTCAATCGGGGCCTGACGTCCTACAACGACCGGCTGGCCGAGGCGCTGCCCAGTGAGTACGCGCGTGTGCTCGCCCCGGTGCACGAGCTGATCAAGGACATCATCCACCGCGGCGTCGACGAGGGCACCTTCCGTACCGGCATCGATGTCGACGCGACGGCCGCGCTGATCATGCAATCGGCGCTCGGGGCCATGCGGCTGCGGGTCCTCGGCGCTGAGCTCAGTGGCGTCCCCGTCGATGCCGATCACATCTACGACTTCTGCGTCAGCAGCCTTCAAAGCCGCCGCGACCCCGTCTGACCTGCATCGCGAAGATGTGAAAAACACCTCAGGCTGGGGTGGTGTTTTCGCTGGTCCAGCCGTGGTAATGTCGTTACCACACAGCCCGTCAAGACCAACAGCCAAGCTTGAAGGAGGCGCAACCATGACCCGCGAACTCCCCTATCCGGTGTTCGACGCCGACAACCACTTTTACGAGCCCAAAGAGGCGCTGACGCAGTTCCTGCCGGATCACCGCAAAGGCGTCATCGATTACATCGACGTTCGCGGACGCACCAAAATCATGGTGCGCAACGTCGTGAGCGACTACATCCCCAACCCGACCTTCGAGGTCGTCGCGCGCCCCGGCGCCCAGGAGGAGTACTTCCGGCACGGCAGCGGCGGCAAGAGCTTCCGCGAGGTGATGGGCAAGCCGATGAAGTCCATCCCGGCCTTCCGTAATCCCGAGGCCCGCCTCGAGGTGATGGACAGCCTCGGCCTGGACTACTCCCTGATGTTCCCGACGCTGGCCAGCCTCGTCGAGGAGCGACTCAAGGACGATCCCGATCTGATCCTCGACATCGTTCACGCCCTGAACCAGTGGATGTACGAGACCTGGCAGTTCAACTACGAGGACCGCATCTTCTCCACCCCGGTGATCAACCTGGGCAACGTCGATCGCGCACTCGAGGAACTCGACTGGTGTCTGGAGCGCGGCGCGAAGACGGTCCTGGTCCGACCCGCGCCGGTGCCCGGCTACCGCGGAACCCGCTCGCTGGGTGTCGAGGAGTTCGACCCGTTCTGGGACGCCTGCGTCAAGGCCGGCATCCCCGTCTCGATGCACGCCTCGGACAGCGGATACTCCGAGTACCTCAACGACTGGGAGCCCGGCGACGAGTTCAAACCGTTCGCGCCCACCGCGTTCCGGATGGTTGCGATGGGCAAGCGGCCCATCGAGGACACCATGGCGGCGTTGGTGTGCCACGGTGCGCTGACCCGCAACCCGGATCTACGTGTGCTGTCCATCGAGAACGGCGCCGACTGGGTGCCCTACCTGTTCAAGCAATTCAAGAACGTCTACTCGAAGATGCCGCATGGCTTCCTCGAGGATCCGATCGAGGCGTTCCACCGCTGCGTCTACGTCGCGCCCTTCTGGGAGGACGACTTCGCTCAGATGGCCGAGCTGTTGGGCATAGATCGGGTGATCTTCGGTTCCGACTGGCCGCACCCCGAGGGCTTGGCACAACCGACGCACCTGATCGACGACCTGCAGGGGCTCGACGCGGAGGGACAGCGAAAGGTCATGGGCGGCAACATGATCGATCTGTTCAAGATCCCGAACGAGATCGTCCACAAGCCGGGCGTGCCCGCTCTGGAATTCGCCTGACCACTACGGCCTCTAGCGTGAACGTGCGTGTCGGTGCTCCGGCACGCACTTCGCGCATCATTGAAAGTGAGTTCGCGCCGTGACCGACCCAGCCAACCCGGAACGACTGCTGTTCGCCTCGACCACCCAGTCGTTTCTCGAGAAGGGCGCGTCGCTACCCCGGCTACGTGAACTTCACGATGCCGGAACATCCTTCGAGAGCGACTGGTGGCAACGCGCCGCCGAACTCGGCTGGACCAGCCTGCTCGTTCCCGAGGAACTCGGCGGCGGCAACGTGTCCGGTGATGGAGTGGCCGACCTCGCTCTGGTCGCGGAGTTGTGCGGCCGGTCCGTCGCACCCGGTCCGCTGCACCCGGTCAGTGTGGTGCTGGCGAGTTTGGCAGAAGCCCCCGAGAACCATGAACAGACAATCGAATCCCTGATCTCGGGTGAGGTGGTGGCCTCGTGGGCGGTCTACGAACCGGGTAAGCAGTGGTCGCCGCTCGATGTTTCGGTCACTGCGACGCCGACCGACACCGGTTTCCGCATCGACGGTGTGAAGGATCGCGTCGAGGCCGGCGCCGACAGCGCGCTGCTCCTGGTGGTGGCGAGATGCGACGGTGCCGTGCGGCAGTTCCTGGTGCCGACGGACGCAACTGGTGTGACCGTCGAGCCACAGCGCTCGCTCGACATGGTGAAAACCTATGCCCGCGTGCGATTCGACGGCGTCGAGGTGGATGCCAACGCGGTCGTCGGCTCCGCCGAACTGACCCCAGCGCTCATCGCGAGGCAGACCCAGATCGCCGTCATTCTCCAGTGCGCCGAGATCGTGGGCATTTTGGAGACGGTGCTCGACTTCACCATCCAATGGGGGTTCGACCGGCATTCGTTCGGCAGGCCCATCGGCTCGTACCAGGCACTGAAACACAAGTACGCGGATCTCAAGATCTGGTTCGAGTCGTGCCGCGCGACGACGAACGCCGCAGTCGCCGAGGTGGCTGCGCGCTCCCCCGGCGCCGAGATCGCGGTCAGCGTCGCGAAATCCTATGTGGGTGAACACGCTCCGGGCATGCTTCAGGACTGCATCCAGTTGCACGGCGGCATCGGCGTCACGTGGGAGCACGATCTACACATCTTCCTGCGGCGGGTGACGTTGTATCGATCGCTGTTCGGCACCCCGGAGGATCACAACCTTCGCGTGTACGCGCTCACCAAGGATCTGGTGGGGCCACGCGAAAGCTGGGGACACGCATCATGACCGAAACGGCATCGGCCCCGACAGCGACTTCCGAGTCGGTCGAAGAGTTCGCAACGCGAGCCCGAAAGTGGCTGGCGGAGAACATGCCGTCGATCGACCCGGCCAACCCACCCGAGCATGACCGCGGCGAAGACGAACCGTGGCAGCGTGCCCGCGAGTTGCAAAAGAAGCTCTACGAGGGTGGGTTCGCCGGAATCTGCTTTCCCCGGGAGTACGGCGGCCTCGGTCTGCCGATCGCCTACCAGAAGGCGTTCAACAACGAGTCGCGCAACTACGAGCTCCCGATCATCCTGAACACCCCGACCTTCACCATCTGTGCCGCTACCATCCTCGACACCGGGTCCGAAGAGCAGAAGCAGCAACACATCTCGGGCGCCTTGCGCGGTGACGAAGTGCTCGTCCAGCTACTGTCGGAACCGAGCGGCGGGTCTGACCTCGCCGGAGTGATCACCCGCGCCGATCGCAAGGGCGACAAATGGGTGATCAACGGCGCGAAGACGTGGAGCACCAGTGCGTTCGCCGCTGACTACGGCCTGATGCTCGCCCGCACCGACTGGGACGTGCCCAAGCACGAAGGCCTGACGATGTTCCTGGTGCCGATCAACAGCGAAGGCATCACCCTGCGGCGCATCAAGCAGGTCAACGGGTCGGTGGAGTTCTGCGAGGAATTCTTCGACAACCTCGAGCTCGGTGACGACGCCGTCGTCGGCGAGGTCAACGGCGGCTGGCACGTAGCCTCCCGGCAGCTGTACCACGAGCGCCGGGCCGTCGGCGGCGGGTCGGAGTTCGCGAGTGGCATTGGCGCCGAAGGCAAGTCCGACGTGCCGATCGATTACGTCGCGCTGTTGGAGGCGACCGGCCAGGCCGACAGTGAGCGGGCGCAAGAGGCTGCCGGCCGTGCGCTTGTGCACCGTGCGGTGCGCGAGCAGCTCATCGACCACGTGTATCACGGCGTTCTGGACGGCGCGCTGCCACCGGCTGCCGGCTCGATCATCCGCGTCACGCACGCCGACGTGCATCATCTGGAGTTCGACACGGTGTTGTCGCTCACCGGGAGTTCGGGTGTTGTGGACGCCGGTGACGACATGATCCGCTATGGCGAGCGCTACCTGTCGCGACAGGCGGCCGCGCTCGGTGGCGGGACCACCGAGATCGCGCGCAACATCATCGGTGAGCGCGTGCTGGGCTTCCCCCGCGAGCACGCCGCCGACCGCGGCGTGCCGTTCAATCAGGTCAAGCGCAACAAGAGCTAGCGCCCTCGCCCTGGCGAGTGCTAGATCGTATGGGGAGGCTGGGGCCTCACTGCATGTGAACGTGGGTTGCCGACAGGAATCGGGTCCTGGCCGGTAGAGCCACAGATGTAGGAGGCCCCAGTGGTAGGTCAGCGTACGAGTGTCGGTTTGGATGTGCACGCACGTTCGGTTGTCGCGTGCGGATTGGACCGGGAAACCGGTGAAGTCGTTGAACGGCGGCTGACACCGGAGCACCGCGAAATCCTGGACTGGATTGGCGACTTGCCGGGTCCGGTGGCGGTGACCTATGAGGCCGGTCCCACCGGATTCTGTCTGGCGCGAGCTCTGGACGCGGCCGGGGTCGAGTGCCAGGTCGCCGCGCCCTCGAAACTGATCCGTCCCGCTGGCGATCGGGTCAAGACCGATGCGCGCGATGCGGCGCATCTGGCTCGGTTGTTACATCTGGGTCAGATCACCGCGGTCGCGATTCCCTCCGCCGATCAGGAAGCGGCTCGTGATCTGGTGCGGGCCCGCGAGGACTGCCGCGGCGATTTGATGGCCGCGCGGCACCGGCTATCGAAACTGCTTCTGCGGCAGGGCATCGTGTACTACGGCGGCGCGACCTGGACCAGTCGTCACGAACTGTGGCTGCGCCAGCAGCGCTTCGACAACCGGGCACTGCAGCTGACCTATGACGCGACCTTCGACGCCATGACCTCGTGCGTGGACCGCAGGGAACGGCTGGAGGCAGCGATCGAGGAGATGGCCGCCGACAGTGAGTTCACCCCGGTGGTCCGACGGCTGGGGCGTCTGCGCGGGATCGCCACGCTGACGGCGTTCGGGCTGGCCACCGAGATCGGCGACTGGCACCGGTTGACCGGTCGCACGATCGGCGCCTACCTGGGGCTGGTCCCATCCGAATTCTCCTCCGGTGGCAGTCGGGTGCAGGGCGAGGTAACCAAGA
This sequence comes from Mycolicibacterium rhodesiae NBB3, assembly GCF_000230895.2. The sequence continues at coordinate 5,528,841 of NC_016604.1, forward strand.
CCGGCAACAAGCACGTACGACGCCTGTTGGTCGAAGCGGCGTGGCACCATCGCAGCCCGTATCGGCCGGGTGCGGTGTTGCGGCGTCGGTGGGATCTGGCCTGCCCGGCGGCGCGGGCTCGGGGTCAGGCCGCCAACCGACGCCTGCATCAGCGTTGGGCGAACTTCGATCAACGCAAGAAGCGATCCGTGGTCGCCAACATCGCGGTGGCCAGAGAGCTGGCCGGCTGGTGCTGGTCGTTGGCGGTGCTTGACGGGGAGTAGCCAGCCCATGGCGTCCAGATGACGAACTCGGTGGTGACGGCAAGCGTCTTGGAGTGATCCGCGTCTGTTCTATGAGCAATCACGTTGTCTGGCAACATGATCACGCTCGACTCTAGATGGCGGCCAACTCCGACTCGAAGTCCCGATCCTGCGGTAACCAACCCGCGCATATCAGACTGACAACGCGTCGACACGACACGCTCGACACCACCACGACACTCATCTGGTCAAACGAAGCGGCGGCCACGGCGACGGTCGCGGCCGCCGCTTCACCTTGCCCCATTGACAATCAACTCCCCATATCAGAACAGCGTCGGCTGCAACACTTCAGTATTCACGACCGCCGGCGCCGCCACCGAGCGGAACGATCGGCGGTCCGGGGCGAGGCCGTGCTTGGCGATCAACGGCGTGGCCCTATCGTGCAACAACTTCTTGTAGTCCGACGGCAGATACGCGCCGCGCCCGTACAACTCGCGATAGACCGAGACGAGTTCGGGATGCGACCGCGCCAGCCACGCCATGAACCACCCGCGCGTCGAACCCCTCAGGTGAAGGCCGAACACGGTCACCCCCGTCGCTCCCGCCTCGGCGATCTGGCGCAGCAGCGCATCCAGATGCGCCGCGGAATCCGTCAGGTGCGGTAGCACCGGGGCGACCATCACGTGACAGTCGAGACCTGCTTCGCGGACAGCTGAGATGAGCCCGAGGCGAGCCTGCGGTGCCGGGGTCCCCGGCTCGACGTCCTTGTGCAATTCGGGATCGCCCACGGCCAGCGACACCGCAACGCTGACGTCGACGTGACGAGCTGCCTCGGTGATCAGCGGCAGATCGCGGCGCAAGAGCGTGCCCTTCGTCAGAATCGAGAACGGTGTACCGGAATCACGAAGCGCCGCAATGATTCCCGGCATCAACGCGTAGCGCCCCTCGGCGCGTTGATACGGGTCGGTGTTGGTGCCGAGTGCCACGGTCTCGCGCTGCCAGGACCGCCGCGACAGCTCGCGCCGCAGCACCTCGGCGACATTCGTCTTCACCACGACCTGGGTGTCGAAGTCGGCGCCTGGGTCCATGTCCAGATACTCGTGGGTCGGACGGGCGAAGCAGTATCGGCAGGCGTGCGAACACCCGCGGTAGCCGTTGACCGTGTAATTGAAAGGGAGCATCGCCGCAGCCGGGCGGCCGGCGACATTGGGCCGAGCATTGGGCACCTTGTTCAGCGCCGACTTGCAAATAATCTCGTGGAACGTCATGCCCTCGAACTGCGGCGACCGCACGCTGCGCACGAATCCGATCCGCTGCAGGCCGGGCAGGGCGCCATCGTCGACGCTCACGCCTTGGCCGTCCCACCGCATACCACCATTCGAACTTATGTTCGATGCGATGTCAAGGTAATTACGCGCGTGGCGTCGCTCGCTCGACCGCTTCGATCAGGAGTCTTGCCGCCACCGCCGCTCCGTCGCCGCGGATCGTGAGCGCCACCTCGGACGCGCGCCTCGACACCTCTGATGCCAGCGCAGTTTCCAGTGCGGCGGACAGGGTCTCGACCGTCGGATTCGCACCGTCGTGTGCCGCGCCGATCCCCAACGCGGCGACCCGTCCGGCCCAGTACGGTTGGTCGGCGATCTGCGGCACCACCACCTGGGGTGCGCCTGCGCGGGCCGCTGTCGTCGTGGTCCCCGCGCCGCCGTGGTGCACGACGGCAGCCACCCTGGTGAACAACTCCTGGAGGTTGGCCTCGCCGACGATGTGGCAATCGTCCCGATCGTCGATCGGAGCCAGATCGGCCCAGCCACGCGAGATGACCACACGCCGCCCGTGCGCGCGGATCGCTTCGATTGCCACGGTTGCGACATCCTCAGGTGCGCGCACACTGCTGAAGCCCACGTAGACCGGCGGTGACCCGGCATCGAGAAAGTCCACCAGATCGGTTGGCAGCGGCCGTGTGTCGGGCAGAATCCACGCGCCGGTCTGCACGACGTCGAGGTCGGGCGAACCCGGCCACGGAGCGAGGACCGGATCCGCCGCCAGCCACGGTCGGTCGGTGTGGACGTGGTCGCGAACGTTGTCCACCGGAGGTAATCCCAGCGCCGCCCGGTGGGTGTTGAGCGGCGCACCGTAGAGCGCCTGTACCCGCTCGGCGTCCACCTCCCACAGCACCTTGTTCGATGCATTCGGCGGGAACGGCCGGCCCGGCCGCGGCAACGGCGTCTGATGCAAGGATGGCAGCACACCCGGCATGAAGGCGACGCATGCGTAGTAGATGCCGAGCGCTTCGGCGATCGAACGTTGCCCGGCAGGCATCAGCCCTGTCGCCACCAATGCGTCGCACCCTTCGGCGGCCGGTGCCACGGTCTCGAACTGACTGGCCACCAACGCGGCGGCGACACGGGGCGCGTCGACAGGCGTCGACGGCCTGATGCCAGATGACTTCACACCGTGCACCAGGTCCCGAACCGACTGCCCGGCGGCGATCATCGGGATGTCGATTCGGGCGGCGTGTTCAGCGAAGTCGGGCGGCGCACACAACAGCACCGCGACGTCCTGCAGCCGCAATTGAACCGCCAGTGCCAACATCGGTTCGATGTCTCCACGTGAACCCCACGCCGACAACAACACTCGCATTCGCTCCACCCCAATTCCGTTGGCCAATCGGACAGGTGGCTGATTGTGCGGCATGACCGGGGTCTTGCGGCAAGCCCCCATCTGCTCTATATGTTGAAGGTGGAAGGGGTGCTCACTCCCCCGACCGACTCCTGTGGTTGCGCGCTGGCGGGTAGCCAGGGTCAGCCGCCGATTCCGTTGTCAAGCCCCAGGTGTGTGCCGAAATACCACGGCACACCGACGTATCCGGCGGTAGCGACGAAGATCAGCGCCATCAACGCGGCGAGCCAGGCGAATGCGCGCACCCGGGACCCGAGCGGCGAGAACGCGAGCGCCACGAATAGCAGTCCGAACCCCGCGAAAATCCACGTGATGACCGTCAGAGGTGTATCGGCGGCAGCTTGGTAGTCGGTGATGTACCCGTCGGGAAAGCCGAACATCGACACGTCCATATACGTCCAGACAGACAGGCTGAACGCAGCCACCGCGCAGATCACACAGGCGGCTCGTACCAAGGCCGTCATCGTGCCTTCGTCGGCGCGGGTCGATCGCACAAGATCATTATCCGGCGTCCGCGCAGTTGGAGTTAGCAACCTGGCCTTCACCGCCGTCGACCGTTCGCGTCCAGCGGGCGTCTTCAGTGCCGTGGCGAATCCGCGAACGAGCCATTGGCGAGTGGTAGCCGAAATTGTCACCAGTCGTAGATTGGCAAATCAGATCGCGACGTAACGATTCTCCGCGGATAGGTCCGGAGTCGCAGCTAATCCGCCAGAAATCTCGGCGGGAAGCCCCAACAGGACGCCGTCATGGCGACATCGCGCGAAATGTGACGAAGTTTGCAGAGCCGGATTTTGGGTGGTGCCGAGCAAACATCGGCGCATCGCTTACTCGGTGCGGCGGCGGATGACCTCCCCGGTCCGACGAGCCACCCGAAAGCAGTCGCGATGCAGGTTCGGGTGCAAATTTTGATGCTGAAACATAACTAGCAAAGTCATTTTTTGGCGGTCTGAAACCATCGAGGCTGGCTAATTTCTACGCTTGCGTCGATTTTACATCTCAGCTCAACCACCTTGAACTGCGGTCTTCCAGCAGAGTTGGCACCGTGATAGCTTCCTCGCAGGCGGCGGGTCGAGACAAGATTGATGGCTTCTGGCTATTGTCCATATCGTTGCTAGCTTTGCCGGTACACGTGGATTTTTTGCAGTCACAGGTGAGAGCTGCGCAGCTCAAGCAATGAGGCGATCGCGCAGCCGAGTGCTCGAGATGGCCTTGAAAGGGAGTCCGAAATGTTGGATCGCGCTGTAGAAGCGGGTCTTGAAGAAGGTGGTCGTCGACGTCAACGCGTCGCCGCGCGAATCGGTAAGGCTGGCATGGGGCTGGTGGCACTGCCCCTTGCCGTGTCGGTGTTCACCGCGGCCCCAGCCCAGGCCGCCGCGGTCATCGATTTCGACGGAGACCCGTCAGATGTCGTCAATACACACGTAGGCGCCGTTCTGCCCTGGCTGATCGGAGATCCGGCAATCGGCGGGTCGAAGGGTTCCATCGGAGGCTGGGCCTGGGCCCACACCGGGCCGAAAGGCACCCAGGCCGGCGTCAAGGGCGTCCTCCAGCAGACGACACACCTCGGGCCTGCCTACTTCAATCTCGACGTGACCAAGTCCGCCGTGTTCACCTACACGCCGGCTACGACCACAACGACGACGCCGCCGAGCGGACACGGCCCGTGCGACCACCCCGAGCATCAACCGACAACGACCACCACCAAGGGCCCGAAGGCCGAGCTCAACCTCGTGGATATCGGTAACTGGTCGGTGGGTGTCAAGGGATTTGCCGAATGGTATGGCCAGCTCGGCTTCACTTCCGACACCGTCGTCGATGAGAACGGCATCTCCTTCAATTGGTCCGGCGTAAACCGGCAGTACCTCGTGCTCGGCGGCGGGCTGCTGGTCTTGGGGTTCGATTTCACGCCGTCATTCGGTTTCCACATCCCGACTCCCGGAGTCAACCTCGCGGCGCCACTCGCGCCCATCCTGGCACCGGGTTCCACACCAGCGGGCACCGCGACGACTCTGGCCTCTGCGGCCAAGACCGGTGACGAGGCTGCCAAGCCAGGCGATCAAAGCGCCAAGCAAGGCGACGGCGGCGAGAAGCCGGATCGAAACATCGAGGCGACGGGCTATGAGACTGTCAAGCCGGGTCAGGAAGGCCAGACACCGGGCACTGACGGTGTGAATCCAGGTCAGGAAGGCGTCAAGCCAGGACAGGGAGGGGTGACTCCCGGCCAAGAGGGCGTCAAGCCGGGCAACGAAGGTGCGACTCCCGGTCAGCAGGGCGGCACCGCTGGCGGTGAAGGTGCGAGCCCCGGTGAGCAGGGCGGCACGCCCGGCCATGACGGCACCAAGGGTGACGACGGCGCCAAGGGTGACAACGGCACCAAGGGTGACAACGGCACGAAAGGCAACGACGGCACCAAGGGTGACAACGGCACCAAGGGTGACAACGGCACCAAGGGCAACGACGGTGCTAAGGGCGGCAGCAATGCCAACGGCAGCGGAGCGCACGGTGGGGGCGGCGACAAGGGCGGCGACAAGGGTAACGACGGTGGTGCCAAGTCGGGTGCCGGTGGCGACAAGGGCGGCGACAAAGGCGGCGACAAGTAGGAACCGCACCGCGAGTTCGACATAGGTGGAGGCCGGCGGCCGAGCTACTTGCTCGGCCGCCGGTTCTTCGCTTACAGGCGGGCGACGACTCTCCTGCGGTCGCTCATGAGGCAATCGCCGCGACGCCGCCCTCGCCGACTATCGGCGGGTGCGGTCCCGCTGCGCTCAGGCGATCAGGCGTGGGTGTACGTGTTCGCCGGATCTACCAGCGGCTGAGCTGACAGAAAGCGGTTGTGGGACCGGTGTTCTGGACAGCCAGCTGACCGTCGACCCAGATCTCGCAGTGCGCGTTCGGCGGGGCTTCCATGGCGTGGCCCGCCCGGGCCACGCTGATGTACGCCCACTGCGGGTCATCGAGGGTCGCGGTGGCCTCCCACGGGACGACGAAGCTGCCCCTGGTCGAGTACGCACTCGCGTTGGCGTTGAAGGCTTTCAGGTCCGCGGGCGAACTGGTCACGTAGTTGATGTCGAAGCTCAGCGGAGCATCTGCGGTGACGACGTACTTGACGTTTGGCGCTGGTGGCTGAGCGTCCGCCGTCACCTGACTGACCGCAATGGAACCTGCCGCCAGCACGAGCGCCGCCCCCACGATGGATGTCGCTTTTCGCATGTTGGTCACATCGCCGCACCGTACCCGACTGTTACACGAGCCTCAGATCAGCTTCGTCGCTGCTCACGAATGGCAAACCAACGCTCGTCGGCCTACAGGTTAATTTGTTCGTCACACACAGACATTTGACAGAAACACCGTCGCTCTAACGTCCCGATTCGACACCCCGCGGTGTCGATAATTCTGCGCTTTCGTCGACGCTCATCCCACCGATGTGCGCTTCTGATAAAGGGAAAGGCTGTCAATGCGACTACCACAACGCTTCTCGCTGAGAAGGTCGGCGCTAGCGACCGGAAGCATCGTCGCCACGGCCGGTCTACTGCTTGCGGGCTGTGGAAGTAAGGCCACCGAGTCCGACTCGGCAAACGCCCAGTCGTGTGTGGACACCTCGGGTTCAACCATCAAGGTGGGCTCGTTGAACTCGCTGTCGGGGACCATGGCGATCTCCGAAGTGACGGTGCGCGATGCCATCTCGTTGGCGGTCGAAGAGATCAACGCCAAGGGCGGCGTGATGGGCAAGCAGATCCAGGTCGTCGGTGAGGACGGCGCCTCGGAGCCGACGGTGTTCGCCGAGAAAGCCGAGAAGCTGATCAGCAGCGACTGCGTGGCCGCGGTGTTCGGCGGTTGGACCTCATCGAGCCGCAAGGCGATGCTGCCGGTGTTCGAGGGCGCGAACTCACTGCTGTACTACCCCGTGCAGTACGAGGGCCTGGAGTCGTCGAAAAACATCTTCTACACCGGCGCCACGACCAACCAGCAGATCGTGCCCGCGCTGGACTATCTGAAAGAGAAGGGCGTCAAGTCGCTCTATCTGGTCGGGAGCGACTACGTCTTCCCGCAGACGGCGAACCGGATCATCAAGGCCTACGCGGGCGCCAACGGGATCGAGATCAAGGGTGAGGATTACACCCCGCTGGGCTCGACGGACTTCTCGACCATCGTCAACAAGGTCCGCACAGCCGATGCCGACGCGGTGTTCAACACACTGAACGGCGACTCGAACGTGGCGTTCTTCCGCGAGTACAAGAACGTCGGACTGACACCGCAGGCGATGCCGGTGGTGTCCGTCTCGATCGCTGAAGAGGAGGTGGGCGGCATCGGTGTGCAGAACATCACCGGGCAGCTGACGGCGTGGAACTACTACCAGACGATCGACAATCCGGTGAACGACGCATTCGTCAAGGCCTACAAGGAGAAGTACGGCGCCAACAAGCCGACGTCGGATCCGATGGAGGCGGCCTACGTCTCGGTCTACCTGTGGAAGAACACCGTCGAGAAGGCGAAGTCGTTCGAGGTCGCCAAGATCCAGGAAGCCGCGGGTGGCGTCACCTTCGACGCGCCCGAGGGTCTGGTCACGATCGACGGCGAGAACAACCACATCACCAAGACCGCGCGGATCGGCGAAGTCCGTCCGGATGGTCTGATTTATACGATCTGGGAATCCCCCGGTCCGATTGAGCCCGACCCCTATCTCAAGTCGTATCCGTGGGCCGCGGGCCTCTCGGGCTAATCAACCCGTGGATGTTCTGATCGGGCAGCTGGCAACGGGATTGAGCCTCGGCTCGATCCTGCTGCTGGCCGCTCTCGGGTTGTCGCTGACCTTCGGTCAGATGGGCGTCATCAACATGGCGCACGGCGAGTTCATCATGGCCGGCTGCTATACCGCGTACGTGGTGCAGCAGATCATCTCCAGTGCCGGTGCGTCCCTGTTGATTTCGCTGGTCATCGGTTTCTTCGTCGGCGGCGCCATGGGCGCTCTGCTGGAGGTCACCTTGATCCAGCGCATGTACCACCGTCCGCTCGACACGCTGTTGGTGACGTTCGGTGTCGGGCTGATCCTGCAGCAGGTCGCGCGCGACATCTTCGGCGCGCCCGCGGTCAACGTCATCGCTCCGGCTTGGCTGTCAGGCGGTGTGGAGATCCTCGGCGCGGTGGTGCCGAAGACCCGAATCTTCATTCTCGTGCTCGCGATCGCATGCGTGGCGGCACTCGCGACCGCGCTCAAGGTGAGCCCGATGGGCCGGCGCATCCGGGCCGTCGTGCAGAACCGCGACCTGGCCGAAACCAGCGGCATCTCCTCACGCAAGACCGACATCACGACGTTCTTCATCGGGTCTGGACTTGCCGCGGTGGCCGGTGTCGCCCTGACGATGATCGGATCGACCAGCCCGACCATCGGGCAGAGCTACCTGATCGACGCATTCCTGGTCGTCGTAGTCGGTGGGTTGGGCCAGATCAAAGGCACCGTCATCGCGGCGTTCTCGCTGGGATTCCTGAACTCGTTCATCGAATACAACACCACCGCGTCGCTGGCCAAAGTGATCGTGTTCGTGATCATCGTGATCTTCCTGCAGGTCCGACCGCAGGGCCTGTTCACGGTTCGCACAAGGAGTTTGGTGTGAGAACAGTTCTCGGTCGTTGGCAGACCTGGGCGGGCTTCGGCATCGCCGCAGTGGTCTTGTTCGGCATCGCACCGGTCGTGCTGTCCGATTTCCGGCTGTCGCTGCTCGGGAAGTTCCTGTGCTTCGCGATCGTCGCCGTCGGTATCGGGCTCGCCTGGGGCCGGGGTGGAATGCTGGTCCTGGGCCAGGGCGTCTTCTTCGGACTCGGCGGCTACATGATGGGCATGCACCTCAAGATCGCAGATGCGCAGATCCGCGGTGATGGCGTGCCCGACTTCATGCAGATCGCCGGGGTACGGGAACTGCCCGCCTATTGGCAGCCGTTCGCCTCCCCCGCCTTCACTCTGCTCGCGATCGTGCTGCTGCCGACGGCCATCGCCGCGGCACTGGGACTCGGTGTCTTCAAGCGTCGCGTCAAGGGCGCGTACTTCGCGATCCTGTCGCAGGCGCTTGCCGCCGCGCTGGCGATCCTCCTCGTCGGCCAGACCAGCATCGGCGGCAGCAACGGGCTCAACAGGTTTCGCACGTTCTTCGGCTTCACGCTCAACGACCCGGCCAACCGCCGGATGCTGTACTTCATCGCCGCCGGCGTGCTTCTCGTCGTCGTCGCCGTCGTACGACAGTTGATGTTGAGCCGCTACGGCGAGCTGCTGGTGGCCGTGCGCGACGGCGAGGAGCGGGTCCGCTTCCTGGGCTACGACCCCGCCAACATCAAAGTCGTGGCGTACACGGTCGCCGCCCTGTTCGCCAGCATCGCCGGCGCGCTGTTCGCCCCGATCGTCGGATTCATCGCACCGTCGCAGGTCGGCATACTCCCGTCGATCGCGTTCCTGATCGGTGTCGCCATCGGCGGGCGTACGACGCTGCTGGGGCCGGTACTCGGCGCCATCGGCGTGGCCTGGGCGCAAACCCTGTTCTCCGAACGCTTCCCCTCGCAGTGGACATACGCCCAGGGCCTGCTGTTCATCGTCGTCGTCGGCTTCTTTCCCGCCGGCCTGGCGGGACTGGGGGTATTGCTCAAACGCCGAAAGGCGAAGGACAAACCGCACACCGAGATGGCCCGTGACTCCGACCCTGATGCAGAGAAGGTGGGCGCCAGCTCATGACAGAGGTCGACGCGAGCACAGCGGGCAAGGAGCCCATCGTCGGCGGAAACGTCGGGATGGGCACGCAGTACCTCGAAGTGCGGGGACTGACAGTCGATTTCGACGGCTTCAAAGCGGTCAGCGACGTCGACCTCACCCTGTTCCAGGGTGATCTGCGGTTCCTGATCGGACCCAACGGCGCGGGGAAGACAACGGTGATCGACGCGATCACCGGTCTGGTGTCCGCGTCGGGTTCGGTGAACAAGTCCGGCGTGGAGCTGCTCGGCAAGAAGGTGCACCAGATCGCGCGGCGCGGGGTGGGCCGGACGTTCCAGACCGCCAGCGTTTTCGAGCAGCTCACGGTCTTGCAGAATCTCGACATCGCCGCGGGCGCGGGCCGATCCGTGTGGACGCTGCTGCGGCGGCGCAACGGCGTGCTCCCGTCGATCGAGCAGGCATTGCACACCATCGGGCTGACGCACGTGGCCGACAAGCCCGCCGGGGTGCTCGCCCACGGGCAGAAGCAGTGGCTGGAGATAGGCGTGCTTCTGGTTCAGAACGCCGACGTCCTGCTCCTCGACGAACCAGTCGCGGGTATGAGCGCCGAAGAACGCGAAGAGACCGGAAACCTGTTGCGCCGCATCGGTGCTGAACGCACGGTTGTCGTAGTGGAACACGACATGGATTTCATGCGGGCGTTCGCGACATCGGTGACGGTGCTGGCGCGCGGCCGGGTGATCGCGGAAGGCTCGGTCGCCGAGGTGCAGGCCAACCCGAAGGTCCAGGAGGTCTATCTGGGGACCGCCGCGGCGGGCGCCGACGGCATCGAACTCGTCGAGGAGAACTCCTGATGCTGCAACTGGTCGACGTCCGCACCGGTTACGGCCGTTCCGAGGTCATTCATGATGTCAGCATCGAGGTGCCCGCCGACGGTGTCGCCGCGGTGATGGGACACAACGGCGCCGGTAAGACGACGCTGCTGCGCGCCGCTGTCGGTCTGCTGAAGTGCACGGCGGGCAAGGTGCTCTTCGACGGGGAAGAGATCACCAAGCTGCGGCCCAGCGCCCGCGTCAAGCGCGGCTTGGCCTACGTACCGCAGGGACAGCAGTCGTTCGGTCAGCTGACGACGGCGGAGAATCTCCAGGTTGTCGCGGACGGACGCAAGAACGGTAAGCAGCTGATCGACGAGCAGCTCGACCTCTTCCCGGCGTTGAAGGAACTTCTCACGCGTCGGGCCGGCCTGCTGTCGGGAGGCCAGCGACAACAGCTCGCGATCGCGCGCGCGCTGATCACCACTCCCACGTGCCTGATCCTCGACGAACCGACCGAGGGCATCCAGCCGTCCGTCGTCGCAGAGATCGAAGCGGCCATCACCGCTTTGACCCAGCGCGGCGACCTCGGGGTGCTGCTGGTCGAACAGCACATCGGCTTCGCGCTGGACTCCGCGCAGCGTTACTACATCCTGGAGTCGGGGCGGATCACGTCCAGCGGTACAGGTGGCTCGGCATCCGAAGCCGACGTCCGGGCCGCGATGGCCATCTAGCTCTTTGCTGGTTTACACACGTTCGCGGCCTCCCGGATGGCACGCTGCAATGCGTGACTGCACCGACGGAGGCCAAGGTACTCATCGACACCGGCGGCCTCGTCGTCACTGACGACGGCCGTCGGGTCAACATCTTCGACCGTTGCACAGGCGCGCTCGCGATCACGGCTTTCGTCCTGGGCATCGCGACGCTTGTCGTCGGCGGGTTCGGCCTCGTGGCGATGGTGACCAACGTTCCCTCCGTCGAGCTGGGCGCGGTATTCGTCGCGGTCGGAGTCGTGTTCGCGGTGGTGCTGTATCGCGTGGTCCGCACGATTCGTCGGCGGCGCAGCCAACCGCTGCACAGTTGCCGCTCGGTGGCGGTGATCGACCGCAAGCTCGGACTGTTCAGCTACGGCGGCGGCGCTATCGTCCCGCTGGACCAGGTGCAGTTTGCGCGCAGGATGCAGATCGGTTCCAGCTCGCCGAAACTCATCGCGCTGACACCCGGTGGCACCAAGGTCCTCAAACGCGGTAACCCCTTCGACGGTGGCATCGGCAACGTCGACGAAGTGCTCAGCGCGGTCGTGCGCGGGGGCTGATCAGTTGCGCAGAGCGGCGGGAATACGATCTCCGAAAAGTCGTAACGCGTTCTCGGAGGCCACCTTCCGGCGGTTCGTATCGTCCATAGGGTACGACGCCAGGAAGTCCGCACCGGTCTGGTTGTCGTCCATCGGGTAATCGACCGAGAACATCACCCGATCGGCACCCATCACATCGAGCGTGCAGTCCAAGGCCGGCGAGCAGAAGTTTCCGCTCGTGGTGACGTGAAAGTTGTTGCGCAGGTAGTCCGAGGGCAGATGCTGCAACGTATGTCCCGTTCCACCGCCGCCCAGTCCGTAATAGCGGTCGATCCGGTACGCGGCGAACGGAAGCATTTCGCCGAGGTGACCGATGATCATCTGTAATCGAGGAAACTTGTCGAACAGCCCCGAGTAGATCAACCGCAACACATGTGTACCCGTCTCGGCGGCGAACCCCCACGACGCGAGATGCAGACCGTCTCCGACATAAGGTGCGAACCACGCGTCCATCACGGCGGGATGCGGCGTCGTCGGGTGAAGGTAGATCGGGGCACCCAACGCTTCAGCCCGGGAAAACAGGGCCTCGTATGCCGGGTCGTCGAGATAGCGACCCTGGCAATGTCCGTTGATCAAACCACCGACCAGACCTAATTCGGTTACCGCACGGTCGAATTCAGCGACTGCCGCATCCGGCTGCTGCGTCGCAAGCGTCGCGAAGCCACCGAATCTGCTCGGATTCGCCCGCACCGACTCGGCGAGGTCGTCGTTGGCGCGGCGCGCGAGGTCCACCGCACGCACGGCGTCGACCTCGTCCTGCACACCGGGGTCGAACAGCGACAGGATCTGGAAATCGATACCTGCCGCGTCCATCTGCTCGATTCGAAGCGGGCCCCGGTCGTAGAGGCGGTCGTAGGCGACGCCGTTGTTGGCACGCAGCCAGGTGGCCACAACGTTGCCTTCACTGGCCGGATCCCAGGCATAGTGCTCTTCGAGCGCGATCAGGGACATGAAACCTCCGCGGTCAGGGACGTACAAAACCCTAGAGGGCATGCCCCGCCGCTACCCGCCAATGTGCCAATACCGCGCTGACTACCCGCGATGGCGTACGTTGGCTGTCACCGTCTACGGCAAGTGGAGGAGACGCGATACCCGGCGCAGCCCCGCAGAGCGATAACGCCCGGCGTCGGCGGGAGCGTTCTAGCCACCCACGATCAGTCGTGTCGCGGCTCGTAACGCAGCAGGACCGTGCCCTCCGGGAAGCTGCGGTTCTCCAACAATCGCAGCGAGATCCATGACGGCAGAGGCGGGAAGAACGGCGTGCCGCCGCCCACGGCGGTGGGCGTGACCACGATCCGGTACTCGTCCACCAGACCGGCCTGCACGATCGGTGCGGCGAGCGTCGCGCCGGCCAGTTCCAGTGTGCCGTCGGTTTCGGCTTTCAGCTTCGTCACCACCTCGACCGGGTCGCCGCGTTCCAGGCGCGAGTTCCAGTCGACGGACTCCAGGGTGCGGGAGAACACGACTTTGGGCATGTCACGCCAGGTTCGAGCGAAGTCAACGATGAATGGGGTGGCATCGGGCGCCTCGTCGGCCGTCGGCCAGTACGAGGACATCAGGTCGTAGAGCCGCCGGCCGTAGCACGACACGGCAACCTCCGCCGCGAAGTCGTTCCAATACTGGTGCAGTTCTTCGCTCGGATCGGACCAGTCGATGTTGCCCTGTGCATCGGCGATGTACCCGTCCACCGACACGTTGAATCCATAGATGAGTTTGCCCATGCAGATCAGACTGCACCGCAGCGCAATACTCATCGCGACGCCACACCATCGGCATGTCGAAGGTCTGCGAGACTTCTCGCGTGGCGTTTCGAACCCTCGCGGCGGTGTGTGCGGTTCTGGTGCTGTGGTCAAGCGGCCCGGTAGCGATCGATACGCGGCTCACCGACGTCACCGAGGCCAGGGCCACCGGCGGGATGATCGCCCTGCTCCCCCGCGCAGCCGACGCTCAGATGCTGACAGTTGTCGGCGGTGAGCCTGCCGACGAACTGCACCTCACCCTGATCGACTTCGGCCCCGATGTGAGCGGCCGCAGTGGCGACGACTTGGCGAGGCGGCTCGGCGACCTCATGACGCGGTGGGCCGGCGAGGTCAAGGCCGACGTGTTCGGGCATGCGACCTTCAGTCCCGGCCGCCCGGGTGAGTGCGCGGTGTACCTCGTCGGCGATTCGCCGGAGCTGGTGGACCTCCGCGCCTCGGTCACCGAAGTGTCCACTCAGCTGTATCAGCTACCACCGCAACATGATCCGTGGGTCCCGCACATCACGGCGAAGTACGGAGTCCTCGAGGGCGAGCTGACTTACTCCGGTCCGGTAATGTTCGACCGCGTCCGGCTGCGCTGGGCCGGGGAGACGCGAGACTTCGCGCTGCACCCGGCCGGCTAGGGCCGTTCCCCCGATCAGGGGACAGTGCGGGTCATCCGTTGTACCGGCCCATCGGTGGATATTCGAGACGCATACACAATCCTAGATTTCGGGAATGGCTGCTATCCAATTTGTGACAGACCCGATGCCGAACCGAGATCAGGTACGGGCGCCGCGGACCGAGGACTACTTCCGGTCCGTCGTGGACTCGCTCGCGACCGGCTTGGTCGTGTTCAAACACGACGGCCATATCGAGTGCGTCAACCCCGCCGCACAGCGGATACTCGGGGTGGCCGCCGATGATCTGATCCATGGATGCGGCGCAGGCACCATCAGCGGCCGCATGGTCGACGCCGCGGGCCGCCGGATCGGTGCCGACCGATGGTCGATGACCTGCAGCGTGCGGGCCAGCCGTCGCGCTGTCGGCCGGGTGGTCGGCGTCGACCGACCCGACGGAAAGCGGGTATGGCTGTCCACGAGCTGGTGCCTGCTCGATCCGGTCGACAGCACGCGGTCCCCCCTGCTCGTCTCGTTCACCGACATCACCGCCGAGCGCGCAACGAGCCAGCGGCTCGCTCATCAGGCCAACCACGACGCGCTGACCGGGCTTCCGAACCGCGCGCACGTGCTGACCAAGGTGACCGAAGCGCTACGGGCGTCCGGCGAAAACGCCTTGGGCGCAATCTTGTTCATCGACCTGGACAATCTCAAGGTCATCAACGACACCCTCGGCCACGAGGCGGGCGATGCCGCACTGAAGATCGTCGCCGACCGGCTACGCACCGCCGTCCGACCCGACGACCTGGTGGCCCGGCTCGGCGGCGACGAATTCGTCGCCGTCCTAGGCGGATCCATCTCCGGCGTCGCGGTCGACCGCCTCAGCGAGCGGCTGCACACACTGCTGTCCGAGCCTGCGATCATCGGCGGCACGACGGTGCGGCTCGGCGCTAGCGTCGGCATCGCCGAAGTCGGGCCCGACGACCATCGCGACGCGGCTGAGCTCCTACGAGACGCCGACCAGGCGATGTACCACGCCAAGAAATCGGGCCGGGGCCGTACCTGCCGCTTCGCCGAGCAGATGCACCGCGACGCAGAGTCAATCGCGAAATGAGCCGGCCGCTGCTGGCACACGGCGCGTTCTACACCGCGGGTGTCCAGTTGAGCAATGTCTCCGTGGTGCTGCCCTTCGTCTGCGCTCAGCGCGGATTCGGATGGATCGCCGGATTTCTCCTCCCGGTGTTCAGCGTCGGAACCATCGTCGGCAACTCGATGTCACCGGCGATCCTGCAATGGTGCCGCCAGCGCAAGCACCTCGTACTCGCGGCGACATCCTTGATCATGGCCCTGCTCGTGGCATGCAACGCAATGATGGCCGCCACCGACCACTCCGCCGCGGTACTGATGCTGGCGACGACGGCGGCGATCGGTGTGATGGCCGGGATCAGCAGCGTGTCGTTCTCGGATGTCGTCTGCACCGCGCTGCCCGGCACGCAACGCGGGCGGTTACTACTGACCCAGGGTGCCGCCGGATCGGTCCTGGCGACAACGACGACGATCGCCGTTGCGCCACTGCTGCTGCGCAGCAACTCACCGGCCGCGCACGTACACGTCCTCTGGCTTGGCGTCTTCGGCTTGGTCATCGCCGCAGGTGTCGCTCTGTTCCTGGGTCCGGCCCGCCCCGAACCTGCCACAACCGGTCCGCGCACCTCACTCCTGTCGACCTACCGATCCGGGCTGAGCATCGCGCGAAGCCAGACGTGGTTCCGCCAGTACGCGATCACCCATCTGCTGTTCGTCCCGGTGGTGCTCGGCACGACCTTTCACAGTCTGCGTGCAGCCGACGGCGATGTGAGCCTGCATGTGCTGGTGGTGGTCTCCAGCGTCGGCCTGGTGGCTGGCTCTGCACTGTGGCGGCCGGTGTTTCGCAGGCACGGCGTCCGCGGCATGTTGTGCGGCAGCGCGCTGCTGAGTTCGCTTGCCACCGTTGGCTCGATGGTCGGTGAAATTGTTGCGGGCACCGCCAACGTGTGGTTGCAGACCGCCATCATCCTGCTCGCGACCATGGCCGGTCAGGCCGTGTTCGCCGCGGCGATCACCTGGATCAGCACGTTCGCCGACGAACACCACCGCGCGACACTGATCGCATTCGCCGCGGCGATGGTGGCGCTGACGACGGCGACGGTAGGTGCAGTCATGGGCATGGTGGCCCAGATTCAAACGCCGGTCTGGCCGGTCGCCGTCGTCCTGGTACTGAATGTCGCGGCCGGCTGCGTGGCGACTCGGGCCCCCGGCGCTTCGCTAAGCCCGGTTGAGCCGCGAAAGAACTTCTGCCAGAAGGCCATCGGCGGCGACGTCGACCTGGTCGCCGGTCGCCAGGTTCTTCACTCCGATGGTGCCGGCCTCGATGTCGCGGTCACCGGCGACCAGGGCGAGCGAAGCACCGGAACGGTCGGCCGCGCGCATCGCGCCTTTGATGCCACGGTCACCGTAGGCGAGGTCGACGCGCACACCAGCGGCACGCAGCCGCGCCGCCAGCACGGCCAACGTGATCTTGGCCTGCTCGCCGAGTGGCACAGCGAACACGTCGACACGAGCGGTGCCACCGACAGACTTGCCCTCGGCCTTCAGCGCCAGCATCGTCCGGTCCACGCCTAGCCCAAAGCCGATGCCGGACAGGTCTTTTCCACCGAGCTGCTGCATCAGACCGTCGTAACGGCCGCCGCCGCCGATGCCCGACTGTGCACCGAGTCCGTCGTGCACGAACTCGAAGGTGGTCTTGGTGTAATAGTCCAGCCCGCGCACCATCCGCGGGTTGATGACATATGGCACTCCAAGCGCATCCAGATGCGCCAGTACCGTGTCGAAGTGCTGCTTGGCGGCATCGGAGAGGTGATCCAACATGACGGGCGCGTCAGCGGTCATCTCACGCACCTTCGGGCGTTTGTCGTCGAGCACCCGCAGCGGATTGATCTCGGCGCGGCGGCGAGTGTCCTCATCGAGGTCGAGCTTGAACAGGAAGTCCTGCAACAGTTCCCGGTACTGCGGGCGGCACGTGTCGTCACCCAGCGAGGTGATCTCCAGCCGGAAACCGTCGAGCCCGAGCGAGCGGAAGCCGGCGTCGGCGATGGCGATCACCTCGGCGTCCAGCGCAGGATCGTCGACGCCGATCGCCTCCACCCCCACCTGCTGAAGTTGACGGTAGCGGCCGGCCTGCGGACGCTCGTAGCGGAAGAAAGGGCCCGCGTAGCAGAGTTTGACGGGCAGCGGTCCGCGGTCGAGCCCATGCTCGATCACCGCGCGCATCACCCCGGCGGTGCCCTCAGGGCGCAGCGTCACCGAGCGGTCGCCGCGGTCGGCGAAGGTGTACATCTCCTTGGAGACCACATCGGTGGACTCCCCCACCCCGCGCGCGAACAGTGCCGTGTCCTCGAAGATCGGCAGTTCGATGTCGCCGTAGCCGGCGCGCCTGGCGGAGTCCAGCAGTCCGTCGCGCACGCCGACGAATTGCGCCGAGTCCGGTGGCAGATAGTCGGGGACGCCCTTGGGCGCCTGAAAGTCACTCACTGGTTCAAACCTTCGAGGAACGGGTTGGTGCGGCGTTCGTAGCCGATCGTGGTCTTTTCGCCGTGCCCAGGTAGTACCACGGTGTCGTCGCCGAGCACCAACAGTTTTGTGACGATCGACCCGAGCAGATCGCGTCCGCTTCCCCCCGGCAGATCGGTACGGCCGACCGATTGGCGGAACAGCGTGTCGCCGGTGAAGACGATTTCCTCGGTGCCCTCGGAGACGCGGAACACGACCGAGCCACGCGTGTGGCCCGGGGTGTGGTCGACGGTCACGGTGACACCCCCCAGTTCCACCTTGTCTCCATCCTTGTCCAGTTCGACGACCTGCTTGGGTTCCCGGAACAGCGCGCCGAAGGCGAGTTGCGCCAGTCGGGGGCCGAAATCCTTGATCGGGTCGGTCAGCATAAACCGGTCATCGGGGTGGATATACGCCGGGCAGCCGTACATATCGGCCACCTTCTGGGCCGACCAGATGTGATCGATATGCCCGTGGGTGAGCAGCACTGCCGCAGGTGTCAGGTGGTTCTCGTCGAGAATCCGCCTCAAAGGCACCATCGCCCGTTGACCGGGATCGACGATGATCGCGTCCGCCCCCGTGCGCTGTGCCAGCACATAGCAGTTGCACGCCAGCATGCCTGCCGGGAATCCGGTGATCAACACATCGTTCAGTTTTCCATCCCTGATGACGCGGGCGACAACGCCACACTCAGCAATGCCTGGCACACTCGTTGCCGACCAATCAACACAAGGAGGACACCGGCGGTGCCGACCAACGAACAACGGCGGGCGACAGCAAAGCGCAAACTCGACCGGCAGCTGGAGCGCCGGGCCGCCAAGGAACGTAAGCGTCGCCTCTTCACGATCATCGGATCCGTGGTCGGCGTGGTCGTCGTCGCCGCCGCTGTGGCGACGACGGTGATCCTCACCAGGGACGATTCCGACAATCAGAACACCGCCGCGACCAGCACACCGCCGACCAGCGCAGCACCAGCCGGCGACGGCGCGCTACCCGCATTCGTCGCGCCCGCAGGCCTCGGTGACAACTGCCAATACCCGGCCACCCCGGACAAGGCCAGCAAGCCGGTCAAACCCCCGCGGGCAGGAAAGGTGCCGACCGAGCCTGCGCAGGTCAGCGCCAGCATGGAGACCAATCAGGGCGATATCGGCCTGATGCTCGACAACGGCAAGTCACCGTGCACCGTCAACAGCTTCGCCAGCCTGGCGAACCAGGGCTTCTTCAAGGACACCACCTGCCATCGCCTGACGACCTCGGACTCGCTGTCGGTGTTGCAGTGCGGCGATCCGACCGCCCAGGGCACCGGCGGTCCCGGATATCAGTTCGCAAATGAATATCCGACTAACCAGTACCAGCCTGACGACCCCAAACTGCAAGAACCCGTGCTGTATCCGCGGGGCACGTTGGCCATGGCCAACGCGGGGCCGGGCACCAACGGCAGTCAGTTCTTCCTGGTCTACAAGGACTCGCAGCTGCCGCCGAACTACACCGTGTTCGGCACGATCGACGAAACCGGTCTGGCCACGCTCGACAAGATCGCCGCGGCCGGCACGACCGATGGCGCACCGGACGGTAAGCCGAAGTCGGACGTCAAGATCACCTCGCTGATGCTGGATCCGTGACGAATCCGCCGCCGCCCTACGGCGCGTACCCACCGCCGTATGGCGCGTACCCGCCGTATGGCGGATATCCTTCGGGCTACCCCGGCTATCCGCCGCCCCAGCCAACGAACACGCTGGCCATCGCGTCGCTGGTGTGCGCGTTCGTGTTCGCACCGCTGGGGATCGTATTCGGGCACATCTCCCTTTCGCAGATCAAGAAGACCGGAGAAGAGGGCCGCGGGTTGGCCCTCGCCGGCCTGATCATCAGCTACCTGATCACCGCGCTGACGATCCTCGTGGTGGTGTTGAGCGTGCTGTTCGTCATCGCGGTGGGTCGCAGCCTCGAGGACCTGGACGGGATGACGACGGACTACACGGCCACTCCGACGCGGCCCATCAACGCCCCGCCCCTTCCCGAGTTCAAGCGCCCGGCCACCCTGGGATCCAACTGCCAATACCCGACGACCACGGAACCGGCGAGCAAGCCCGCCAAGCCGCCGCGCACCGGACGGGTTCCGACTGAACCCGCATTGATCAGTGCCGGCATCAAGACCAACCGCGGCGCCATCGGACTGCAGCTGGACAATGCCAAAGCTCCCTGCACCGTCAACAACTTCGCCAGCCTGGCCCAGCAAGGATTTTTCGACGACACCACGTGCCATCGCCTGACGACGACCCCCACACTCGGCGTGCTGCAGTGCGGCGACCCGTCCGGCAGCGGAACCGGCGGTCCGGGCTACAGGTTCCCGAACGAGTACCCCACCAACCAGTTCCGGCTCACCGACCCGTCGCTGAAGACGCCGATGCGCTACCCGCGGGGCACGCTGGCGATGGCCAACGCCGGGATAGGCACCAACGGCAGCCAGTTCTTCCTGGTGTACGAGGACTCAGCGTTACCGCCGACGTACACGGTGTTCGGCACCATCGACAAGACCGGACTGGCCACCCTCGACAAGATCGCCGCCGGCGGTGTCGCCGACAGCAGCGGCGACGGTGAGCCCAACCAGACCGTGAAGATCGAGTCGGTGCGGGTCGACTGACGTCGCGAGCTAGCTGCTCGGCTTCGTCTCGATGTAGAACTCGACGTCGTCACCCTCGACCTTGGTCACGCGCATGTCTGCGGTGTACTCCGAGCCTTCGGGTCCGGTGAACTTGCACTCGAACTTCGTGCCCACCTTGGCCTCGACACCCTCGGGACACTTCACGTCTTTGGGCTCGAAACCCGTTTGCTTCTTCACTAGATCAACGACCGATTGCGCGGCACCCTCGGGCTTGATGGTGGAACCGCAACCGGCGACCAGCAGGGCGGCAGCGGCAAGAGTCGCGACAAGTGCGGTACGCATCGCCGAATTATGACGACAAATTGTCGGTCGCGCGATTATTTGCTCAAAACACCTAGGCGGCCGAGGTGACGCGGTAGACGTCGTACACGCCCTCCACGTTGCGCACCACGTTGAGCAGGTGCCCCAGATGCTTCGGGTCCCCCATCTCGAAGGTGAACCTGCTGATCGCCACACGGTCGTCGGACGTGGTCACCGACGCCGAGAGGATGTTGACCTTCTCGTCGGCCAGCACGCGGGTCACATCCGACAGCAACCGGTGCCGGTCCAGCGCCTCGACCTGAATGGCGACCAGGAACACCGACGACGGCGACGGGGCCCATTGCACGTCGATGATCCGCTCCGACTGTTCTTGCAGCGACGCTGCATTGGTGCAGTCGGTCCGATGCACGCTGACACCACCGCCGCGGGTGACGAACCCCATGATGATGTCGCCGGGAACCGGAGTGCAGCATTTGGCGAGCTTGGAGAGCACCCCCGGCGCACCCGGCACGGCGACGCCGACATCGTCGGTGTGACGTTGACGCACCGGCATGGTGGACGGTGTGGCGCGCTCGGCGATTTCGTCGGTGGCGTCCTCGTCGCCGCCGAGTTGGGCGACGAGACGCTGCACGACGTGCCGGGCCGACACATGACCCTCACCCACGGCGGTGTAGAGCGCAGACACGTCCACGTAGCGCAACTCACGGGCGAGTGCGGCAACCTGTTCGGCATTCATCAACCGCTGCAACGGAATTCCGGCGCGTCGCACTTCACGGGCGATGGCGTCCTTGCCCGATTCGAGCGCCTCTTCACGTCGCTCCTTGGCAAACCACTGGCGGATCTTCGCCTTCGCCCGCGGCGACACCACAAACGTCTGCCAGTCGCGCGACGGGCCTGCGTTCGGCGCCTTGGAAGTGAACACCTCTACCTGGTCGCCGTTTTCGAGTTTGCGCTCCAACGCGACCAACCGGCCGTTCACGCGTGAGCCGATACACCGGTGGCCGACCTCGGTGTGCACGGCGTAGGCGAAGTCCACCGGAGTCGAGCCCGTAGGCAACGTGATCAGATCGCCCTTCGGCGTGAACACGAAGATCTCCTGCACCGCAAGGTCGTAGCGCAGCGACTCGAGGAACTCTCCGGGGTCGGCGGCCTCCCGCTGCCAGTCGAGAAGCTGACGCATCCAAGCCATGTCGTCGATCTCGGCGGCGGCGTGGTTCGCCGGCGCTCCGTTGCGGCCCTTGGCTTCCTTGTAGCGCCAGTGCGCGGCGATGCCATACTCCGCGGTCTTGTGCATGTCGACGGTGCGGATCTGCACTTCCAGCGGCTTGCCCTCGGGACCGACGACGGTGGTGTGCAATGACTGATACACACCGAAGCGCGGCTGGGCGATGTAGTCCTTGAACCGGCCCGCGATCGGCTGCCAGAGCGAATGCACCACGCCCACAGCCGCATAGCAGTCGCGGACGTCGTCGCAAAGGATGCGCACCCCGACGAGGTCGTGGATGTCGTCGAAGTCGCGGCCCTTGACGATCATCTTCTGGTAGATCGACCAGTAGTGCTTCGGCCTGCCCTCGACCACCGCGTTGATCTTGGACGCGTTGAGCGTCGCGGTGATCTCGGCGCGCACCTTGGCCAGATAGATGTCGCGAGACGGGGCCCGGTCGGCGACCAGCCGTACGATCTCCTCGTACTTCTTCGGATGCAGGATCGCGAACGATAGATCCTCGAGCTCCCACTTGACGGTCGCCATACCGAGTCGATGTGCCAGCGGCGCAATCACTTCCAGCGTTTCGCGGGACTTGGCCGCCTGTTTCTCCGGGGGCAGGAAACGCATGGTGCGCATGTTGTGCAACCGGTCGGCGACCTTGATGACCAGCACCCGCGGATCGCGGGCCATCGCGAGGATCATCTTGCGGATGGTCTCGCCCTCGGCCGCGGTGCCCAAGGCGACCTTGTCCAGTTTGGTGACGCCGTCGACGAGGTGGCCGACCTCGGTGCCGAACTCTTCGGTCAGCGCCTCGAGCGTGTAACCGGTGTCCTCGACGGTGTCATGGAGCAGGGCCGCGATCAGCGTCGTGGTGTCCATCTCGAGCTCGGCCAATATGTTCGCGACGGCCAGCGGATGGGTGATGTAGGGGTCACCGGAACGGCGCAGTTGGCCGGCGTGACGCTCCTCGGCGACCTCGTACGCGCGCTGCAACAGCGTCAGGTTGGCCTTGGGATAGAACTGTTTGTGGACCGCGACGAGCGGCTCCAGCACCGGGTTGACGAGGCTGCGTTGGGCCGTCATCCGGCGAGCCAGCCGGGCCCGCACCCGACGCGACGCGCTCGTCGCCGCTTTTGATGAATCCGTCTTCGGGATCTCCAGGGGCTGGGTCTCCGGCATCTGAGCGCTCGGCGGCGACTGCACGGCCTGTCCCGTGCCGGGATCTTCAGCCATCGTCACCTCCGGAGTCTGTTCGGGCGTGCGCTCAGACTTTTCAGGATACGGCTCAGATCGTCAGCAGGGACGTCACCGGTAGTGGTTCAAGCACGTCGCGGCCGTTCAGGGCCGCCAGTTCGAGCACGACGGCAGCGCCGGTGACCGTTGCGCCGCACTGCTGAAGCAGCTTGTTCGTCGCGGCCACGGTGCCGCCGGTGGCCAGAACGTCGTCGATGATCACGATCGTGCGGCCGGTGAGCTCGATGCCGTCGGCCGGAAGCTCGAGCGTCGCGGAGCCGTATTCCAGCTGATAGGTCTGGCTGTGCACCGGAGGCGGCAGCTTGCCGCCCTTGCGGACCGCCAGCACACCGGTCCCCAGCCGAAGGGCGACCGCCGCTCCCAGCAGGAATCCGCGCGCATCGATGCCGGCCACCAGGTCGGCGCCCCGGGCGGTCTCGGCCAGTGCGTCGGTGACACCCGCCAGACCGTGCGCGTCGGCCAGCAGCGGCGTCAGGTCCTTGAACTGGATGCCCGGCTCGGGAAAGTCCGGCACATCCCGCATCAGCGAGGCGACGAGGGCGGCGATATCCGCGCCCGGAACCGATGCGCTCACTGGCCCAGCGCCCAGCGGTCCATGTTCCATCCCGCACCCCATCGAGTCGGACTGCTACTCACCGCGTACATCTGCTTGGACGTCAGCACCGTGCGCTGCTGACGATAGAGCGGAAGCGTCGGCATGTCAGTCCACAGGATCGTCGCGCCTTCTCCGAGCAAGCGCGACAGTTCCTTGGGGTCGGTGGTGACCGCGATCGTGGAGATTATGCCGTCGACGCGCTCGTTGTTGTAGCGGGACAGGTTGTTGCCGTTCGCCGAATGCAGGTCGTAGGCGTCCATCGCATTGGATCCGGACGACCCGCTGCCCGCGGCGCCGCCCGTACTGGCGAGCAGGACGTCGATCTTGTTGTCGCGCAGTGTCAGCGGGCCGGTTTCCTCGGTCGCGACGTCCTGGACGGTGATTCCGGCGGGCGCGCATGCCTTGGCGATGGCGCCGACGGTGGCCGCGAGCCGGGCATTGGGGCTCTGGTACCCGATCCGGACTGTCAACGGGCGGTTGTTGATCGAAGCCCGCGCGGCAACCGGATCGGCGACGCTGAACTTGCCGGCTTCCACCGTGTTCTCGGCCGCGCTGTAGGCGTCCTCGGTGACGGGGTTCAGGCGCGCGTTGGCGATCGGCACTGCGGCGTTGCGGGCGATCACGTCACGTGGTGTGCACTGCGCCAGCGCGCGGCGCTCCGGCGTCGTAGACATCGGACCCTGCGAGGCGAAGATGAGCTGCTCGATGCCGGCTGACGGGGAGTCGGTGCGGACGTAATCGTCGGGCAGGTTCAGCGTGCCCGAGGATCCGGCCGCGACGTCGACGACGTCGTAGGCGCGCTGGTTGATGCGGTCCTGGATATCGGCGCCGCGCGGCCACACCGTGACCTTGGAGGTGACCGGCGGGGCTCCCCACCATTTGTCGTTCGCCACCAGCACGACGGCGCCGCCCTCGGTGACCGACTCCAGCTTGTAAGGGCCCGACGACGGGAACTTCTTGATGTCGACGTCACGCTTCAGATTCCACGTGGTGTTCCAGGCCTGGGCGATGCGCTCGACCGCCGGCCCGTCGTTCTTGGTGATCGCGTTGACGACGCCACCGTCGGGCAGACCGAGCTCGTCGGCGATCACATGCGACGGCATCATCGACGTCGCGGCGAACAACTGGCCGTAGTCGACGAATGCACGATCCTGCGCGAAAGACACGCGCGCCCGCTTCTGTCCCGGCGCGCAATCCACCGACGCGACGTCGACGTAGCCCGCACGGCTGGCCGCATCGAAGCCCGGGAATCGACCGGACTGCGAAGCCCACGCCAGCACCATGTCGTCGCAGGTGATCGGCTTGCCGTCGGAATACACCGCGTCGGCGTTGATCTCGTAGTCGAGTATGAGGGGCGCCCGGCCGACAACGGAGACCTTGCCGAAGTCGTGATCACCGACGATCTGCCCGTCGGGACCGTGGTAGTTGAAGCCGGTCAGGACGCGCGCGAACGCCTGCGGTCCACCGGATGCCGCGCCGGCGACCGTATTGGTGTTGTAGGTCGTCAGCAGCCCGTCCACGGCGAAGTCGATGCTCTCGGCGGGGCCACTCGAGCAGGACGACAGACCCGCGGCCCCGACCATCATTGCGGCCGCGAGCGCTCCCCCGCGGCGGCTCCATGCCATGGCCATGGTTTACCGCCGCCGGGTGTTGCGCTTACCCGAAGGTCGTCCGGTCCGCGTGCCCGTCGGGCGCACCGGACGGGCACCGGGCGCCGGCTTGTCGGGCGCCGCGGCGGCGCTCGA
This sequence comes from Mycolicibacterium rhodesiae NBB3, assembly GCF_000230895.2. Next base: position 5,554,290 of record NC_016604.1, read on the forward strand.
CACCGCCGCGGTGGCCGTCGCGGCCTCCGCGGGCGTGGACTGGTCGTCGGTGTCCGAGGCCTTGGCGGCACTTCCCTTGCGGCGGTTGAGGACCCGGCGGGTGTGGTTGCGCACCTGCGTGGTGCGTTCGCGCAGCGACACCAGCAGCGGCGTGGCGAAGTAAATCGACGAGTACGTTCCGACGATGACGCCGACCAGCTGGACGAGCGCCAGGTCCATCAGCGTGCCGACGCCGAGCAGCCAGACCGCGATCACCATCAGGGCGAGGATCGGCAGCACCGAGATCAGGCTGGTGTTGATGGAGCGCATGAACGTCTGGTTGACGGCCAGGTTGGCGTGTTCGGCGAACGTTCGGCGGGTGGTGTGCTCGAAGCCGTGGGTGTTCTCCTCGACCTTGTCGAACACGATCACGGTGTCATAGAGCGAAAAGCCGAGGATGGTCAGCAGGCCGATCACCGTGGCAGGTGTGACCTCGAAGCCGACGATGGAATACACACCGGCGGTGACGACGAGGTCGAACACAAGCGTGGCCAACGCGGCGAGGGCCATGTAGCGCTCGTACCGGATGGTGATGTAGATGGCGGCCAGCGCCAGGAAGACCACCAGGGCGATAAGAGCCTTGTCGGTGATCTGACCGCCCCAGGTCTCCGACACCGCGGAGTCGCTGATCGCGCTCTTGGCGGGCTTGCCGTCGGGACCCCGCGGCTGGAACTTGTCGAAGAGCGCGGTGCGCAGCTTTTCGATCTCGGCGTTGTCCAGGGTCTCCGAGCGGATCTGCACGGTGGCCGAATCGCCGCTACCAACTAGGACCACGGCTTCGGCTGGCTTGCCCAGCGACTCGCTGAACACGTCTTCCACCTGTTGGGTGGTGACGGTGCCGCTCGCAGTCTGCGCGGGCATGGACACCTTGGTGCCACCCTCGAAGTCGATACCGAAGGTGAAACCGCGAATCAGAATGCTGGCAACACACACCGCGACGATCAGGCCGCTGATCGTGAACCAGAGCTTGCGCTTGCCGATGACCTCGAACGCGCCGGTTCCGGTGTAGAGCCGGGTGAAGAATCCGTGATGCGGCGCTTCGGTGGCTGCGAGGTCCGGCGCCTCGACGGCGCTGGTCGTCAGCTCGTCTGGGTCCTTGTCTTTGTCGGCCATCTCGCTATCCCCGTCCCGTCACGTGTGCGGCCGCTCGTCGTTCGCGGGCGATCTGCTGCACCGCACCGAGACCATTCAGCCTTGGCTTGGCCATCGTCGGCGACTTCGACGCGATGTACACGATCGGCCAGGTCACCAGGAACACCACCACGACGTCGAGGATGGTCGTCAGGCCCAGAGTGAAGGCGAAGCCCTTCACCTGGCCCACCGCAAGGACATAGAGGACCGCGGCGGCCAGGAAGGTGACCGCGTTTCCGGACAGGATCGTCTTACGTGCCCTGTTCCAACCGCGGGGCACAGCCGAACGGAACGAGCGACCATCGCGAATCTCGTCCTTGATGCGCTCGAAGAACACGACGAACGAGTCGGCGGTCATACCTATACCGATGATCAAACCCGCGATGCCCGCCAGGTCGAGCGTGTAGCCGATGTATCTGCCAAGCAGCACCAGAATCGCGTAGACCATTGCACCGGAGGCGACCAGCGAAAGACCGATCAGCACGCCCAGTATGCGGTAGTACAACAGCGAGTAGAGCAGCACCAGCGCGAGCCCGACCGCACCCGCGATCAACCCTGCCCGTAGCGATGTCAAACCCAGTGTCGCCGAGACGGTTTCAGCCTCTGAGGACTCGAAGGACAGCGGCAGCGAGCCATATTTGAGAACGTTGGCCAGTTCGCGCGCAGTCTGCTCGGTGAACTGTCCACTGATCTGAGTACGGCCACCCGGGATCGGCTCGCGAATCTCGGGAGCGCTGACCACCTGGGAGTCCAGCACGAACGCGGTCTGCGTACCGACGTTCGCCGCGGTGAAGTCGGACCAGATTTTGGTGGCGTCGCTCTTGAATTGGAGGTCGACGATGTACTGGCCCTGCTGCTGATCGAGGCCTGAGCTCGCGTTCTCGATCTGTTCACCGCTGATGATGGACTTGTCGAGCAGATAGACCTCCTGGCCGTTCTGCGAGCACGTGACAAGGGGCAGATTCGGGTCGTCGTTACCGGCCAGCACGTCGTCCTGGCCGCACCGGGTGGCCTGGAACTGCAACGCCAGGATCTGAATCTGCTGATCGGCGCTTTGGCGCAGTTCCTTCTCGTCGGCGATGCGCTGCGAGAGTGGGATGTCATTCGGGTTTGGAGGCGGCGGCTGCTGTCCCGGCGGCGGGGGCTGCTGCGCGGTGCCAGGAGGCGGTGCCGGCTGCGACGGGGACGGCGACGGCGTGGGCTGCGTCGGCGGCTGCTCGGGATAGGGACGGGGCTGTGGCGCAGGCGTCTGCGGAGGCGCGGCCGGCGGCGTTCCTGCGCCACCCGGCGCGGGCGCGCCCGGTTCGGCACCCGGTACGCCGGGTATGGCGCCCGGTGCGCCCGGCGGCGCACCCTGCGGCGCCTCGGTCGGCGGCTGCTGGCCCTGCCCTGCGGCGGGCATCGCGTGGATCACCGGCCGGATGTACAGCCGCGCCGTCTGACCGAGGTTGCGCGCCTCGCTGCTTTCGTTGCCGGGCACCGTGATGACGAGGTTGTCGCCGTCGATGATGACTTCGGAGCCCGAAACACCGAGACCGTTCACACGGTCACTGATGATCGTTTGTGCCTGATTGAGGGCGTCGCGGGTGGGCCGCGAGCCGTCGGGGGTGCGAGCGGTCAGCGTCACCCGGGTGCCGCCCTGCAGATCGATGCCGAGCTTGGGCTCGGCCTTCTTGTCCCCCGTGAGGAACACCAACAGGTAGGCGCCGACCAGCAGTACCAGGAAAAACGCAAGGTAGCGGGCGGGGTGCACCGGCGTCGAAGACGATGCCACGGTTCTAGGGTCTCCTCGAGATCAGTTCGTCAGCCTCGCAAAGGGTACGTGCAAAGGCTGAGTCCGCAGCCCTCAGTCCTTCTTGTTAGGGCTTTCGGTGATTTCGGTGGCCGTCGACTCCTCGTCGTCGAAGTCGTCGAAATCCTCGTCCTCATCGATATCCGGGCCGATCTTGTCGCGCACGGCCAGCTTCATCCACGTGGTGACCACTCCGGGAGCGATCTCCAGGTCGACGGAGTCGTCGCCGATGCCCGTGATGGTGCCCTCCAAACCGGATGTGGTGTGGATCCGATCGCCGATCTGCAGGGATTCGTGCAGGTCGATGGTCGCCTGCATCGCCTTCTTCTGACGGCGGGAGGCGAAGAACATGAACAGGCCCATGATGATGAGGAGGGGCAGGAATATGACCAGATCCATGTCAGCAGCCGTCTTTCGTATCGGTCTCGGTGTCACAGCGCAGACCGCAGGTCAGGCGCTTCGTCAGTGACCAGTGTGCCATTGTGGCCGGAGATCACTGAGAGCCCCCGTCGCTGCGATGCAGTGTTAGCTTCTGAAAGTGCTCGGGCACCTCGGCATCAACGTTGACGACCTCACGGCGGCCAAGAACTACTACGACGCGGTCATGCCGATGCTCGGTTTCGACGAGTTCTTCACCGCTGAGGACGAGTTCTCCTACCGGCCGGCAGACGGCAAGCCGGGCACATACCTCTTCTTCTACCCGTCGGCTGAACCTTCGCAGTACTCACGGCACCAGACCGGACTTCAGCATCTCGCGTTCCGCGTGCGCACCCGATCGCTCGTCCGCGATGTGCACGGACTCGTCACCGCCACCCTGATTCCACAGTTCGGTGGTGAGGTGCTGCATCGGCCGCAGGTGTTTCCGCAGTATCCCCAGCCCTACTTCGCGACCTTCTGGCTCGACCCGCGCGGGCTGATGCTCGAAGCGGTGTGTCATCACGACCGCGATTGAACGATCGCCACGAAATCCGTTGCGTCAATCGATGGCAACCGACGATTCCGCCAGAAGCTGCCGGAGTTTTCAATCGGATCGGTGCGCCGCCGACTAGGCTCGAACCGCGGCGCGTCGGGCGCCGAACCCAGTTCGTCAGGAGGCGGAATTGAGCACCCTCGAACAGAGCCGCTACCTCGCCACCGAGATTCCCGGCCCGCTGTCGAAGGCGCTGATCGACAGGAAGAGCGCCGCCGTGTCCCGCGGGGTGGGCAACACGATGTCGGTGTACGCGTCGCGGGCGTTCGGCGGCATCGTCGAAGACGTCGACGGCAACCGGCTCATCGACCTGGGCTCGGGCATCGCCGTGACCACCATCGGAAACTCGTCGCCTGCCGTCGTCGCCGCAGTGCAGGATCAGGTGGCCAGGTTCACCCACACGTGTTTCATGATCACGCCGTACGAGGGGTACGTGGCGGTCGCCGAGCAGCTCAACCGGCTCACGCCCGGCAGCGGCGAGAAGCGGTCGGCACTGTTCAACTCCGGCTCGGAGGCGGTCGAGAACGCGATCAAGGTGGCGAGAACCTATACCCGCAAGCAGGCCGTGGTGTCGTTCGATCACGCGTACCACGGCAGGACCAACCTCACGATGGCGTTGACCGCGAAGTCGATGCCCTACAAGCACGGCTTCGGCCCGTTCGCGCCCGAGGTCTACCGCGCCCCGCTGTCATACCCGTTCCGCGACGCCGAGTTCGGCAAGGAGATGGCCACCGACGGCGAGCTCGCCGCCAAACGGGCAATCGCGGTGATGGACAAGCAGGTTGGCGCCGACAACCTCGCCGCGGTGATCATCGAACCCATCCAGGGTGAGGGCGGCTTCATCGTGCCCGCCGACGGATTCCTGCCCGCGCTGCTGAACTGGTGCCGCGACAACAATGTGGTGTTCATCGCCGACGAGGTGCAGACCGGCTTCGCCCGTACCGGAGCGATGTTCGCGTGCGAACACGAAGGCATCGAGCCCGACCTCATCGTCACCGCCAAGGGCATCGCCGACGGTATGCCGCTGTCGGGGGTCACCGGGCGCGCCGAGATCATGGACGCACCGCATGTCAGCGGGCTCGGCGGCACCTACGGCGGCAATCCCGTCGCCTGCGCCGCGGCGCTGGCCACCATCGAGACGATCGAGGCCGACGGCCTCGTCGAACGGGCGCAGCAGATCGAAGCGTTGATGAAGGACCGACTGGGACGGCTGCAGGCCGAGGACGATCGGATCGGTGACGTTCGTGGCCGCGGCGCGATGATCGCGATGGAGTTGGTGAAGGCCGGCAGCATCGAGCCGGACCCCGACCTGACCAAAGCACTGTGCGCCGGATGCCACGCGGCCGGAGTGATCGTGTTGTCCTGCGGCACATTCGGCAATGTGTTGCGATTCCTTCCTCCCCTGACCATCAGCGACGACCTTCTGATCGAAGGTCTCGACGTCCTTGCTCTTGTTCTGAAAGACCTGTGATCGAAAGGAAATTCACGCTGTGACCAAGGTTCAGAATTTCATCGGCGGCGAACTCGTCGACTCCGTCAGCGGTGCCACGATGGTGCTCGTCGACCCGAGCACCGGTGAGGAGTACGCGACCGCACCCGTGTCAAACGAGGCCGATATCGACAATGCGTACGCGGCCGCGTCGAAGGCCTTCAAGGACTGGAAGCGCACGACGCCGTCGACCCGTCAGAAGGCGCTGCTGGATTTCGCCGACGAGGTGGAACGCAACGCTGCGGCACTCGTCGAGGCCGAGGGCCGCAACACGGGTAAGCCGAACCATGTCACCACGGCGGAGGAGATCCCGCCGATGCTCGACCAGATCCGCTTCTTCGCAGGCGCGGCAAGGGTTTTGGAAGGTAAGTCGGCCGGCGAGTACATGGAGAATCACACGTCGTGGATCCGCCGTGAACCGGTCGGCGTGATCGGCCAGGTATCGCCGTGGAACTACCCGATGATGATGGCGATCTGGAAGTTCTGTCCGGCGATCGCGGCAGGCAACACCGTGGTGATCAAGCCCAGCGACACCACCCCGGTCACGACCGTGATGCTGGCCGAGATCGCGGCCAAGCACTTCCCGCCCGGTGTGCTCAATGTCGTGTGCGGCGACCGGAATACCGGTGCCGCGGTGGTTGCACATCCGACACCGGAGATGGTGTCGATCACCGGTTCCGTGGCGGCCGGACGCGCTGTGGCGGTGAGCGCGGGCGGGCATCTGAAGCGCACCCATTTGGAGTTGGGCGGCAAGGCCCCGGTGATCGTCTTCGACGACAGCGACATCGCCGCCGCCGCTGAGGGAATCGCCACCGCGGGCTACTTCAACGCCGGCCAGGACTGCACGGCTGCCACCCGCGTGCTGGCGACCGCCAAGGTCGCCTCGGACCTGACGGAGGCACTCGCCGAGCAGGCGCGCGGCGCGACGACGACGTTCGGAAAGGCCGCCGACGACGAGGACGCGTGGGTGCCGCCGGTCAACAACGTCAACCAGATGGAGCGGGTGCTCTCGTTCTTCGACGATGTGCCCTCGCACGCCACAGTCGCCGCGGGCGGAGAACGTCAGGGCGACAAGGGGTTCTACGTGGCACCCACGGTCGTCGGCGGGCTTCGCCAGGACGACCGCTTGGTGCAGCAGGAGATCTTCGGCCCGGTGATCACGGTGCAGTCGTTCTCCGATGAGGACGAGGCGATCGCGTGGGCCAACGGCACCGAATACGGGTTGGCGTCATCGGTGTGGACGAAGGACGTGTCGAGGGCGCTGCGAGTGTCGGCAGCGCTGGACTTCGGCTGCGTCTGGATCAACACCCACATCCCGCTGGTCGCCGAGATGCCGCACGGTGGATACAAGTCCTCGGGCCACGGCAAGGATCTGTCGATGTACGGCCTCGAGGACTACACGCGCATCAAGCACGTGATGGCCTTCACCGGCTGAGTTCTCCCCGGCGCCATCGCTTTCGACGTTTTGCAGCGAAAGCGCGAGACGCGATCCACATTTCGTCGATAGCGATGGATGGTCCCTAGTTCATGCGGCACTTATTTCGCGGCGTGATCATGGTCTGTCCGCGCCCAGAAGTCGGTGAGCAAGCGCAGGACTCGCTCACGGTCGACCAGCAGGGGTGCGACGTGCCCGCCGCCTTCCACTTGCTCGACCTGACAGTTCGGGATGGCTGCACAGGTTTGGCGCGCCTCGTCGGGCTGCCAACCTACGGCGTCGTCACGCACCGACATCACCAGGGTCGGCACCGTGATACTCGGCAGCAGAGATGCCACACCAGCACGGTGAAGCATCATCGACCGCATCGCGTGATACATGCCGTTCCGGTCGGCGTTACGAAAGGCCGCCATTGTCGTCTCAGCCTGCTCCGGTTGTGCGGCAATGGAATCGACTCCGATAAGCGATTCGGCTAGCAGCTTGCCGACAAGGCCGGACCCTCCCATCAGCCGGTACATGGCCACCAGCGGCCAGCCCTTGGTCACCCGTTCCCTGACGTTGAAGCCCTGAACCGGTGTGCCGATGGTCGTCAGCGTTCGCAGTCGGCTTCCCGTTGCAAGGCGGATACCGACGTGGCCGCCCCACGCGTTGCCGACCCAGTCGACGGGCTCGACAAGCCCGAGACGATCGAGGGCCTGTTCAGCGGCGGTGACCACTTCGTCGAATGTGAAGTCCCGCAAGACCGACTCACTCTTACCGTGCGACGGCCCGTCGATCGCGTACACCGTACGATCGCGCGCCAGCTCGTCGACCAGTGGACCCCACGACTGCGAATCGACGAAAAGGCTGTGCCACAACACAACCGGCGGACCGGTACCGCTGCGCCGAACGTGTAACCGGCCGAGGTCAGTGCTGACGAAATCCGGGCGAGGGACGATCATCACGGTGCTCCATTTACTTCGGGAACCGAAACTTCGGTAACCGTAGTATCCTCACATCCTATGGCTCCGTCAAGAGACCTGCCCACGGATCGCCTGGCGATCGGTCAACTGCTGGTCAGACTGTTGCGGGAGTTTCGCGACGACCTCGCTGTCCCCCGCGCCGATGCCGGCTACGGCGATGTCCGCGAGGTTCACTTCCAGATCTTCGGCAACATCCGGATGGGCGGCATTCGGCTGACGGAACTCGCGGACCGCGCGCAGCTCAGCCTCGCCGCGGCCTCGGAGTTGGTGAACGACCTCGTCGACCTGGGATACCTGACACGTCGGCCGGATCCGGCGGACGGCCGCGCCAAGCTGATCGACCTGACACAGCGGGGTCAGGCGCTGATGGCCGACGCCGGTGGTCGGGTCATCGATATCGAACGCCGGTGGTCGGCGGCCGTCGGAGAACGGAACTTCGCGCAGATGGTGCGCACGATGCAGCGGCTGCTCGACGAGCTTGACCCAAAGGACTCACGGAGCTAACTAGATCACGCGATTACGTTGCGCCGAAATATCAGTGAGCGGCGGTGCGGCGGCGGCTCAACGCGTCACGCCAACCGCGATGCCGCCCGGTATCGCCCGCAGTGGGCTGGATCTCGGTGACTGCGTCGGAGTCGGAGAACACCGGCTGCGGTTGAGCGGGGGCGACGGCGGCGTCGACGTATTCGACATCGCGCACACTACGGACAGATACGCGACCCAGCGCCGCAGCGCTCACGAACACGATCAGCGCGCCCAGCCCGGAGAAGTACGACAGCTCCAGCGCCAGTGCCTTGGTTTCGGTTGCTGCGACCGGTGCGCCGACGTCGCCGATCCCCAATAGTTCAGCGCAAGCGCGACCGACGACGAACCACGCGCCGGCGAGCACGCCCAGCCAGCCGCCCAGCATCGCAGTGGCGCGATTGCTCGAGGCGAGCAGCAGCAGACCGCCCACCACCGCAACCACACCTGGCAGCACCTGCAGCCACCCGCGCGCCTCGCTCCACGCCCACGCCCTGTCCGGGCTGAACGCGAAGTCGAACAGCGGCCCGATGAACGGGATGATCGCACCCCACGCACCGAGCAGAATCAGGACGAGACCGCTCATCGCGCCGCGACTGCGCTGCATCCGAAGGCGGCCACCACGGGTCCGAACTCGCGTATCAGTCATGAGGCGGGGGTACCCGCGAGGCCGAGCCGATAATCCGCGGGCGGACTCACGGTCGGCTGTGATCACGCCCACTACATGGCAGCTGACCTGGTCATATGCCAATCCTCACAGCGAACTGGCAGGAACCAAACGGAATAGCTTTAGCTTCACTAACGATATTTCGAATAGGGCTCGCCGTAGCGCCCGCAAAGAATTTCAACTTTTTCAAAGGATTCCCATGTCCGCTGATACCCGTGAAGAGCGCCTGGCGCGCCGCATCGCCGACTTGTACGAAAACGACCAGCAGTTCGCGGACGCACGACCCGACACCGCCATCTCCAGGGCGATAAGTGAACCCCAGCAGCCCCTCGCCGAAATCATCCGCGGAGCGATGGACGGCTACGCCGACCGTCCCGCGGTCGGCACCCGCGCGGTTGACTTCGTCACCGACCCCCAAACCGGCCGGACGACGGTGCGACTCCTTCCCCGGTTCGACACCATCACATACGGCGAGTTGTGGAACCGCGTCGAAGCTCTGGCAAGCGCACTGGCCACCGACGTAGATGCCGGTGACAGGATCGCCATCCTCGGATTCACCAGTGTCGACTACACCGTGGCTGATCTCGCGGCGTTCCGCCTCGGCGCCGTTTCCGTTCCGCTGCAGACGAGCGCACCGGTGACCCAGCTACGGCCGATCGTGACCGAAACCGAACCCACGGCAATAGCGTCAAGCGTCGATTTCCTCGACGACGCAGTCGATCTCGTCTTGACTGGGCACGCCCCGCGACGACTCGTCATGTTCGATATCCACCCCGAGGTCGACGACCACCGCGACGCGCTCGAGTCGGCCCGCGCACGACTGGCCGACGCAGGCAGCAGTGTCGCCATCGAGACCTTGGCAGACGCCGTCACGCGTGGAGGTGCCCTCCCATCCGCGCCGACCTACACCCCGAACGCCGACGCGCTGGCGCTACTCATCTATACCTCGGGCAGTACAGGGGCACCGAAGGGCGCGATCTACACCCGGTTCCTCGTCGGCCAGACCTGGCGGCCGGCCAGCTGGGGCTGGAACGACAGCCCGGATCCATTCATCACGCTCAGCTTCATGCCGATGAGCCACGTCATGGGGCGCAGCGGCCTTTACGCCACCCTCGCCCACGGCGGCACCGCGTACTTCGCCGCAAAGAGCGATCTGTCCACGCTGCTCGACGATTTGGCCCTGGTGCGGCCGACTCAACTGACGTTCGTGCCCCGCGTGTGGGACATGCTCGCTGCCGAGGCGCGGCGTGAGATCGAGGCCCGACTCTCCCCCGCCGCCGACGCTGACACCGAGGCGCAGGTGCGGGCCGAGGTGCGCACGCTGATGCTCGGGAACCGATATCTCACGGCGATGACCGGGTCCGCTCCGCTGTCCCCGGACCTCAGAGCGTGGGTCGAGGACTTCCTCGACATGCACCTCTCGGACGGGTACGGATCGACCGAGGCCGGCGGAGTGTTCCACGACGGCAAGGTGGTTCGCCCACCGGTGATCGACTACAAGCTCGTCGACGTGCCCGAGTTGGGCTACTTCCACACCGACCGGCCGCACCCCCGTGGCGAATTGCTGCTCAAGACGACCAACATGTTCCCGGGCTACTACAAGCGACCTGAGGTCACCGCCGAGGTGTTCGATGTCGAGGGCTTCTACAAGACCGGCGACATCGTCGCCGAGATCGGGCCGGATCAGTTGCAGTACCTGGACCGTCGCAACTTCGTCCTGAAACTGTCACAAGGCGAGTTCGTGACGGCATCGAAGATCGAGTCGGTGTTCGAGACCAGCCCACTGGTGCGGCAGATCTACATCTATGGCAACAGCGCCCGCTCCTACCTCCTGGCCGTGGTGGTCCCGACCGTCGAAGCGCTCGAAGCGCTAGACGGTGAGGCGCTACCCAAGGCGATCAACGAGTCGCTGCAGGATGTCGCGAAGACCGCGGGACTACAGTCCTTTGAAATTCCACGCGACTTCATCGTCGAGACAACACCTTTCACGCTGGAAAACGGATTGCTGACCGGCATCCGCAAGCTCGCGCGGCCAAAACTCAAGGAGTTCTACGGTCCCCGACTGGAAGAGCTGTACACCGAGATGGCCGACGGTCAGGCCGCAGAACTGCGTGAGCTCCGGCAGAACGGCGCCCAGCGACCGGTGGTCGAGACCATCAGCCGTGCTGCGGGAGCACTTCTGAGTGCCGCGACCGCCGACATCGGTCCCGAGGCTCACTTCACCGATCTCGGTGGCGACTCGCTGTCGGCGTTGACATTCGCGAATCTGCTGAAGGACATCTTCGATATCGATGTTCCGGTAGGCGTGATCGTCAGCCCGGCCAACGACATCCAGGCGCTCGCCGACTACGTCGAGACCGAACGCACAGGCAGTAAGCGGCCGACATTCGCCGCCGTTCACGGCCCCGATGCAACCGCAATCCATGCCGGTGATCTGACGCTGGACAAGTTCCTCGATGAGCAGACGGTGGCGGCTGCATCGTCGCTACCTGGCCCGGCGTCGGAGATCCGTACGGTATTGCTTACTGGCGCAACCGGATTCCTCGGTCGCTATTTGGCGCTCGAATGGCTCGAGCGGATGTCACTGGTCGGCGGCAAGGTGATCTGCGTGGTGCGCGCCAAGGACGATGCGGCAGCCCGCCGGCGTCTCGACGCCACCTTCGACAGCGGTGATCCCGAGTTGCTCGAGCACTACCACAGCATGGCCGCCGACCACCTCGAGGTGCTGGCGGGCGACAAGGGCGACGCGGATCTCGGGCTCGACGCAGCGACCTGGCAGCGGCTGGCCGACACCGTCGACCTGATCGTGGATCCCGCCGCCCTGGTCAACCACGTGCTTCCCTACGACCAGTTGTTCGGCCCCAATGTCGTGGGTACCGCGGAGCTGATCCGGATCGCACTGACCACGAAGATCAAACCGTACATCTATGTGTCGACAGTTGGTGTGGGCGACCAGATCGATCCGCCCGCCTTCGTCGAGGATGCCGATGTGCGCGTGATGAGCGCGACGCGTCGGGTAAACGACACCTACGCCAATGGCTACGGCAACAGCAAGTGGGCCGGCGAGGTGCTACTGCGCGAAGCTCACGATCTCAGTGGTCTGCCGGTCGCTGTCTTCCGGTGCGACATGATCCTTGCGGAGCCCAGGTACGCCGGGCAACTAAACGTGCCCGACATGTTCACCCGACTCATGCTGAGCCTGGTGGCCACCGGAATCGCGCCCGGGTCGTTCTACGAACTGGATACCGCGGGCAACAAGCAGCGCGCCCACTACGACGGTCTGCCAGTCGATTTCATCGCCGAAGCGATCTCGATCCTTGGCGTGCACCACGCGGGAGCGTTCGAGACCTACCACGTGATGAACCCCTACGACGACGGGATCGGGCTCGACGAGTACGTCGACTGGTTGATCGAGGCCGGCTATGCGCTCGACCGGGTGCCCGACTATCGGCAGTGGCTGCAGCGGTTCGAGACCAGCATGCGGTCCCTACCGGACCGGCAGCGTCAGGCATCGCTGTTGCCGCTGCTCCACAATTATCAGCAGCCCTCGACGCCCATGCGCGGGTCGTTCGCACCGACCGACCGATTCCGCGCCGCGGTACAGGAAGCGAAAATCGGCCCAGACAAGGACATTCCGCATATCACAGCCGACATCATCGCCAAGTACATCACCGACCTGCAGTTGATCGGCCTGCTGTAGGACAGCGCCATGCCGGGCTGGTGGTGCTATATCACCAGCCCGACGACCAGGAGCACGATGGCGATCAACGGCAGGATTCCCTGGGTGATTGCTGCGCGAGCCTTATCGGGCGAGGAGATCAGCAGCACTAGCGCCGCAGCGAGCATCGACCCCGTGCCGGCGAAGACGAGTGCGAGGCCGACGTAGTTGTAACCGATTCCGCCGATGACGATGCCGGTCACGGTGACGATGGCCAGAAACAGGTTGTAGAACCCCTGATTGAAGGCCATTTCCTTGGTGGCCAGCGCCTCGTCCTCGGTGATGCCGAAGGTGGCCCTGGTACGGGCTGAGGTCCACGTCAGAGACTCCATCACCCAGATGTAGACGTGCAGCAGAGCGGCCAGGCCGGCGAAGAAAAGTCCCGCGAATCCCATTCCAGATCCTCCTACTCGAACAAGCCGGGCTGTCCGAACCCCGTGGCTCCGGCCGGTGGCGTCATACCGAGGTGGGTCCAGGCCGCAGCTGTGGCGACGCGTCCGCGCGGCGTGCGCGCGATCATTCCGGCACGCACCAGGAAAGGCTCGCACACTTCCTCGACGGTGGTGGCTTCTTCGCCGACAGCGACAGCCAGGGTGGACACCCCGACGGGTCCGCCGCCGAAACTGCGTGTGAGCGCTGACAATACGGCACGGTCGAGCCGGTCCAACCCGAGCTCGTCGACGTCGTAGACCGCCAGCGCAGACTTGGCGATATCGCGGGTGATGACACCGTCGGCGCGCACCTCGGCGAAGTCGCGCACGCGGCGCAACAGCCGGTTGGCGATCCGTGGCGTGCCCCGCGAGCGGCGGGCGACCTCGGCTCCGGCGTCGCTCTGCAGCTCGATGCCCAGGATGCCGGCCGAGCGGGTCAGCACCCGTTCCAGTTCGGCCGGCTCGTAGAAGTCCATATGGGCGGTGAAGCCGAACCTGTCGCGCAACGGGCCCGTCAGCGCCCCGGATCGGGTGGTGGCGCCGACGAGAGTGAACGGGGCGACCTCGAGCGGAATCGACGTCGCGCCCGGACCCTTGCCCACGACGACGTCGACGCGGAAGTCCTCCATCGCGAGGTAGAGCATTTCCTCGGCGGGCCGGGCGATGCGGTGGATCTCGTCGATGAACAGCACATCGTGTTCGACGAGATTCGACAGCATCGCCGCGAGATCGCCTGCACGTTCCAGCGCGGGCCCTGATGTGACCCGCAGCGAGGTGCCCAGTTCGGCGGCGATGATCATCGCCAGCGACGTCTTGCCGAGGCCCGGCGGCCCGGACAACAGGATGTGATCCGGTGTGCCACCGCGGTTCTTGGCGCCCTCGAGAACCAGTTGCAGCTGCTCGCGAACGCGGGGTTGACCAATGAACTCCCCCAGCGACCGCGGCCGGAGGCTGGCGTCGATGTCCCCCTCGCCGACGGTCAGCGCCGGGGTGACCTCGCGGTCCTCGGGCGCCTCGTCCTCGAACCGGTTCATTTCTTACCGAGCATGGACAGGGCCGAGCGCAACGCCGTCGTCTGAGTGGCCTCGGGTTCGTTGGCGAGCACTTTGTCGGTGGCCTCTTCGGCCTGTTTGAGCGCAAAGCCAAGGCCGACAAGCGCTTCCACCACGGGGCCGCGCACGGAATGCCCACTGAACACGGCGCCACCGGACGGTGTGGCAACCATCTTGTCGCGCAGGCTCAACGCCATCAGCTCGGCGGTCTTCTTGCCGACCTTCGGAATCCGGGTCAGCGCGGTGATGTCGCCGTCGGCGATCGCGCGCCGAAGCGTCGGCCCGTCGTACATCGCCAACGCACCGAGCGCGATGCTCGGTCCGATCCCGGACACCGCGAGGAGCGTGAGGAAGAGATTGCGGGCGTCGGCGTCCGAAAAGCCGTACAGCGTCATCGAATCCTCGCGCACGATCATCGCGGTGATGAGCCGGGCCTCGTTGCCGCGGTGCAGCGACGCCAGTGTGGACGGGGTCGCCATCACCTTGTATCCGACACCTGCGGCCTCGATGACGACGTGGTCGAGGGCGATGTCGAGAACTTCGCCGCGAACGGATGCGATCATCGTGCCGCCTTCGCTTTCGCCTTGATCGTGGCCTGGTACTTGCGTTTTTGCTCGGCGGCCATTGCCTCGGCGGCCGCCATGCGCGCGATCATCGGCGCCCGCCAACAGTGACAGATCGCAAGGGCCAGCGCGTCCGCCGCATCGGCGGGCGTCGGCTTCGCCTGTAACGCAAGAATTTTGGTGACCATCGTCGTTACCTGCGTCTTGTCGGCCCGACCGTTACCCGTGACAGCGGCCTTGACCTCGCTGGGAGTGTGGAAATGCACGTCGATGTTGCGCTTGGCGGCCGCGAGTGCGATGACACCGCCGGCCTGCGCGGTACCCATCGCCGTGTTCGCATTCTGATTGGCGAACACCCGCTCGATGGCGATCACGTCGGGACGATGGGTGTCCATCCAGTACTCGACCGCGTCGCTGATCGTGAGCAGCCTGCGGTGCAGCGGCTCATCGGACGGCGTCCGGACCACGTCGACGTCCAGCGCGATGACCTGCCGTCCGGTGCCACCCTCGATGACGGACAGCCCGCACCGCGTCAACCCGGGGTCGACACCCATCACCCGCACGGGCCGCTCCTGTCTGTGAACACGTGTTCGAAGAGCTTAACGCCGACATGGGACACCGCAGGGTCCCGACACGCGCCGCACTCAGTACACGATGGTTCCGGGTGGGAGTTCGGACTCGGGTCCGGATTGCGGTTCGGAATCAGGCTCGGAGTAGTCGCCCGCGGCGACCTCCTGTGCGATCGCTTCCATACGCAGCTTGGAGTTCTTCCAGCCGCGCACGCGTTCTTTTCCGACCCGCTCACCGTCGCGATTGATCGTGATCACCCAGCGCACCCCGCAGAACTTGCTCAGCAGCCAGAACGGCCACAGGATCATGAAAAGGACGCCGATGAGATCCCCGACCCAGCCCAAGAGATTTAGGAAGTCGGGGAATGACCACCACCGTCTCTTGATCGACCAGACGGTGCCGTTGTGATCTGTGAGGACTGCCACGGCGTTTTATTTTGCTTGCCGGAACGGGTATTACGCGACAGGAGGAGCGCGAAACGCGACGCGCCGATGTGACGACGTCCGTGCGCGGCGCTACCGTCGCCAAGAGACCCGACCCCGACCTGTGGAGCTGATCTCACCCGATGCCCGACGACACCGAACTGGAAACCGCAACGAATCTCGCCGTTACGCTGGCGTGGGCCGCCGGTGCCATGACCGCCGCGTTACTGCTGGGCGTCTTGCTGACCTGGGCGCTGGGTCGCATCGGTCGGCGTAGCGCCATGCTCTGCGACGTCGCCGAGCTCACGCGTATGCCGGTGCGGGCCACATTGATGGTCGTCGCTGCGACCATCTCGGTGCAACGGACGTCGGACCCGGCCGATTCGTGGCGCAGACTGGTCGATCACTCGCTGCTGATCCTGCTGATCGTGGGCGTGACCTGGCTGCTCACCAGCCTGGTTCGAGTCGCCGAGCGGCGCATGATCGCCCGCTTCGGGGGTGGCGGCGAGGAAATCTCTGATGCGGATCGCCGCTGGCGGCGGGTCCGGACACAGGTCACCGTCCTGCGCCGGCTCGCGATCGCCGTCGTCGTGATCTTCGGCGGTGCCGCGATCCTGATGACCTTCCCGGCGTTCTCCGACATCGGAACGACGGTGTTCGCCTCGGCCGGAGTGCTCTCTGTGGTCGCCGGCCTGGCCGCGCAGACCTCGCTCGGCGCGGTGTTCGCGGGTATGCAGATCGCGTTCTCCGGCGCCATCCGCGTCGGCGACGTGGTGCAACTCGAAAACGGCCAGTGGTGGGGCCGCGTCGAGGAGATCACGCTGAGCTACGTCGTGGTCCGACTCTGGGACGAGCGTCGACTCGTGCTCCCGTCCACCTATTTCACGACGGAGCCGTTCGAGAACTGGACCCGCAGCGACACCGAGATCATGGGCAGCGTCGAGTTCGACGTCGACTTCTCCGTCCCGTTCCACGACATGCGCGCGGAGTTGGACCGACTGCTGGTCAACAGTGAATTGTGGGACGGCCGCAAGGGCGTCCTACAGGTGACCGATGCCGTCGGCGGTGTGGTCCGGGTCCGGATCGTGGTCAGTGCCCCCAATGCCGGAGCACTGTTCGACCTGCGGTGTGCGGTCCGTGAGGGCATGGTCAATTGGGTCAACAGCAGGCGTGTGCTCCCGATCCAGCGACTGGAGAACGCCGACTTCACGCCCGAATCGACTGCGCCCAGTGCGCCGAGCAGGACGACCGACGAAACTCCGCGGGCCGCCGAGGGCATGTTCTCCGGCAGCCCTGAGGCCGAGAAGCGCGCGCGGGCGTTCGACGAGCACGCCGACTATGAGGACGACTACGTCAGCTCGTCCAACGGGAGCCGCTGACCGCGCTACTCCTCGTCGAGTTTCGCGGCGACGTCGTCCGGGATGTCCATGTTGGTGAAGACGTCCTGGACGTCGTCGCTGTCTTCGAGCGCATCGACCAGCTTGAGCACCTTGCGTGCGCCCTCGAGGTCGACCGGCACCGACACCGAGGGCTGAAAGCTCGCCTCCGCCGACTCGTAGTCGATGCCGGCATCCTGCAGCGCGGTGCGGACCGCCACGAGATCGGTCGGTTCGCAGATAATCTCGAAACTGTCGTCGAGATCGTTGATCTCCTCGGCGCCCGCTTCGAGGACAGCGGTCAGGACGTCGTCCTCGGTCAGCCCGTTCTTCTCCAAAGTGACCAGCCCCTTGCGCGAGAAGAGGTAGGCCACCGAACCAGGATCGGCCATGTTGCCGCCGTTGCGGGTCATCGCGACGCGCACCTCGCCGGCAGCGCGGTTGCGGTTGTCGGTGAGGCACTCGATCAGCACTGCCACGCCGTTGGGCCCGTAGCCCTCATAGGTGATGTTCTGGTAGTCGGCACCGCCGGCTTCTTCACCGGCGCCGCGTTTGCGGGCGCGCTCGATGTTGTCGTTGGGTACCGACGACTTCTTCGCCTTCTGGATCGCGTCGTAGAGCGTCGGATTGCCGGCGGGGTCGCCGCCGCCGACCCGCGCGGCCACCTCGACGTTCTTGATCAGCTTCGCGAAGTTCTTGCCGCGGCGTGCGTCGATGACGGCCTTTTTGTGCTTTGTGGTCGCCCACTTGGAATGGCCGCTCATACGTGTCCTACTCGCTTCCTCAAGTCGTGCTCAACATCGCAGGAGACGAGTCTACGTGGACATATGTGCCCTACCGAACCGCGTCGGGCGGCGTCAGCGCGACGATGCGGTATCCGATGCCGGCGGGCCAGCCGAGGTGACCCCCGAGGTGCAGCTGTATCCACGTCGGTGCACCGGAAGGATCATCGGTGAACGTCGCGACGGCGTCGACGATCGCACTCACCTCGCCCGCGGCCTGAAGCACCACAGAAACGGTCAGCGTCGAGTCGCCGAGCGCGGCCCTGTCATAGGCCAGGCTGTTGGGCAGGAAGAACGACGTCGAGAAGTTCGGCGTGCGTATACCGCGCGGCGCGGTCGGGGGTCTGCGCAGCGTCAGGCCGGACACCTGCGGCTTCCCGTCGAACCATGCGGTGCCGACGTACTCGGTGCGTCGCGCCTCGCCGCCGCCGGGCAGGCGTACGAGAGTGTCGATGCAGGGTTGCGGCTCCACTTCCACCATCGTCATGTCAGGTCCCCCTGGATGTAGTGCTGCAGGTTCGGCGCGATCGCGGCGACCAGTCCGTCATCGGTCATGGACGCGACCGGTTGGATCTTCCAGACGAAACGCATCATCGCCAAGCCCATGATCTGCGACGAGATCAGACCGCTGCGCACGAGGCGATCCCGCTCGTCGGCGCCGAGCTGTGAAACCCCCATGAGGCTGCTCTCGACCACCCTGCGCAGCTTCTCGCGCGTCGTCTCGTCATGGGCAGCGGTCAGTAGAACTGCGCGCAACACCGGGCCGATCTCCTCGTCGGCCCAGGCGCCCAGCATCAACCGCAATAGGGCCTCGCCCAGTTGCTCGACTGGCGTCGTCCAGGTCTTGGCGACACTCTCCAGCCAGCGCTGCGGCGGATTGGTCGACGCGTCGAGCAGGGCCTCTTTGGATCCGAAGTAGTGGTAGACGAGTGCCGGATCGACATCAGCCGTGCGTGCAACCGCCCTGATGGTGGTGCCCGCCCAGCCGTGCTGGGCGAACTCGTCGCGTGCGGCCGCGAGAATGCGCGCGGACAACACGCCTCGCTCGTCGCGGGGTCCCGGCGCGTTGTTCTTCGGCACAAGAAACAGCGTAACAAAAGTTTCACGTTGCGTTGAAACTAGTTTCAACGTAGCGTGAAACTCATGAAAGCCGAGCGCACTCTCAACGGCCCGCAGACCACAGGCCGCGACTACCGGAACCTCAGCCGGCCACGGTTCTCGATCCGCAGCGACGACAACATCCACGTGCCGATGCGCGACGGCGTCTCCCTGCTTGCCGACGTGCACCGACCCGACGCGGACGGCAGATACCCCGCGCTGATCGCCGCGTCGCCGTATCCGAGGCAGATGCAGGACTTCGGCGCTCCGGCCGGGTTCATCGAGGCGGGCGCCACCGATTTCTGGGTGACGCGCGGATACGTCCATGTGATCGCCAACGTCCGGGGCACAAGCGGCTCAGAGGGCACGTTCGCGTTCTTCGACCCGCAGGAGCGCGAGGACATGTACGACCTCGTCGAGTGGGCTGCCGCTCAGCCGTGGTGCGACGGCAACGTCGGAATGATCGGCATCAGCTACTTCGCGATGACCCAGCTCGAAGCGGCGGTCGAGAAGCCACCGCATCTGAAGGCGATCTTTCCCGTGGCGGTGACCGCCGATCTCTACGACGCCGCGACACACCACGGGCTGGCCAGTACGTCGTTCATCACACCGTTCCTGTCGATGATGGGCCTGACGTCGGATCGCAGCGACGAGTTCTGGCGCCACAACCCCTTCATCGTGACGGCCCGCAAGATCCTCAACGCGCCGCCGGTACATCGCAGGTTCGCGACCATGAACGGCGAGGCGGCGGTCACGATGATGCATGGGCTACTGCGACTGCCGCACAATCCGCATCCCTGGGATGACCTGTGGTTCGACACCGTCGTCAAGCATCCGATGCGCGACGACTGGTGGGAGGCGCGAAACCTGTTGCCTCTCCTCAAGAACATCGACATACCCGTGTACCTGGGCTGCGACTGGGAGAACGTGCCACTGCACCTACCGTCGACCTTCACGGCGTGGGAAGCGCTGGCGGACAACCCGAATGTCCGCATGGCGCTGCTGGGCCGGTTCGGCCTCACCTGGCCCTGGGAAAGCCTTCATCACGAGGCGCTGGCATGGTATGACCACTGGCTCAAGGGTTTCGACACCGGCATCATGGACGGTCCGCCGATACGGTACGTGCTGCCCGGGGCCGACGGTTGGCACACCGCTGACGAATGGCCACCCGCGGCAACCACTCTCAGCACATTCGCGTTGCGCGCCGACGGCACTCTCGGCGCCGATGAGGGCTCACCGGGAAGCCGCGAATATCTCACGCTGGGTGGCGGCCTCAACCGCGCAAAGCCCAGCCCCATCGACCCACCGTCGCTGCTCTCGTGGACCACTGCGCCGCTGACCGAGAGCATCGACATGGTCGGCGACATCGAGCTGCGCCTCGTCGCCTCGGCTACGGCACCCGACACGGCGTGGATGGCGACACTCGAGCACATCGCCGCCGATGGCACCGCCACCGAGGTGACCGCAGGTTGGTTGAGAGCGAGCCTGCGCGAGGTCGACGAGACCGTGAGCCGGATCGGAGCACCCGTACTGCCGTGCCGCAGGTTCGCGGCCGTGCCCGTCGGCGAAGACGTCGAGTATCGAATCCCACTGGTCCCCAATGCGCGGCGCTTCGCCGTCGGCGATCGCATTCGGCTCACCCTCACGAGCGACGACCAGGATCCCAGGACACCCGCGATCATGAACTTCCGACACGCAAGTGTCGACAGCAGCAGCCTGAACACGGTGCGGTCGTCGTCTCGGCTGTTGCTACCGGTTCAGCCCCTGACGTGAAGTCGAACACACGTCTATCGCGCTGATCTTACTCCGGAGTAAGATCGAAGCATGTCGTTCGACCTCGAACTTTCGCCTGACCTCATCCACATCCGGGACTGGGTCCACGAATTCGCCGCGGACGTGATCCGGCCGGCCGCTGCCGAATGGGACGAGCGCGAAGAGACGCCCTGGCCGATCATCCAGGAGGCCGCCAAGGTCGGCGTCTACTCCATGGAGTTCTTCGCCGAGCAGGCGGGCGAACCGTCCGGCCTGGGCATGCTCGTCGCGTTCGAAGAGATGTTCTGGGGCGACGCGGGTATCGCGTTGTCAATCCTAGGAACGGGCCTTGCCGCAGCATCGTTGGCGGGCGGCGGGACACCCGAGCAGATGGCCGAGTGGCTGCCGCAGATGTTCGGCACCGTCGACGACCCGAAGGTCGCGTCGTTCTGTTCGTCCGAACCGGGAGCGGGCTCGGACGTCGGCGCCATTCTCACGCGTGCGCGGTATGACGAGGCCACCGACGAATGGGTGCTCAACGGAACGAAAACGTGGGCGACCAACGGCGGCATCGCGGAGGTGCACATCGTCGTCGCATCGGTCTATCCGGAGTTGGGCAGCCGCGGTCAGGCGTCGTTCATCATCCCGCCGAACACACCGGGATTCCGGCAGGGCCAGAAGTTCCTCAAGCACGGCATCAGGGCCTCGCACACCGCCGAGGTGGTGCTGGAGGACGTCCGCATCCCGGGCCGCCTGATCGTCGGCGGCAGAGAGAAGTTCGAGGAGCGGATCGCGCGGGTCCGCGAGGGCAAGAGTTCGAAAGGCCAGGCCGCGATGGCCACCTTCGAGCGCACCCGTCCCACGGTCGGCGCGATGGCGGTCGGTGTCGCGCGGGCGGCCTACGAATACGCGTTGGACTACGCGTTGCAACGTGAGCAGTTCGGGCGCAAGATCGGCGAATTCCAGGCCATCGCATTCAAACTGGCGGACATGAAGGCCAGGGTGGATGCCGCGCGGTTGCTCGTTTGGCGCGCCGGCTGGATGGCCCGCAACGGCAAGGCATTCGACAACGCCGAGGGGTCGATGGCCAAGTTGGTAGCCAGCGAAACCGCCGTCTACGTCACCGACGAGGCAATTCAGATCCTCGGCGGCAACGGTTATACGCGGGAATACCCGGTCGAACGGATGCACCGCGACGCCAAGATCTTCACGATCTTCGAGGGCACCAGCGAGATTCAGCGCCTGGTCATCGGCCGCGCTGTGACGGGTCTGCCCATCCGCTGATTGCGATTTCGGCGCGCATACAGTCGCTGCGCGATCGTACGCGCACCGAAATCCCTCAGAGCAGGTCGACGAACAGTTTGTGGATGCGACGATCGCCCGTCATCTCCGGATGAAACGACGTCGCGAGCATCTTGCCCTGACGCACCGCGACGATGTGGCCGGCAGCCTCGCCCAGCACTTCGACGTCCGGGCCGACGCGCTCGACCCACGGCGCCCGGATGAACACAGCGTGCACGGGAGTGTCGAGACCGGTGAAGTCGATATCGTCCTCGAACGAGTCCACCTGACGGCCAAAGGCGTTGCGCCGCACCGTCATATCGATCCCCTTGAGGGGCGTGGCGTCGCGCCCGGCGGTGCCTGCGTCCAGGATCTCGGAGGCCAGCAGGATCATTCCGGCACACGACCCGTAGGCAGGCATGCCGTCCGCCAACCTCGCCCGCAACGGTTCGAGCAACTCGAGTTCCCGCAGCAGATGGCTCATCGTGGTCGACTCGCCACCCGGGATCACCAGCGCGTCAACGGCTTCCAGTTCGCGTAACCGCCGGACGGTGGACGCCTCGGCACCCGCCTCGCGCAATGCGGCGAGGTGTTCGCGAGTGTCACCCTGAAGCGCCAGCACACCGACGTGCGGGGCGCTCACGGCGTGAAGTCGCGCTTGTAGCGGGTGAGACCCTCCTGCATCACCGCCGCCACCATCTCACCGTCGGAGTTGAAGATCTTGCCCTGACACAGTGAGCGGCCGCCTGACGCGGACGGCGACGACTGGTCGTACAGCAGCCATTCGTCGGCCCGGAACTGCCGCATGAACCACATCGCGTGATCGAGCGAGGCGACCTGCAGATGCTGTCGTTCGGCGGCGTGATGCACCTGGGCCGAACCCAGCAGCGTCAGATCGCTCATGTAGGCCAGCGCGCAGATGTGCAGCACATAATCGTCGGGCAGCGGATCACGGTGCCGGAACCACACCTGTTGCTGAGAAGCCTTGCCGGGCAGGCGTGTCAGCGCCTCCTGGGGCACGATCCGCACGTCCCACTCGGCGAACTGCTTGAACCCCGCATCGTCGAACGCCTTGATGTCCGACAGGCCAGGCAGGTCGTCAGGCGGCGGCGCCGACGGCATCGCGTCCTGATGCTCGATGCCGCTCTGGTCGGTCTGAAAAGACGCCGACATCGAGAAGATGTTCTCGCCGTGCTGAATGGCGTTGACGCGACGCGTCACAAAGGAGCCGCCGTCGCGCAGCCGCTCGACGATGTACACCGTCGGTGCCGTCGCATCGCCCGGCCGCAGGAAGTAACCGTGCAACGAGTGGACCTGATATTCCGGCTCGACGGTCCGCACCGCCGACACCAGCGACTGACCGGCCACGTGGCCACCGAAGGTGCGCTGCAGAAATCCGGACTCGGGGCTCCACATGGTGCCGCGATAGATGTTGACCTCGAGCTGCTCGAGATCGAGGATCTGTTCGATCGACATATGTCTGTTGTCTACCAGCCGCGTTCGGCGAGCCGGTGCGGGGCCGCGACGTCCTCCACGTTGATCCCGACCATCGCCTCCCCCAGCCCGCGCGACACTTTCGCCAGCACGTCGGGGTCGTCGTAGAACGTGGTCGCCTTCACGATCGCGGCGGCGCGACCCGCCGGATCGCCCGACTTGAAGATGCCTGAACCCACGAACACGCCCTCGGCGCCGAGCTGCATCATCATCGCCGCGTCGGCCGGAGTCGCGATACCGCCCGCGGTGAACAGCGTCACCGGGAGCTTGCCCGCCTGTGCCACCTCGACGACGAGCTCATAGGGCGCCTGCAATTCCTTTGCCGCAACGAACAACTCGTCCTCGGACAGCGACGTCAGGCGACGGATCTCGCCGCCGATCTTGCGCATGTGGGTGGTCGCGTTGGACACGTCACCCGTGCCGGCCTCACCCTTGGAACGGATCATCGCCGCGCCCTCGGTGATGCGGCGCAGAGCCTCGCCGAGATTGGTCGCACCGCACACGAACGGCACTGTGAACTTCCACTTGTCGACGTGGTGGGTGTAGTCCGCGGGAGTGAGCACCTCAGATTCGTCGATGTAGTCGACGCCGAGGCTCTGCAGGATCTGCGCTTCCACGAAGTGCCCGATGCGCACCTTGGCCATCACGGGGATGGTGACCGCTTCGATGATGCCCTCGATCAGGTCGGGATCGCTCATCCGTGCGACACCACCCTGCGCGCGGATGTCGGCGGGCACTCGCTCGAGCGCCATGACGGCTACCGCACCCGCCCCCTCTGCGATGCGGGCCTGCTCAGGCGTGACGACGTCCATGATGACGCCGCCCTTGAGCATCTCTGCCATGCCGCGCTTGACCCGGGCGGTTCCGGTCTGGACCCCGTTAGGTGCGGTATCCACTGCTATCTCCTCCGAATTGCTACTGAATCCAGTCTAAGGGCGGTCGCAAATCCATTGAATCCGCAGATCAGCGGATCGATTGCAACTGCCTTGTCGCCATTTCAACCGGGTGATCGGCCAGGTTCGTCGCCTCGCCGAGGAGCTCACCCAACTGCAACGGATATACGGTCTCGCCCTTGGCGACCAGCTCGGCGATCATTGTCTCATCGCACCAGCGGTAGCCGTGAATCGTGCGCCGCTCCAGGTCGTTGTGACCGCTCGTCGAGGGTTCGAAACGGTCGGTCCGGTAGACGAAGAATTTCTCCTCGCTGCGGATGAGCCCGCCGTTGAACTCGAATACCGCATTGCGACGCCACACCGGTCCAATCAGATCCGCGGAGCTGACTCGCAAGCCCGTTTCCTCGGCGATCTCGCGCGCGGCGGCGTCGGCGAGCGCCTCCCCCGGTTCGACGGCTCCGCCGACGGTGAACCACCAGATAGGTGCATCTGTGACCGCGGGGTCGGAGCCGCGAAACAGCAACACCGCACCGTCGCGGTCGAGCAGGACGACCCGCGCCGAGACGCGTTGGCCGGCAGCGCGCGCGGCCTCTTCGGATGCCGCGGCGCCGAGAGCCCGCTCGGCGATCTCGAAATAGGTGGGTAATGCAGCGGTTCCACCGAGCCGCAGCATCCGCACCACGGGGCGCTCGCGCAGCGCGAGAGTGTCACGCACCGCGTCGTTGTGGAATCGGCGGGCCAGTAACACCCGCGCCTCGGCGTCGGCCAGTTCGGCGACCAGCGCCAGCGGCAGCGTGGTCGGGTCAACCAACGCCAGCGCCGCGGACAGTTCGTTCTCGGCGGCTTCGCGCCGATCCCGCGGCGACCGTTCAGCGACGTCGGCCAACGCGGCGAGACGTTTACCCGCCGGCGCCCCGCCATACGAGTCGACGGCCACCGCACGTGCCACCACCGCCCGACGTGCCAGGACGCCGTCGAGGGCCTGCCACGACAGGTCGTAACGCACATGCAGCCGGTCCAGCCGGTTGGCGGTCTGAAACGCCCAGGCGCCGATCAGCAGCAGGGCGACGAGCAGCAGCGCCAGCGATATCGAGACGATCCACGTGGTCAACTGAGTCCTCTGGCCTTCGCGCGGAAGGATCCGGCAGCGCCCGCGGTACCGGCCACGCGCACCTTGGCCCCGGCGCTCGCGACCGTCTCGTAAACCCGCATGATCTGGCCGGCAACCACCGACCAGTCGTAGCGGCGCACTGCGTCGGAAGCTGCCTCGATGTAGCGCTTCCGGACTTTGTCGCTGTCCAGGACCTCGATCAACGCATCGGCCAGTTGTCCGGCGTCGTCGACGGGGACCAGTCGACCCGCGGCGCCGTCCATCAACACCCGCCGGAACGCGTCCAGGTCGCTGGCGACCACGGCCGTGCCCGCCGCCATCGCCTCGACGAGCACGATGCCGAAGCTCTCCCCTCCAGTGTGGGGTGCGCAGTACACGTCGACACTGCGCAGCGCCGAAGCCTTCGCGGCGTCGTCGACTTGGCCGAGGAACCTCAGATGTTTCGCAAGTTTTCCCGCGGATCGGCGCAGTTCGTCCTCGTCACCGCGGCCGACGATCAGCACCTCGACGTCCGCGAACCGCTCGACGAGACGCGGCAAGGCACGCAGCAGCACGGCCATACCCTTGCGGGGCTCGTCGTAGCGCCCCAGGAACAGCACCGACTTGCCCGCCCGCGGATAGCCGTCCATCACAGGCGCCGACGCGAACGCGTCGACGTCGACGCCGTTGGGAATCTCGACGGCGTCGCTGCCCAGCGACTCCACCTGCCAACGGCGCGCTAGGTCCGACACCGCGATACGGCCGACGATCTTCTCGTGCATCGGTCGCAGAAGCGGCTCGAACACGCTGAGCGTCAACGACTTGGTCGTCGACGTGTGAAAGGTCGCGACGATCGGGCCCTCGGCGATGTTCAGCGCCAGCATCGACAGGCTCGGCGCGTTGGGTTCGTGCAGATGCAACACATCGAACTCACCCTCGGCCAGCCAGCGCTTCACCATGCGGTGCGTGGCGGGTCCGAAACGCAACCGGGCCACCGACCCGTTGTACGGGATCGGCACGGCCTTTCCGCCCGAGACCACATATTCGGGCAGTGACCCGTGTGCGTCGGACGACGTCGGCGCCAGCACGCTGACCACGTGCCCGCGCCCGTGCATCACCTCGGCGAGCTGCAGCACATGGGACTGCACCCCGCCGGGCACGTCGAACGAGTACGGGCACACCATGCCGATGCGCATCAGGTCGCCCCGATTTTGGCGCGCCGTTCCTCCGACAGATCGGCCAGCCACTGCGGCTGCATCATGTGCCAGTCGGCGGGGTGCGCGGCGATGTTGCGCGCGAACCGGTTCGCCAGCTCTTGAGTGACCGCCGTGACGTCCTTCGAGCTGGTGTCCAGCGGTTCCTGCAGGTCGATGACGCAGTCGTCGCCGTCGTAGTAGACGTGCGCCGGGATCAGATGGGCGCCGGTGGTGATCGCCAATTTCGCCGGCCCCGCGGGCAGGCGTGTGCGTTCTCCGAAGAAGTCGACTTCCACTCCGGACCGGGTGAGGTCGCGGTCGGCCATCAGGCACACCATCTTGTTCTCGCGCAACCGCTCGGCGAGCAGCTCGAAAGGTGGGCGTTCGCCACCCGACGCCGGGAACACCTCGAACCCCAGGCTCTCCCGGTATGCGATGAAGCGGTTGTACAACGATTCCGGTTTCAGCCGCTCAGCCACCGTGGAGAACGTGCCGTGCTTGTAGACGAGCCACACGCCGGCCATGTCCCAGTTGCCGCTGTGCGGCAGCGCGATGATGCCGCCGCGGCCGGCGTCCATGGCCGCCTGCGGGCGGTGAGTTCCGATGCTGACCTCGTCGAAACGGCGGCCGACCGCGGCAAGATCCATCGTGGGCAACCGGAACGCCTCCCGCCAGTATCGGGCGTAGGAGGCAAGCGAAGCACGCATCAGCCCGTCCGGCACCCGGGCGGGCTCGACGCCGAGCACGCGGGCGAGGTTCTTGCGCAGTTGTTCGGGTCCCCCGCCGCGCGCGGCGTAGTGCGCACCGGCACCGAAGGTGTTGCGCGCCACCACCTCCGGCATCGCGCGGACAAGCCGCCAGCCCGCGGCGTAGCCCCAGTCCGCGAACCTGCCACTCAACGAGGTGCCCAGATCCGACGGCGTCGTCATGACTCGTCTCCCTGCGCCGCGGGCGCCTCCGGAGTCTCACCGCCGGTGTTTTCGGGTTTGACCAGCCGATCCATCGCTCCGGGTGAGGTCCGCACGCTGTGCACCCGCTGACCGAGGGTGATGAGGCTGGTGACCGCGAGCAGCCACATCGCGACGTGCAGCAGCCACGGCAGACCGAACAGACCAGACAGTCCAGCCCCCATCAGCACGATGATCAACCGCTCGGGCCGCTCGATCATGCCGCCTTCGGCAGATAGCCCGCTGGCCTCGGCGCGGGCCTTGATGTAGGAGATCACCTGCGAGGTGACCAGGCAGATCAACGTTGCCACCACCAGCGACGTGCTCCGCATCCCGAAAGCGGCCCACCACAACAGACCGCAGAAGATCGCGCCGTCGCCGATCCGGTCGCAGGTGGCGTCGAGGACCGCGCCGAACCGTGTGCCTCCGCCGCGCTGGCGGGCCATCGCACCGTCGAGCATGTCGGCGAGCACGAAGATGAAGACGGCGAAGCCGCCCCACCACAGCACGCCGATCGGGAACAGCGTGAGCGCGCTCAGCACGGTGCCCGCCGTGCCGAGGATCGTGATGCTGTCGGGGGTCAAACCCGCACGCAACGCAGCCTTGGCCAGCGGCCGAGAAAGCTTCTCGTACGCCGCACGCGTCATCAGATAGAGATCGCTCACTGTTGCTTCGCCCACTCCGTCGCCAGCAGATGGCGCGTTTCGCTCAGCAACTGCGGGACGACCTTGGCGCCCCCGATGATCGTGATGAAGTTCGCGTCACCTATCCACCGCGGCACGACGTGCATGTGCAGGTGTTCGGCCAACGACCCGCCCGACACCTTGCCCAGGTTCAGTCCCACGTTGAACCCCATTGGATTCGACACACTCTTGATGACGCGGATCGCCTTCTGGGTGAACGCCATCAGCTCCGCGCTCTCGGCATCGGTGAGGTCTTCGAGCTCGGACACCACGCGGTACGGGACAACCATGAGGTGTCCCGGGTTGTACGGGTACAGGTTCAGCACGACGTACACCTCTTCGCCGCGCGCCACCACCAGCCCGTCCTCGTCGGACAGCTTCGGGATGTCGGTGAACGGCCGCGACGGCTCCGAAGTGCTGCGCCGCAGCGGAGCCTCGGCGATGTAGGACATCCGGTGCGGTGTCCACAGTCGCTGCAGATGGTCGGGTTCGCCGGCGCCGTAGTCGACGATCGCGTCGTCATCCTGTGCGCTCAGCTCATCGCCCGCTCCGTCGTCGCGTGTCACGGCTTCGCGCCCACGTTGACCAGTTCAGCTGTCGGAGTGGCGTTTTCGCGGCTAGCAACCCAATTCGCGATCGCGGCCACCGCTTCGTCGCGTGGCACGCCGTTGAGCTGAGTGCGGTCGCCGAAGCGGAAACTCACCGCGCCCGCCTCGATGTCGCGATCGCCTGCCACGAGCATGAACGGCACCTTCTGGTTGGTGTGGTTCACGATCTTCTTGGCCATCCGGTCGTCGCTGATGTCGACCTCGGCCCGGATGCCTGCCGTCTTCAGTTGGGCGACAAGGCCGTTGAGATAAGGAATGTGGTCGTCGGCGACGGGGATGCCGACCACCTGCACCGGCGCCAGCCAAGCCGGGAACGCGCCGGCGTAATGCTCGGTGAGCACTCCGAAGAACCGCTCGATCGAGCCGAACAACGCACGGTGAATCAGCACCGGACGCTGGCGGGTGCCGTCGGCGGCGGTGTACTCCAACTCGAAACGGTCGGGCATGTTGAAGTCCAGCTGGATGGTCGACATCTGCCAGCTACGGCCCAGCGCGTCCTTGACCTGCACGGAGATCTTGGGGCCGTAGAACGCCGCACCGCCGGGATCGGGCACCAGGTGCAGCCCCGAGGCTTCGGCGACCTCACGCAGCGT
Source organism: Mycolicibacterium rhodesiae NBB3 (assembly GCF_000230895.2). The sequence continues at coordinate 5,583,846 of NC_016604.1, forward strand.
CTCGGTGGCCTCGTCCCAGTCCTCGTCCGAGCCGACGTACTTCTGCGGGTCCTTCGTCGAGAGCTCCAGATAGAAGTCGTTCAGCCCGTAGTCGGCGAGCAGGTCGAGCACGAACCGCAGCAGCGATGCCAGCTCGTCACGCATCTGCTCGCGGGTGGTGTAGATGTGCGCGTCGTCCTGGGTCATACCGCGCACCCGCGTCAGACCATGCACCACACCGGACTTCTCGTAGCGGTACACCGAGCCGAACTCGAAGAGCCGCAACGGAAGTTCGCGATACGACCGCCCGCGCGACCGGAAGATCAAGTGGTGCATCGGGCAGTTCATCGGCTTGAGGTAGTAGTCCTGCCCCGGCTTGCGCAGTGCGCCGTCCTCGTCGAACTCGGCGTCCATGTGCATCGGCGGGTACATGCCGTCGGCGTACCACTCGAGGTGTCCCGAGGTGATGTAGAGCTGTTCCTTGGTGATATGCGGGGTGTTGACGAACTCGTAGCCGGCCTCGATGTGCTTGCGGCGCGAGTATTCCTCGAGTTCGCGCCGGATGATGCCGCCCTTGGGATGGAAAACCGCCAGCCCGGAACCGATTTCGTCGGGGAAGCTGAACAGGTCGAGTTCGGCGCCCAACCTTCGGTGGTCGCGCTTTTGCGCTTCTTCGAGGAACTCGAGGTGGCGGTCGAGCGCCTCCTGGGACTCCCACGCGGTTCCGTAGATGCGTTGCAGGCTCGCGTTGTCCTGGTTTCCGCGCCAATAGGCGGCCGAACTGCGGGTGAGCTTGAACGCCGGGATGTAGCGCGTCGTCGGAATGTGAGGCCCGCGGCACAGATCTCCCCATTCGCGTTCGCGAGTACGGGGATTGAGGTTGTCGTAGGCCGTCAGCTCATCGCCGCCGACCTCCATCACGTCGGGGTCACCGGACTTGTCATCAACGAGTTCGAGCTTGTACGGCTCGTTGGCAAGCTCTTCGCGCGCTTGCTCTTTGGACTCGTAGACCCGCCGCGAGAACAACTGACCCTCTTTGACGATCTGACGCATGCGCTTCTCCAGCGCCTCAAGATCCTCGGGAGTGAAGGCCCGCGCGACGTCGAAGTCGTAGTAGAAGCCGTCGGCGATCGGCGGTCCGATGCCGAGTTTGGCCTCGGGGAAGATCTCCTGCACGGCTTGGGCCAGGACGTGGGCGGCGGAGTGACGAATGACGCTTCGGCCGTCCTCGGTATCGGCAGCCACGGGGGCGACGTCGACGTCGGTGTCGGGAACCCACGACAGATCGCGCAGCCGCCCCTCGGCGTCTCGCACGACGACGATGGCCTGGGGATCCCCACGGCCCGGCAGACCCGCTTCGCGCACCGCCTCACCCGCGGTCGTCCCCGCAGCGACCCGGATAGGGGCTGCTGAGGCGGGGCTTACGACGGCGCTCACGGTTTGTCTCCCATATGTCGGGGTGTTCGGGGTGCTATGTGGAACGCGACCATGTTATCGGTGCGTCGCTTCAGGACCCCAAGCCAATCGGGCTGTTCAGCCACGGCCAATCCCGGCCGAACAACTCCGCGGTCCAGTCGGCAGCGCCGAGCAGCCACAGGGTGCCCGCGACCACCAGCGCGGTGAAGATCCCGCCGAGGATCTGGATGGACCAGTGCCGCTCCTGGAACCAGGCCATCACCTTGTCGTAGCGCTCCTTGGCGAAGGCGAGCAGCCGTCGCGCCCACTCGAATTCGGTTGCCAGGATGCCCAGCCCGACGAAGAGGATCGCCCAGCCCGGGCCGGGGTAAGGAATGGCGACGATGCCGACGGCGAAGACCACCAGGCCGACGAATCCCACCCCGATGCGGTAGACGAACTCGACCTTGGGCCGGTCGCGCAGCTTGTCACGCCATCGCGCCCACCGGCGGGCGCGAACTGGCCCTTGTTGTTCGTCCTGCTTCACGGTTGGCCCGGTTTCAGCTTCACGAACAGCGCATGCGATTCGGCCACGACGTCGTCGCCGTCCATCAGCCGGCCCGAGACGAAGATCTTGCGGTCCTCGATGCTGTCGATCCGCCCGTCGACCTGGAACTGCTTCTCCACTACTGCGATCCTGCGGTAGTCGACGTGCAGGAACGCGGTGCGTTGGGCACGGCTGCCACTGAGGGTGAACGCCGTATAGCCCAGCAGCCCATCGAAGAGCTGCGCCACCGCACCGCCGTGCGCGGCGCCGTTCCGGCCGAGGTGGAAGCGGCGGAACATCGCCGTCCCCTCGATCCGCCCGTCCGGCGTGGTGTGCAGGTCCAGCGGGATGGCCAGCAGATTGCCGCGGTTTGGTAGATCCATCCGACGTCCCGACGGCGAGGCCCACTCGTCGGCGTAGTACGGCGCCAGCAGGTGCGTGACCTTGTCGACCAGGTCGGCGGCCTCGGCGATCACCTCGTCGGGCGCGTCGGCAGCGCGGGCATGATCCTGCAGCGTGCGCACGGCTTCGACGAACCGGCCGTAATCAGGGCCACCCCGGGTGGTGGGTACCGGCGGATTGAATCCTCCGCCTGGATGCGCACCCGAAGGCTCGTCGGTGGTCACATGACCACCGTATTGCCTGGCTCAGGCTCAAGCTGGATTGCCTGGCCCAGGCTCAAGCTGGATTGCCTGGCCCAGGCTCAAGCTGGATTGCCTGACCCAGGCGGAGCCGATCCGGCTTTGCTCAGTGTGTCGAACTCGTCGTCGGACAGCTCGATGCTCGCGGCCGCGACGTTCTCCTCGAGGTGGGCGACCTTCGACGTGCCAGGGATCGGCAGCAGCACCGGTGAGCGCTTCAGCAGCCAGGCCAGCGCAAGCTGCGACGCGGACGCTCCGTGGTCGGCCGCGATCCGCTGCAGTGGTCCGTCGGCGGCAGCCAGGGGACCGGCCGCCAACGGGAACCACGGGATGAAGCCGATGTCCTGGGATTCGCAGGCCTCGAGCACCGGCTCCGCGGTCCGGACCGAGAGGTTGTACATGTTCTGCACCGACGCGATCGTCGCGACGTTCTGAGCGGCTTCGAGTTGGTCGACGGTCACCTCCGACAGCCCGATATGGCGGATCTTGCCCTCCTGCTGCAGCTTCACGAGCTCACCGACCTGGTCCTCGGCAGGGAACTTCGTGTCGATGCGATGCAGCTGGAATAGGTCGATGGTGTCCAGGCCGAGTCGACGCAAACTCATCTCGCATTGCTGACGCAGGTAGGCCGGAAAGCCGAGCGGAGGCCACTCATCGGGTCCGGTGCGCAGCAAGCCGGCTTTCGTCGCGACGACGAGCCCGTCGGCGTAGGGGTGAAGTGCCTCTTTGATCAGTTCCTCGGAGACGAATGGCCCGTAGGAGTCCGCGGTGTCGATGAAGTTCACGCCGAGCTCGACCAGCCGGCGCAGCACCCGAACGCATTCGTCGTGGTCGTCCGGCGGCCCCCACACCCCCTTGCCCGTCAGGCGCATCGCGCCGAATCCGAGACGATTGACGGGCAGATCGCCGCCGAGGGTGAAGGTGGTCATCTTCGAAACCGTACGCCGACATCGTTGATCGCCGTTTGGCGCGATAGCGTCGGCACGACATGAAACTGAGCGACATTGCCGACCTGCCGTTGACGTATTCGGACGTCGGCGCGACCGCGTCGACGCTGCCCGCCGGGTACCACCATGTACAGAAGTCGGCCGTGATCGGCCGCGGTCGGCAGCGGTTCGAGGAAGCGGCCGCGGCGGGCATGCGGTGGGGCATGCTGCGCGGCGCCGGGGTCAAGGTTCGTGCGACGACCGCGCTCGCCGCCGTCGGCTCGGAGGTGATCGTGCATCTGGGACCGGTGCAGGCACCGTGTCGCGTCGTCTATGTCGTCGAGGAACCCGATCGGGGCGGATTCGCCTATGGCACCTTGCCTGGCCACCCTGAATCCGGCGAAGAGTTGTTCCTCGTCCGCTACGACCCGGCCACCGAGGATGTCTTCGCCGAAGTGACGGCGTTCTCGCGACACGCCACCTGGTGGAGCCGGCTGGCATCGCCCTTCACGTCGTTGGTACAGCGGGTCGTCACGACGCGATACCTGAAGGCCCTGTGACCCGACGGCGCCAGGGAGTAGCTGACGCGGCGCTTCGATACATCTCCTACGCTTCCGTCAACGCGTAATCTTGTGAAACTTAGTCACGTCGTCCCGGTGGTGAGCATGAACATCTCAAGTGAAGTAGAAACCACTCACTTGCGCATAGCCGAGTTGGTGCAGAACTTGCACAGCCGCCCCAGTGCTGACTCGGACACGGTGATCGCGGAGTTGGCCGAGCACGCCGCAGCCGAGATTCCCGGTGCGCAGTATGCCGGAGTCACGGTGACCCGCAACCGCAAGCACATCGATACTCCCGCCGCCACGCATATGTACCCGATGCTGCTCGACAAGATCCAAGAGCGGCACCGCGAGGGTCCATGCCTGAGTGCGGCCTGGGAGGAGAAGACCGTCCACGTCGCCGATCTCGAGACCGACAAGCGCTTTCCGCGGTACCGCAAGGACGCGCTGGCGGAAACGCCGATCCGGTCGATCATGGCGTTTCAGTTGTTCATCGCCGGCGAGACGATGGGTGCGCTCAACGTTTACGCCGAAAGCGCCAACGCTTTCAACAGCGAGTCGAAGACCATCGGTCTCATCTTCGCCGCGCACTCGTCGGTGGCCTGGAACTCGGCGCGCCGCGATGAGCAATTCCAGAATGCGCTGGCAAGCCGCGACATCATCGGCCAGGCCAAAGGCATGATCATGGAACGCTACGGCGTCGACGCGGTGCAGGCATTCGACCTCCTGCGCAAGCTGTCCCAGGATTCCAATGTGGCGCTGATCAAGGTCGCTACGAAACTCGTCAACGACACCGCGCCCGACGCCGTCTAGAGCCCGGCGGATTCGATTGCGACGCTGACGAATCGTCGCAAAGCTCCCAGCGTGTGATCACGTTGTGCAATTCGCGGGTCGTTGCCGAAGCGTGACGAACCCTTGATCGAATTGCGAAGGCTGGCCTGCACTTCGAAACCCCTTGGCGCACCTACGATCTTTTATTGACAAGGTTGTAATTTCGAAGGAATTGAAAACCATGCGTGTGGTTGTGCGATGTGTTCTTGCGGCGATCGTGATAGCCGGGGGTTTGGTGGCAGGGCCTACGGGACCCAGTACGGCGGCTGCGAGCCGGTCGTACCAGCCCGCCATCACGTCGGTGCTCCCGACGCAGGGTGCAGTCGTCGGTGTGGCACACCCGGTCGTGGTGACATTCCGATCCCCTGTCGCAGACCGGCGTGCGGTCGAACGCGCCCTCGACATCACCTCGGTACCCGCGATGACCGGCACGTTCGACTGGGTCGAAAACAACGTCGTGCAGTGGGTTCCCGACCAATTCTGGCCGGCTCACAGCACGGTTGCGCTCTCGGTTCGCAACATGCCCCTCACGAACTTCGAGACGAGCGCCGCCGTCGTCGGCGTGGCCGATATCGCGGCCAAGACGTTCACCGTGACCATCGACGGCGTGCCGCCGTCAGATCTGCCTGCGCCGCACCACCGCGCCAACTGGGGCAAGCCCGGAGTGTTCCCGGCGTCGATGGGCCGACCGGAGTATCCGACACCGGTGGGCACGTACACCGTGCTGTCCAAGGAACACGACGTGATGATGGATTCGAGCACCGTCGGCATTCCCGTCACCGCCCCCGACGGCTACCAGCTGGACGTCGAGTACGCCGTCCGGTTCACACAGCGTGGCCTGTTCGTGCATTCGGCGCCGTGGTCGGTCAATCAGATGGGGTACGAGAACGTCAGCCACGGCTGCATCGGGCTCAGCACCGAAGACGCCGAGTGGTACATGAACACCGTCAAGGTGGGCGACCCGATCATCGTGCGGGAGAACGGCATCGAAGTTCCCCGCACAGTCTCCGGCTGAATCGGCTTCATCCTCATCGCGCCATGAGCGACACTGTCGCTCATGGTGCGAATCTCTGCGCGGAGTGTACGCCCACAGCGAAAAGCATTGGTGGACATCGAAGTAGCCGCATGCCCGCCGATCGACACCGCGTGCGCAGCGTCCCGGAGCGTCAGGTGTCTGCCCATGGCGTCGATCGCACGCCGGGTGGACATAAACCAGCGACCCGCCCCCACTGAGTGGGGACGGGTCGCTGGGGAGGGATTCGTGTCAGTGCCCAGATGCCCCGGGGCCGGGGGCAATTGGCTGACCGGCCACCGGTGCTCCGCTCGGTGCGGGACCCACCGGATCCCCCTTGCCGGCGGGGGCACCACCCATTGTGGTCAGCGGTAGGCCTGCCACGGGAGCCCCGATCGGGACCGGTCCGGCCAGCGGCGGCACGATCGGCGGGACCAGCGGCGGCACCAAGGGCGGCACCAGCGGCGGCGGCACGATCGGCGGCACCAACGGCGGCGGCACGATCGGCGGCGCAAGAGGCGGACCGGGCAGCGCCATCGGAACGCCTGCCATTTCAGTGACTGGTGCGCACACCATTCCCGGCGCTGCCGGCGCCTGGCCTGCCGACGTCTGGTATTCACATCCACCAGCTGCCGCAACACCAGGGGTCAACGCTATGGCGATGCCGCATAACCCAACTCCGGCAGCAATCACTCTGATACTGACTCGATCAAAGATCGCCATTACCATCGACTCCTTCAGTGCGCTCAAACTTTCGTTTCACGTGGTACTGATCCACATGCCCCCAGAGCCACCTCTGGACGACGTCGTCAATTTATCGGCACAGATATAGGTGCGGGACACGCCGCACCGCGCCGTTTCCAAATGGTGACGTTGCGCTTCCAAATGGTGATGTTCACCGTCGAGCATGGCTGATGGACCTCCGAGTTCTATTGTCAACGAGACGATTTCGTCACCGGCCCGTGTCCGAATCGACGCGTTGTGGGTCAGGCCGTCGGCCTCGCGAGCTCGTTGGCGGACCGACCGGTCGGCTTCTTCGGGAGAAACGCCGCCGGGATGAATGTCAGGGCGACAAGCACGACCGCCACCAGGAACACGGTTGTGTAGGCAGCGGAGAGGTCGCGCTGTAGGGCCGCGACGAAGTCGGGACCGAGAGTGAGCTGCGGTATCGCGGTCTCGTCGACAGGCAGTCCGGTTTCAGCAGCTTGCCGTTGCAGGATCGCCACCGTGTTGGCGGCGGCGATGTTCTCGCTGCGATTGAACTGGTTGGTGAGGAGCACCGACATCAGCGCGGCGCCCACCGAGCCGGCCAGCATCTGGTTGACGGTGATCAGCGTGGAACCGCGCGCGAGCTGATCGGATTCAAGGGTCAGGACCGCCGACCCGGACAGCGGCAACATTGTGCAGCCCGAGCCCATCCCGGTGATCACCATCGCGACGAGCAGGGTCGGCGAATAGGCCGCTTGAATGGCGACACCGTAGGTGAAGACGCCGAGACCCGTCACAACCAGAATCAGGCCAACGAGCACAATCTTGCCCGGCCCGAATTTGTCCATGAATGTCCCGGCGAGCGGCATTGTCAGCATTGCCCCGAGGCCCGCAGGGATCATGTGCAGCCCTGTCTGGAGAGGCGTTAGGTGCATGAGCTGCTGGAAGTAGCTCGGGACCAACAGGCCGACGGAACCCCCGATGACATAGACGAGCATCGCCGTGTTGGCCAGCCCCACGGCGCGATTCTTCAACAAGCGAATGTCGATCAGCGGATGATCCGCGCGGTGCAACGCGTGCCGGACGAACGCGGCGATCAACGCGAGACCGGCGATCACCGGAATCCACACGTGGCGGTCGGTCACCGCGCCGCGACCCGGAATTTCTGACAGCCCGTACAACAATGCGGTCACGCCGGGCGACAACAGCAGCATGCCGACGAAGTCGAACCTTTCCAATCGTGTCGATTGATCACGCGGAAAGAGGATCGCAGCTAGAACGACTGTCAGGACACCGACCGGCAGGTTGATCAAAAACAACCACTCCCAGCCGAAGCTTCGAATGAGCCAGCCGCCCAGGGTTGGTCCACTGATAGGGGCGAGCAGCATCGGAATGGCGCCCAGCGCCAAGACTCGGCCCAGCCGGTTGGGGCCCGCCTCGCGCAGCATGATGGTAAGCGTCAATGGCATCAGAGGACCTCCGCCGATGCCTTGAATTGTCCGAAAAACAATGAGTAGCAATATGTTCGGCGCCATCGCGCACAGCAGCGAACCCAGGGTGAAGGCGAGAACCGACCCGATGAACACTCGTTTGGCGCCGAACCGGTCGGTCGCCCACCCTGTCATCGGTGTGACGGTGGCCAGCCCGAGGATGTATCCAACCACTGTCCATCCGACGACGGCCTGGCTGGAATGGAACTCCTCGACGAAGGTGCGTTGAGCGACTGCGACGATGGTGGCATCCAGGCCGGCCATCATCGAGGCCAGCAGGCACACGGCGCCGATTCGCAGCAGCCGGGCGTCGACCCGGTCGGGGTACTGACCCGGGGTGCGGGTCAATTCCCGTGAACCCGAATCCCGCATGACGATCAGCATCCCACCACGTCGCCGCACCAGTGGGCCGGAATCGGCGAATCCGAAGACGACGTCGCCGTTTCCCAACGAGACCCTCAACGCTGCGCGCCCGGGCCCATCCGAGTCTTATTGCCCATGAATCGCTTTCGTCAGCAGATGTTCGTCACGTGACGGGTGCGGCCGGTGTGGCGTTTCAACAGCGCGAGGCCGGGCACTCAAGTCGAACTAGCGTCGAATCAGAGGTTGGTGAGTATGGCAGTCGAATCCAAGCCCGCCGCGGATGCATCGATCGGCGAGCTGCTGAGTCAGATGTCTACGCAGACGTCGCGGCTGGTCCGCGACGAACTGCGGCTAGCACAAAAGGAATTCCAACAGTCGGCCAAGCACGCTGGGCTGGGCGCAGGACTGTTCAGCGCCGCTGGGTTACTGGCAGTCCTGGGCCTTGCCACGCTGATTGGCGCGGCAGTAGCTGCGTTGTCGCTGGTACTGCCGGTGTGGGCCGCAGCGGTGATCGTCGCGGCAGTGCTGTTTCTCGTCGCGGGCGGCGCCGCTCTGATCGGCCGACGTCAGACAGAGGAGGTCACTCCCGCAGCGCCGAAGACTGTTGAAACGGTGAAAGCCGACCTCCAGGAAGTGAAGGATGCCCGACATGGCAACGCCTGACCCCGATCGTCCCGAGCCAGGGCCAGAGGCCGGCATCGACGACATCGAGGCCGACATCGAGCAGACCCGTGAGGAACTCGGTCAGACAGTCGCAGCCCTGACCGACAAGCTCGACGTCAAGGGACGCGCCAAGGAGAAGGCAGCCGAGACCAAGGCCCACGTCGTCGACAAGGCCGACGCGCTGAAACATTCGGCTACCGACAACCCGCAACGAACGGTTCCGATAGCAGCGGTCGTGCTGGTCAGCGCGATCGCGGTGGGCGTCCTGGTCTGGAGGCGACGCCGCCGCTGACATCGCGCCCTCGGCTGGACCGCGGCGCCGGATGTCAGCGCGGCTCCGCCACCTCGACCTGCCACCGCGCGCGGCGGTGTGCCTCATTCTGGTCCCACCATGGCGGATCGCCACGCTCCCCCAACGCGACCTTTGCGGCATGCACACCCGCCCGGGCCTCCGACTCCTTGGCAGTTCCCTTGGCCCGACGCACTTCCCGGCGCCACGCCATCAAGATCCGTACCAGCTCGACCCGACGCTCTTCGGGTATCAGCGGATCGGTCGCCCGCCACCGGCGACCATTGACGACGATGTATCGCCCGTCGTCGGTGATCGCGGGTTCGCGCATCTGGCGATCGTATGTGGACGCCCTGCGCCTTCGGCGCACTCGCACTGCGCGGCGGGTGTCGTGGTCAATACCGGTCCCGATAGCTGCGCTCGTGCCGGTCAGCGTCCTCGCGGTAGGTGCCTTGGTCTGCCGGCGAGCGTAGCCGCTGATCTGCCATTGATCACTGGCATCCATCTGTCCGAACGCCTGATCTTGAATTCGACGGGCGATTACGCTGCGCGGCAGACAAACGACAACGCGACATCGGCTACAAAGGCGAATGTCGCCGGCGATCAGAACTCGTGCCGCCAGAGCCGCGCTAGACAGGCCCGTGTTGTGACCAGACCGCATTTACGCCAGGCGACCCGGCGGTGCGCACTGTTCCAAAGCCGCTGCGCTGTGCAGGAATTCGAGTCGGGCGAACCGACTTGCAGTCCTGCCGACAACGCATAGGGTGGCGCCCCCGACTATCGCCATCGGCGACATCGCCAGTACGGCATCACTGGTCGAACAACTCGTTCCCAGCAGCACACCGCGCCGAGCTCGAACCGACCGGGCGCCGTCGGGTGTGTCGAGCACCGCACCCACCGGCTGGCCTCGGTTGAAGAGCAGCCCCTGTACCGAGCACTCGTTGACCGTGACATTTCTGTCGCGCGCCACGTCGGACAACCACTCCCGAACTGTGACCTCGCCTCGTGCGGCCATCGGCACCGACACGATGCGGGTGGCCGTGATGTCCGTGCCGTGAACCTGGCGCATCGGGGTCAGCGTCGAAGTGCTGACCCGGCTTAAGATCATGCCGAATGGCGAAGCGAGACATTGACGCGCCCACGTAGCCAATTCCGACCCGCGGAATGGCGGCACAGTCTGTGTCGGATCACCGCTTAAATCGGTGAATGTCTCGACGGTACCGACGGGAAGATGACCGGCCTTCCTGGCGACCGACGCTGGGCCAAGACTGCTCGTCATCTCATCGAGATAGGTGGACGTCTGGTCACCTAATAGCTCTGTGCCCCAACGCCTCTGGAGCAGAGTCGTCCATGACTCGACGTCGACCGGAGTCTGCGCCGGTGTCACAACCCGCTGAGCAGGGTCTGCAACGAGTACCTGAAGGCCTGCGTCGGCACCGGCGATCCCGGCAGCCAGTCCAGCGCTCCCGGATCCGATGCACAGGATATCCACGGACTCGACGGCCGGTACCGCACGGAACTCGGCTTCTGTGACTTCATCGGAATGAGCACGAAGCATTTGTTGTCGCCCCCCTGTCGGATGACCCTGTAGTGGTGCGGAAGACCGTTGGTGCGCGCCAATGCGACCGACGAAGTGGAGTGACGCGCGGCGAGCGCGATGCGAGCCGTTGCTGGACCCAGGACCCGTGTCGCAACAGGTCCGACACGGTGAATAGTTGTGATGCCATTGCACTTCTAGCAACAGCGACCCCGGGCAACCCTGCGGCTGAATTACGAGCGGCAGGAATTGAGCAGCCCGCCAGCCGGACATGCGTAACCGGGCTACGTGAAGCATGCACGTAAGTTGCTCTGTCGTCAAACAGCTACATGTGCCTACATCCAACATCTCGTCGCCGCGAAGGTCTTCTCCCAGAAATCAGCGCGTCACCCGGCCCCGACCTTGCGTCAGATCCCGTGTAAACAGCCCCGTGGCGGGCTAATGGCTACCAAAACACCCGGCCTGACCGTCGAAAACCGACTTCGCACTTGGTCCAAAAATTAACGCAGCAGCAAATTTTCGCATGGTGGCTAGACTCGTTGGTTGGGTCTTCTGTCGCAGAGTCCACGATGCGGTGCATGACCGAGCCGGAGACCCGTATTTCGCCTGGCGATCGCGAGCGGAAACAGGGGGTTTGCGGGAAGTGGTCCGGGCGGACGAGCGATGTCATGCGGGCCCGCCGTATACGGCTGCCGATTCGAATATTCTGTGGTCCCGACTGGGATCGAACCAGTGACCTTCCGCGTGTGAGGCGGACGCTCTCCCCCTGAGCTACGAGACCGGGGAGCTCGACGCAATTGTCGAACGACGTCGAAGACTAGCACGGTGGCGCCCCTCGACCCGAATCCGTTTCGCCACTGACCACGGGCCTTTTCGGACGTTCATCGGCTGGGTCGGCGCTGCCGGGCTATCGTCACGCCGTGGCCCAGGTAATCAGACGTTCTGCGACTGTAGTGGCCGGTTTCGCGACAGCGCTCGCGACCTTAACCGCGTGCGGCGGCTCCCCCGCCCCGCAGCCCACGAGCCCCTCTTCGGCCGAGACCGTAGCCTCCGCCAAGAGTCCCGCGCGGACGTCGTCGACGGGCGAGCCAAAGCCAGTGGACCGTGAGGTCTCCGCGTACACCGGCTTCATCTCCCCGACGGGCAACGTCAGCTGCGCGATCGACGTCGATCTGGCGCGCTGCGACATCATCGACCGCGACTGGTCGCCGCCGCCGCGCCCTGCGGACTGCGAGTTCGACTACGGACAAGGAATACAGCTCGTGCCGAGTGAGCCCGCGTCCTTCGTGTGTGCCGGCGACACCACCTTCGGCGCGGAAGAAGTGCTGCCCTACGGCGAAGCGATCACGGCCGGCCCGCTTCGCTGTGAGAGCGCCGAATCGGGCATCACGTGTCGTGACGCCGGATCGCGACACAGCTTCACAATCTCCCGTGAGGCCTACGACCTCAGTTGACACAATGACCTGAGAACCAAGGGATTTGTGGTGTCTCGCTCGGGTCGACTATTGTCGTCCTTCGCAACGGACGGCGATCCCGCCCGTCGCGCGCGGATGTAGCGCAGTTGGTAGCGCATCACCTTGCCAAGGTGAGGGTCGCGGGTTCGAATCCCGTCATCCGCTCGAAGGGTGAGTGGCATCAATCCCAGCGGTGGAGTGGCCGAGTGGTGAGGCAACGGCCTGCAAAGCCGTGCACACGGGTTCGATTCCCGTCTCCACCTCAACAATGTATTTCCGCGCGATTAGCTCAGCGGGAGAGCGCTTCCCTGACACGGAAGAGGTCACTGGTTCAATCCCAGTATCGCGCACCAAGTTCTACCTGCGGTTATATGGCGCTCAGCGGGCCCTAGGGGCTATACGGGGGCTATTCAGGTGAAGGGTCCGCAGACGCCTCAACCGTGCGTCTCTTGCTGCCGCTGCGCATCCGCTAAGCGTGCTTCGAGGCCCAAGACAGCTCCCCACAACAACCCGATTACATCGAACGGATCTGCCTGCGTGCCAGCCGACAGGTAGCTGTCGAATCCACACGCATTGGCGACATAGTCACGCAGAATTCGCGAAACGGGCATGTCGTCTGGAATGTCAACGTTTCTCCACGATCCGACATCCTCGTGGCCCGACATACGAATCCGTCCCTTCGGCTCTTCCGCCGTCCCTGACTCAGGGTAGGGCCGCGAAGGATGTTCGCGCGCAAGCACCGATACGCGGACCCGCACAGTAGCGACGACCAAAGGGCTGTAGCGAGCCGGATCTAAACTGTCTTCAGCGAAAACGTATATCGACCGGCATCGGGGGTACTTAGCCACCGATGAGCAACGCGAGGCGATCCCGGTGTGCACCAACGCCTGGATCGAGAGGGTGGTCCTTGGTGAATCATTAGCATCTGGTCGGCGCTCAAGCACGCGCTCGGCGGCGAGTCCAAGCCGTCGCCAACGTGCTGGTGCGGGCATAGTGCCATGTGCCACTGGCACGACGTCGGCGCATGCCGCCTGATCGACTACGTCACCGACAGCAAGTGCACCTGCACAAACTTTGTCCCTGCGACCGCCTAACGTGCTGGCGAGGCCGCCCCGCGCTGGCCCCAGGGGGCTTGTCGGTGCCTGCATCTACAGTGCCTCTGGTGATCGTCAAGCGCACGACACAGGTAGCGCTGACACGGACCACTGAGCCATCTCCGGGCGACCGCACGTCCTATCCCGGCACCGAGCTATGGCAGGTCAGAGCAAATTGGAGGATCTGAACGGGCGGCATGCCTGGCATGTGCCCAACTGGCGCTGACGGCTCGGGTTCGCGATCGCGATACGGGACGGTTTGCCTATGTCTCGCTTCGATGATCTGCGTGACGTGCCGGTGCCAGCCGGTGCCACCGTTGAGATGACTGGTGCAAGCTGACAAGGTCAGGCCGGCCTGGTCCGACAACTCACCTGGTCGTCCATGACACGCTGACGTCGGGGTCGCTCTGGCCCTTACCTCTTGTGCGGCCGGCCTCCGCTTTCCTGGGTGGCGGGCCGAAACGCTGTGTCGGGTTTGGATGCCGACGACTCGAGGGACGGTTGGAGAGCGTCAGCAAGTTGAAGTTCGTCTGCGGAGGTGAGATGCCCGGCGTGACCTGTCCGCGATGTGGCAGCCCTGATACGTATCGAATCGAGCAGAGTCGACGCGGCAGCACACCGCGGTGGGAATGCGGGGACTGCAAGAAGACTTTCTTCGTTCACTCGACGCCGACCACGAATCATGAAAGAAAGTGACCCCCGCCAGGAACACTGACGGGGGTCACGTTCAACTCAGAATGTCTTATACGCGCGGGTTGTTGGTGATGGTGCCGCCCGCGCGGTTGGCCGGGTAGTCGGCGTCCTTGCGACGCTTCAGGCCAACGAGCCCGACAAGACCCAGCAGGCCGGCCAGGCCCCACAGGCCGTTGTCGCCGCCGTCATCTTCGGGCGTCTCTTGCGCCTGCGCCACGGTCGTGGTGGTGCTAGCCGGTGCTTCGAAGGTGGATGCGGCTGCAACGCCCGTACCGCCGAACAGCAGGGTCAAGGTGGTGGCTCCGACAACAAGTGTCTTGTTCATGAATTTCTCCCAATGGTTTGACCGGCCGAATACGACCGGTCGCTCAATAGATGCGGACCGGGATTCTCCAGTCACGAAGTTCAGGGCTGCGGTGTTTGCTCCGGCTAACCTCAACTCGCAAGTTAAGAATTGACGTAAGTGCACCACTCGAAACCACACAGAATCCAACTAGTGTCCTCCGGCACAAGTTTCGCCAGCTCAGCGGTGTTGGTGACGAATAACACCATGCTGGTCACCGACACGGGTTTGGGTCGAAACGATCAGGGCCCACGGTACGAAGTGGGTTTCACTGGCGAGGGGGTGTCGCTGGTGTACCTGCGAGACGTCGGCGCGGCCCACCCCCTCAGTTAAGAATCTTGCGTTGCCGCGCCGACCGTCGTGGGCAGTCGTCAAACCCGATCCCACCGCACGCGCATTCGACCACGCCGAATCGGTATCAGGCATAGACTGACGTCATAGTGTGCCCGTAGCAGCGGTTATCGCATGCTTTGAAGGACACCGAACATGAGCGCCGATCTGTTCGCGCCATTGGCCAGGCTGCAAACCACCGCAGAAGCGATCGAGGGTCTACGAGACCTTTTCGCTGCCGAAGAGGTCCTAGACGTTGTGGCGGAACGGGTCGCCAAGACGGCACTCGCCGCGATCCCGAACGCGGACATCATCAGCATCGCCGTGCTCTCGTGGCCCGATGCCCGCACCGCGGCCTGCACCCACGAAGAGGCGCTCGAACTCGACTACCAGCAATACGCTTCGGGCCGGGGGCCGTGCCTTGAAGCCGCAATGCAGAGAACACCGCTGAGAGCGGTCATCGATGAAGAACACCAACGGTGGCCGGAATTCGTAGAGGCCGCGCAGCGAAACGGAGTCCGCGCAAGTTTGTCGGTTCCGCTGCTGATGGTGGGAATGGATTACGAGCAGGAACTCGTCGGTTCGCTCAACATCTACAGCCATGCCGCAACCGCATTCGACTCGTTTGATGCTGAACTCATGCGTCTGTACAGCGTGGCCGCGGGTCAAGCGATCAGCAACTCCAGCCGCTGGCAAAGCGCGCGAGAGACAGTCAACCAGCTCGAGACAGCGCTTATTTCTCGTTCCGACATCGATATGGCCAAGGGCGCTCTCATCGCACTGCACGGATGCAGTCCAAGTGAGGCGTTCGACAAGCTTGCGGATGAATCCCAAAGGCGCAACATCAAATTGCGCGACATCGCCGGCGAAATGCTGACCCGTATGCAGACGAGGGTCTAACGCCAAGGCTGTCAACACCTCGCCTGAACTCATTGTCGCGGACTTAGGCGACGGTGGCCTCGGCACTCATCGCGCTAGTGGGCGATGACGAGCGAGGGATGACTCTGGCGTTTCCTGCAAGGCGGCCACGCGGGGTTCAACCCCTTGGTTAAGACGCTAGCGTTGCCCCGCGGACCCTCCGACAGTCGCGGCCCTGTCTAGGAAAGTCCTAAGAGGACGCGCTTGGCGGCGCCCGCCGACCCGAGGGGGCGGCGAGAGGCCAGCTTGCACCGTTGTGAGCTTCACCGCGACCGCACCACGGCCGGGTTGAGGTCGAAAGCGGGCACCTCAGAAGGCAGGGGCCCCGTCACAAGATTGCGTCCAACAGCAGTGCGCTTCTCGGGGCGGGGGCTCCGCTGATTCTGGCACCGGGCACCGACGCGCGGAACGCCGCGGGTAAACGGCGCCAAAGGCGGCTAATCAGGTGTTGAAGTCGGGCGGGAGCTTTTCGACTGATTGTTCGGCCGTAGTGGCGGCGGGCCCATCACCCTCCTTCGCCTTCTCCTGGACCTCCGCTGCGTGGCGCAGGTTGTCTCCGGTGTTCTCAGCGTGGTCAGGTGCGCTCATTCGGGCTCCTCCAGACAGATAAGCGGTCGTCCTCCGTTACCCCCGACGGGCTTTTAGAAACTTCCAAGGTCTGCTCTCGATACTCGTGCCGCTACAGGTGTCGGGACACCGACCCGCTATAGGAGGCAATCGAAGATGAACACAACGAACTTGAAGAAAATCGCGGTCGCCGGCGCCGTCTCGGGCGCGCTCGGTCTGGCCGCAATCGGACTCGGCACAGGCACGGCGAGCGCTGACCCCTTGGACGACATTGCACCGATGATTCCGAGCGATGTGACCGACGAGGTGGTGAATTACCTGCCGCTGATCGAGAGCGTCAGCGAAATCGGTAGCAACGCGGGACTCGGCGAGCTGGGGAACGTCCCGGTTCTGGGAGACATCGGCAACCTCGGCAACCTGCCGGATCTCCTTGCGCTCGCCGGCGGGTTCTGACAGAACGCCCCGACTGACCCCTCGGCCCGCCACGTTCCCCCGCGTGGCGGGTCGAGCCATGTTCCAAGGAAAATCCAAGAGCGAAAGTTGATCCTCGTAGGTATGAGCATCAAGCACATCGCCGTCAGCAGCGCAGCCATCGCAGTGGTCGGATTCGGTGCCGTCGCGGGGGCCGTCAGCTTGAGCGAGGCGGCCGCGACGTCCACGACACCGGAAATGGCCAACGTCCATTCCTGGGGTGAGCTACTGGCGTCCACCCCGCAGCCCGCGTTCCACCGGTGAGCCGTCCACCTCACCCGGAAAGTTTGCCCAGAGGATTAGACCGGAGCAAAACAGGCTATTTGTGTTAGCGGGCTGGCCGCCTTTGTCCGATTCGCACACCCGGCAGCAGGTGCCCCGGCTCAGCGAAGCCCTCGCGCCGGGGTCGAGGGCTTCGCACCAACCTTCGACGACCTCTTATCAAGGCCAGGTCGGCTCACAGCCCCGCGGTGAAGCTGAGAGATGTTTGCCACGCGGTTTACATGCACGTCAAAAGGCTTTGGCCGACGCGAGATTCAGCCTGGGCGGGTGTACCGGCCCGCAACATCGAAAACGGACCGTCAACTGCGATTCGTACACGCCCGGATGGGTATTCGCTTTCCATGGCGAATGAAGCGTTGTTCGCGACGGCCGGTCTCTTCGGATTGTTTGTCGCAATGTTGACTGGCGCCCTGTGGGACACGCGGCTTGCTGCGGCGCGCATACCGAATTTCCGGTCGCAGGGCCGGCACACGTTGCCGCGTCGGTGAACGGCGCGATGTGACCCGGCAATCGATCCTTGACGCGGTTGGTCATCGCCGCGAAACCACTCGTACACCACTGGCCACCCACTAGGCTTTGCGGAGGCCAACCCGGTATGACGACCTAGGGGCGGGAATGATTCGCGAACTCATCGGCGCCATTGCGATCGCCGGCGCTGCCATCAGTGCGGCACCGGTCGCTGCAGCCGACGACCTGATGTATCCCGACACCTCGGGGCGCTACCCCTCTGACGTACCCGGCATGAACTACGAGGCCCACCTCACCGCTCCGTGCACGAATATGGAGCGCTTCACATTCGGCCGCGGCCCTGGCGGCGAGGTGCTGCAGTGCCGCTGGATCGCCAACCAGTGGCCGCCTGTCTACACCGGGTTCTGGGTCGCGACATACGAATTGTTCGGAGTCCAGGAGCAGGGCGCCCCATGCCCCAAACCGCAAGCGACAGCTCAACACCCAGATGGTCGCCCGATGCTGTGCCTAGGCGCTCAGGGTTGGCAGCCGGGCATCTTCACCCGCGATGGTTTCTTCCCGAGATAGCTAACCGCGCTGATGCCGATGCGCGCTTCGCTCGCCGCGCAGCGTCCGACTCGGCGAATGGCCGAAAGTCCGCTTGTACATGCTGCTGAATCGACCCGCATGGCCGAACCCCCACCGACCGGCTATTGCCATCACGGTGTCGACGGACGGGTCGGCGGCCTGCAACTCACGGTGAGCGTGGTCGAGCCGAAGCGAGCGCAAATATTCGAGCGGCGTCAACCCGACATGACGTCGGAACGTGTACTGCACAGATCGCGGCGTGACGTTGACGGACGCGGCGATGTCGCTCAGCGTGATATCGCGGTGCGCATTGTCGTGAATGAACGCAAGAGCCCGCCGCAGCAGCACCGGCTGCGCGGTCGAGGGTTCGACTTTGTTGGTGGACATCTCATTTGGTCGTTTACCCGCTCGCTTATGCCCAAAACAGACTCGACGCAGATCACACCTTGACACGATCTGGCTCATGACCGAACGCATCGAAGTCGCCAGGACCATAGCCGCCCCCGCCGCCGATATCTTCGCCGTGCTCTGTGACCCGCAGGGCCATGTCGCAATCGACGCGACGGGCATGCTGCAGGACGCCGACGGCGATCCTGCCCGCGCCGTCGGGGACACCTTCGTGGTGCACATGGACCGCGAGTCACTCAACGACTACCCGCTGGGCAAGTACGACGTCACGGTCTCGATCACGCAGTACGAGCAGGACAAACTCATCGCGTGGACCATCTTCGGTCAACTCAAGCCTGATATCGGCCACGTGTACGGCTATCGACTCGAACCCACGGACGGCGGCACCCTGGTCACCTCGTTCTACGACTGGTCCGACATCGATCAGCACTGGCGCGACGCCAACATCTTCCCGATCGTGTCGGAGCTCGCCCTGCGCGCAACCCTCGGAATCTTGGATCGCACGGTCCGCCGCGGCTACCCACAGGCGTCAACCAACGGTTGACGGTCCATCGTCGTCAACCTAGAGTTGACGCCATGACCGAGCCTGCCAAGATCACCAACCCCGTCCGCCTCGACGACCTCATCGACGTCATCAAGAAGGTGCACGAGGAACCGCTGGAGCAGCTCACTGATGCGGTGCTGGCCGCCGAGTCGCTCGGGGAGATCGCCGACCACCTCATCGGCCACTTCGTCGACCAGGCCCGCCGGTCCGGCGCGTCATGGACTGAGATCGGCAAGTGCATGGGCGTCACCAAGCAAGCCGCCCAGAAGCGATTCGTGCCGAAGGCGCCCAGCGCTGACGTGCTCGACCCGAACGCCGGCTTCGGTCGCTTCACGCCACGCGCGCGCAACGTCATCGTCCAAGCCCAGAACAAGGCCCACGAAGCGGGCAACACCGAGATCACCCCTGACCACCTCGTGCTGGCGATGTTCACCGACCCCGAGGCGCTGGCCGTGAAACTCCTCGCCGGACAGAACGTGGACGCCACCAAAGTCTGCGAGGAAGTGACCCTGCCGCCACGCAGCGAAGGCGACCTGCCGGCCCTCACCCCTTTCGACGGCCCCGCGAAGAAGGTGCTCGAGCTGACGTTTCGACAAGCACTTCGCCTGGGGCACAACTACGTCGGCACCGAGCACATCGTGCTCGCACTGCTCGAAAGCGAGGCGAGCGACGGCCTACTGCACCGTCTCGACGTCGATCAGGAACGTTTCGAACGCGATCTGCAGACCGCGCTGGAACCGTTCACCAAGAACTGATCTCACGGCGCGTGACACTGCGGCGTCTTCAGAATATGAGGGTGCGTCCGTTCGAAGAGGTGGTCGCCGAGCATGGCGCGACCGTGCTACGGGTCTGCCGCGCGGTCGTTGGACCCATCGACGCCGAGGACGCATGGTCGGAGACGTTTCTGTCCGCGCTGCGGGCGTATCCGACATTGCCCGCCGATGCCAACGTCGAAGCGTGGCTGGTCACCATCGCGCACCGTCGCGCCCTTGACGTTGGCCGAGCACGAACACGGCGGCCCGTTCCCACCGACACGCTGCCCGACCGCGCGACGCCCAACGCCGACCCCGCCACCCGTGACCCCGACCTGTGGACGGCGCTACAACGCCTGCCCACGAAGCAACGTCAGGCCGTCGCCTACCACCACATCGCCGGACTCCCGTTCGCCGAGATCGCCATCCTGCTCGACAACTCCCCCGACGCCGCCCGGCGCGCCGCCGCCGACGGCATCAAGTCTCTGCGCAAGACCTATCAAAAGGACGAAAGATCATGAGCGCCAACATCTTCGATGAATTGCAGGCCGATGACGAGACGATGTCGAGGTTGCACGCGCGGCTCGAAGGGGCCGCCGAGGCCGACCACTCACTCGACCTCGCCTACCGCACCATCGACACTCCCGTCGGCTCGCTGCTGCTGGCCGCGACAACCGTTGGCGTGGTCAGAGTGGCGTATGACATCGAGGGCCATGACGTCGTACTGTCCCGGCTCGCCGACACCGTGAGTCCCCGCATTCTGCAATCACCCGCCCGGCTGGATGCGCTCGCCCGGCAGATCGACGAGTATTTCGCCAAGCGCCGCACCACCTTTGACGTGGCGGTCGACCTGCGGCTGGCCAACGGGTTCCGGCGTGACGTCGTCGAGCACCTCCGCAATATCGGCTACGGCCGCCGGGAAAGCTACGCCGCCGTGGCCGCCGCGATCGGCCATCCCGGTGCGGTACGCGCAGTCGGCACGGCCTGCGGGCACAACCCGCTTCCGGTGGTGTTCCCCTGCCACCGCGTGGTGCGATCCGACGGATCCGCCGGCCATTACGTCGGAGGGGCGGCGGCCAAGACGGCGCTGCTCGAGCTGGAGGCCGGCTGAGGGAATGAAACCGCGCGCCCAGCCGTAGAACAACGCATGGAGCTCAACGACGCTGCCCGCGACCTCATCGGAGAGGGCACCGATGCCATTCTGGTCACGCTCAACGCCGACGGCAGCCCGCAGGTCTCCACGATCTGGATGGAGCTGCAGTCGACCCCCGATGGGGACGAGCTCGTCTCGGCCCACCTCAACGAGTATCGGAAGACCCGCAACATACGCCGTGATCCTCGGGTGGCCGTCACCATCCTGGCCGGCGAGAAGCCCCGCCAACTCCGGGATTACCTGTCGATCACGGGCACCGCGCGGATCGTCGAAGGCGGTGCTCCCGATCTGCTCAAGAGGCTGGCCAGGGTGATGTTGGGCAGCGACGAGCACTTTCCGCCGCCGAACGCGCCGGAGGGTCTGCTCACCCGGGTACGCATCGACAAGATCGGCGGTTCGGGGCCGTGGGTGTCGGAGAAGCGGCTGTAACACGTTTCAGTCTGTGAAATCATGCGGACATGCGTCGTTGGTTCGTGCTCGTGGTTGCGTCCGTGATGACTTTCGCCGGTCTGATGGCGTCCCCGGCCCAGGCGGCTCCCGTCGAGGAGTCCACACCGGCGCCGATCGGCCGCATCGGCGAGACGCTGCGGGTCAACTTCGAAGGCCTGGTCGCCGACATCACCGTGAACAGCCTGGATCCCTCCCCCGTCCCGCCCGGTTTCGGCTATCCGCCGCGGCCGCCCCGGTACCAGGTCTGGCGCGCGCAGATCACCGTGCACCCCATCGAGTTGCCCACGTCGTATGCCCAGATCATCACGTACCAGTTCCGCGGCGTGACCGCGACCGGCGATTCCTACGAACCGCGCAACACCGATGCCCCAGATGCGCTTGCACTCGCTCTGACCAACGCGCCTGCCGGGTCGACGGTCAGCGGTGGGGTCTGGTGGGACTGCTATCGCGACCTCATCTCGAATGTCGTACTGCTCGACAAGGTCACCGGGCAGCACCTGGCGCAGTGGAACGTGTCCTGATTCTTGGGTTGTGACGTGACCGCGGCAGTCGCCGCCGACCTGCACGAGCTCGCCGACGTCGCTGCACAAACGTTCCCGCTGGCGTGTCCCGCATCGGTGAGCGCCGACAACGTCGCGGCCTTCATCGACGAGAATCTGTCGGAGGACCGGTTCCGCGACTATCTCGCCGACCCCGACCGACTTGTCCTGGCTGCGCGTCACGACGGCCGCATGGTTGGTTACGCCATGCTGATTCGCGGTGTCTCGGACGACGACGATGTCCGGCGGGCCGTCTCGGTGCTTCCGGCGATCGAACTGTCGAAGATGTACGTGCTGTCCGACAGCCATGGCGCCGGCGTGTCTGCGGCGTTGATGAGCGCCGCGCTCGAGAGGGCGGCAAAGCTGCAGGCCGGCTCGGTATGGCTCGGCGTCAACCAGAAAAACCAACGGGCCCAGAAGTTTTACGCCAAACATGGATTCGCCATCAGGGGGACAAAGACATTCCAGCTAGGAGATGCCACCGAGAACGACTACGTGATGGTGCGGCCGGCCTAGTTCGCGATTGTGGGCTTGATACACGCGCTTTGGCGAAAAGTGTGTGGGTAACCCACGTTCGTCGGTTCCTACCGGGTCTGACCTGCTGCCGTCAGCGCGAGCAACCGCGACGTCGCGCGCAGATATTTCTTGCGGAATCCGCCCGCCAGCATCTCCTCGCTGAAGATCGTGTCCATCTTCTCACCGGACGCCACGACGGGGATGCCCGCGTCGTACAGCCGATCGGTCAGGGACACCAGACGTAGTGCCACATTCTGGTCGTCGATCCCGTGCACGCCGGTGATGAACACCGCGGTCACATCCTCGATCAGGGTCGAGTACCGCGACGGGTGCATGGTGGCCAGGTGGGCGCACAGCGCATCGAAGTCATCCAAGGTGGCGCCGGGCGTCTGCGCGGCGCGCGCGCTCACCTCGTCGTCGCTCAACGGCTCCGGAGCGGCGGGCAGATCACGATGACGGTAGTCGGGACCATCGATGCGCACTGTCGTGAAAATCGCTGCGAGAGTGTTGATTTCGCGAAGAAAGTCCTGGGCGGCGAAGCGTCCCTCGCCGAGCTGCTCGGGCAGCGTGTTCGACGTCGCGGCAATCGATACCCCGCGTTCGACGAGCTGTGACAGCAGGCGCGAGATCAGCGTCGTGTTGCCGGGGTCGTCGAGTTCGAATTCATCGATGCACACCACGACGTAGTCGGCCAGCAGGTCGATGCATTCGACGAAGCCGAAAACACTGGCAAGCTGGGTCAACTCGCCGAATGTCGCGAATGCTTTCGGTTCGGGTAGCTCGTAGTAGGACGACGCCAGTAGGTGGGTCTTGCCGACGCCGAACCCGCCGTCGAGATAGATCCCGACGCCGGGCAGCACCTCGCGGCGGCCGAACAGCTTCTTCCTTCCGGTCCTCCGCTCGACCGCCTGCCCACAGAACTGCCGACAGGACTGCACGGCCGCGGATTGCGACGGCTCCACCGGATCGGGGATGTAGGTGTCGAAGCTGACGTCGGCGAAGGTCGGCGGCGGGGTCAGCGCAGCGACCAGTCTTTCCGGCGTGACCTTGGGATGTCGGTCGACCAAATGTCCGACGTCGCTGGACCCGTCCATGCAGGGCACCCTAGCGACGTGTTGCAATGCTGTTCATGGCCGATACCGCCGCAGGGGTGCAATTCACTGTGTTAGGGCCCGACGGGTCCGCGATAGATGGGGCCGACGGCCGGCTGTCGGACTTCTACACCTACCCCGAGGGGTTGCAGCAGTGCTGGGTGCGCGCCAACATGATCGCCAGTCTCGACGGCGGTGCCACCTCCGACGGCAAAGCAGGCGGGCTCGCCGGGCCGGGTGACCGCAGCATGTTCGCCCTCATGCGGCACGCCGCGGACGTCATCCTGGTCGGCGCCGCCACAGTGCGGGTCGAGAACTACTCCGGTGCACAGGTGCCCCTTGCGCAGCGCAGCGCACGGCAGCAGCGCGGCCAGGCCGAAGTCCCGCCGATCGCCGTCGTCACCCGCAGCGGCAATCTCGACCCCGACGCCTTGTTCTTCACCCGCACCGAAGTTCCGCCGCTGATCCTGACGAGTGCCGATTCGTTCGACGACGCCAAGCAGCGGTTGGGGGCGGTATCCGAGGTGCTGAACGCGTCGGGACCGCAATCCGATTCTGTCGACAACGCCACCGCGCTGCAGTTGCTCGCTGAACGCGGGCTGTTCCGCGTGCTCGCCGAGGGCGGCCCGTTGCTGCTGAGCCAGCTGATCTCCGATGACCTGCTCGACGAGCTCTGCCTGACTGTGGCGCCGATCCTGGTCGGCGGCCAGGGACGACGTATCGCCGCGGGCGCAGGCGAAGTGCACTCCACGATGCGGGCCGCCCACCTTCTGTCCGACGGCGAGGGCTATCTCTACACCCGCTATGTCCGGGCTAGGTGACGCGCGAGCAGTCCCGGCGCGACGGGGATTCACCGCGCGAATCAGTACTGTGGTCGGCATGCAGCGGCGTCATCCGGTTCGGGTGTTGAGCACCTCGGCACTCGTGCTGTCGGTGGTGCTTGCCGGTTGCGCACCAGGTCTGGCCGCCAATCCGCGCTACGCCACCGATTCCGGCGCCCACCCTCAGGGCCAGCCGGCGACCACCAAGCCGCCGGAAGGCCCGCCGCCGATCGAGGCGCCCAAGAACGACTTGTCCTGGCGTGACTGCACCTCGCGGGTGTTCGGCGACGCGTCGGTCGCCCCCATTCCCGGCGTGAAGCTCGACTGCGCGACTTATGACGCGGACCTCGACCCCATCAAGGGCGCGTCCGGGACGATCAGCATCGGCGTGGTGCGCGCCACGACGGACCAGACACCCCAGGACGCCGGGCCCCTGGTGATGACCACCGGATCGGATCTGCCGACGTCGACGCAGCTGCCGGTCTGGCTGACGCGATCGGGCTCCGACGTGCTCAAGACGCGACCGATCGTGGCGGTGGATCGCCGGGGCATCGGAATGTCGGGGGCGCTGGACTGCCGCGACCTCTACGACCGCCAGGCGATGCTCGATCAGGCCCAGTTCCAGCCGGGCGACGATCCCGTCGCCAACCTCGGCGAGATCGCCCAAGCGGCGACGACCAGCTGCACCGACACGATCGCTCCGGGCGATTCGGCCTACGACAACGCGCACGCCGCAGAAGACATCGAACGGCTGCGGAGCACGTGGGACGTACCGTCATTGGCGCTGTTCGGTGTCGGCAACGGCGCGCAGGTGGCGTTGGCCTACGCGGGCAGTCACCCCAACAAGGTGGCCCGCCTGGTCCTCGACTCACCGCTTCCCCTCGGCATCGCCGCCGAAGCCGCAATGGAGCAGCGGGTCAAGGGCGAACAGTCTGCACTGGATGCGTGGGCCGCGCAGTGCGTGGCGGTCAACTGCCCGCTGGGACCCGACCCCAAGGGTGCCGTCGATGCGGTCCTGGACCAGGTGCGTGGCTTCGACACCTCGAGCGCTCACTCCGTGGCCGCTGTCGCCGACGCAATCGCCACGGCGCTGGCCTACCCGCGCGGTGACCGTGTCGCCGCAACCAACCGGCTGGCATCGGCGCTGGCAGGCGCCCGCTCCGGGGACTGGAACGGCATGGACACGCTGGTCAGCGAAGCCGAGACGTTGCGAGGCACCGACGGCCAGTTCGTCAACAGTTGCAGCGACTCGTTGAACCGGCCCACCCCCGACCGGGTCCGCGAGCTGGTGGTGGCATGGGAGAAGCTGTACCCGCAGTTCGGCCAGGTGGGCGCGCTCGAATTGGTCCAGTGCTTGAACTGGCCCAGCGGTTCCGCGCCGGAAGAGCCCCAGAACCTCAAGACCCCGGTCCTGCTGCTCGGCACCCAGCATGACCCGATCGTCGGGAACGAAGGGGTTGCCGCCGTCGCGGCGACCGCGCTCAACGCCGGGGCGACCAACAAACGCGTGATATGGCAGGGCATCGGCCACGGCGCGTCGGTGTACTCCCCCTGTGCCCTACCGCCGGTGAGCGGCTACCTCGACAGCGGCCAACTACCCGACACCGACACGTTCTGTCCGGCCTGATACCTCGCCCCAGCGGGGTCGGGTACGGTTCGCACGTGCGTGATCTTGTCCTGGCCGCGTTCCGGCCCCGCACCTCCGCGCCCAATGCGGCCACGGTGTTGCGGTCGATCCTCTGGCCGCTGGCCATCCTGTTCATCATCCATCGCAGCTACGTCCTGGCCACCAACGGCTACATCACCGACGACTACGGGCCGGTGTACCGCGCCGTCGTGAATTTCAAGATGGGCTGGGACATATACAACGAGCACTTCAATCACGTCGACCCGCACTATCTCTACCCTCCCGGCGGCACCCTGATCATGGCGCCGTTCGGGTATCTGCCGGTCGACGCATCGCGCTATTGGTTCATCACCTTCAACACCATCGCGATCATCCTGGCCGCGTACTTCCTCATCCGCCTGTTCGGTTTCAAGTTCGACTCGGTCGCGCTGCCTGCCCTGCTGGCCGCGATGTTCATCAGCGAAAGCGTCGTCAACACACTGGTTTTCGGCAACATCAACGGCTGCATCCTGCTACTCGAGGTGCTGTTCTTCCGGTGGCTGCTGGACGGCAATCGCAACCACGAGTGGCTGGCCGGTATATCGATCGGTCTGACGCTGGTCGTCAAGCCCCTGCTGGCGCCGCTGCTGCTGATTCCGCTGTTGAACCGGCAGTGGCGCGCACTGGTCCCGGCGTTCCTGGTGCCGCTCGCGTTCAACGCCGTCGCCTGGCCGCTGGTCAAAGATCCGATGAACTTCGTGACCCGCACGTCGGCCTACATCTTCACGACCCGCGACTATTTCAACAGTTCGATCGCGGGCAATGGGTTGTACTACGGATTGCCGACGTGGCTGATCATTCTGCTGCGACTGGCTTTCATCGTGCTTGCCGTGCTGTCGCTGTGGCTGCTGTACAAGTACTACCGGACGCGCGACCCCCTCTTCTGGATGACGACCTCGTCGGGCGTGCTGCTGATCGTGTCGTTCCTGGTGTCGTCGTTGGGCCAGGGCTACTACTCGATGATGTTGTTCCCCTTCCTGATGACCGTCGTGCTGAAGAACTCAGTGCTCCGCAATTGGCCCGCATGGCTGGCGATCTACGGCTTCATGAGCGCGGACCGATGGCTTCTCGGCCATTGGCCGACGACGGGCCGTTTCCTCGAGTACATGAAGTTCACGTACGGCTGGTGCCTGATGTTGATCGTGGTGTTCGTGGTGCTGTATTTCCGGTACCTGGACGCCAAGTCTGAGAACCGGCTTGACGCCGGGATCGATCCGGTCTGGATGAAGGACGCGACGAAAACGCCCACCCCCGCGCAAACTGAATGACGACGCCGTAAATTCGCTGTGATGCTGGGCTGATCCAATAAGATCGGCACGCAGGGACGTCACGGGGAGGCGATGCGGATGTCGTTGATCCCTGATGACCCGTCGTCCATCACCACAGAATGGCTCAGCGAGGTGCTTGGAGCCGACGTGGTCACATGCAAGGTCGAGCAGATCGCCGTCGGGGTCGGATTACTGGGGCGGCTGTTCCGGGTGCACCTCGAGGGTGGTCCCGAAGTGCCCGCGACGGTCATCGTGAAGCTGCCGACACTTGACATGAGAGCACGGGTGAATTTGTGCGAGGCCGCCGAGTTCTATTTGCGTGAAGTCCGGTTTTACCAGGAGGTGGGCGCCGCCAACCCGCTGTCGCCGGCTCACCCGTACTACGCGGCGTTCGACGACGCGACACATGACTTCGTACTCGTCATGGAGGACCTCGGTCGTCTGCGCAATGCGGACCAGATTGTCGGGTGCAGTCCGGCGGACGCCGAAACCGTCGTCGACGGCATCGCCCGCCACCATGCTCATTGGTGGGACAACGATCGCCTGGCGGCTCTGACTTGGTTGCATGCGTACAACACTGAGCCTTTTTCGACGGTGGTCGCTGACGCTTACGCGGCTGCCTGGCCGGGCTTTGTGGAACGCGTGGGTTACGACATGTCGGCCGCCCTGCGGGCTTTCGGCGAACGGATGCCCTCACTCATGCCCTGGTACTTGGCGGAGATCTGCCGTCCGCCGTGGACGTTTCTGCACGGAGACTTACGGCTCGACCAATTGTTCTTCGCCGTTGGCCCCGAGGACGCTCCGGTGCGCGCGCTGGATTGGCAGATCACCTCAAAGGGCCGGGGCGCTTTCGATTTAGCGTATTTCCTGAGCCAGAGCCTCACCGCCGAAACGCGGCGCAACTGTGAGGATGACCTAGTCGATCGATATGCAGGGCGGCTCGGCGAGTGCGGTATCGACTACCCCCGAGCCGAACTGCGGCGTGACTATCGGCTGACCACGGCCTGGTGCTTCATCTACCCCGTGATCGGCAGCGGTCAGATCGAGATCGCCAACGACCGCCAATTGGCGCTGCTGCGAACCATGTTCCGGGGC
Organism: Mycolicibacterium rhodesiae NBB3; assembly: GCF_000230895.2. The sequence goes on from NC_016604.1 coordinate 5,612,277, forward strand.
TCCGCGACGGCGATCGAAGATCACGACGCCCTGTCCCTTCACCCTGACTGATCATGGCCGAAAACCGTCGTGCTTGCGCCAGCTGTGGTGCGCCGAACGAAGAGGATGCCCGCTTCTGCGAAGGTTGCGGCGGATCGCTCGCGCGGATCTGCGTGACGTGCGGCGTGGAAGCCAGTGCGACAGCACGCTTCTGCCGCGGCTGCGGTGCGCCGCTGAACGATCAGACGACGCAGCCGCGCATGCCCGTTGCGGGCCCGGTGCGCAAGACGGTGACCGTCATGTTCGCCGACCTGGCCGGCTCCACCACCTTCGAGGAAAGGGTTGACCCCGAAACCGCCCGTGAGGTCATCGGCCGCTACCACGAGCTGTTGCGTTCGACCGCCGAGCGGCACCGAGCAGGAGTGACCAAGTACATCGGCGACGGCTTCATGGCCGTTTGGGGGGTGCCTGAAATCGGCGCCGACGACGCCGTGCACGCAGTCGACGCTGCAGTCGAGTTGCAGGAGCGTTTCGTCGGCCTTGCCGCGCAGATCGACGAATCTCACGGAGTCGAGTTAGCGCTGCGGGTCTCGGTGAACACAGGCGAGGTCGTCGTCGGGGCCGACGACGCCGACCTTGTCGGGGACGCGCTGAATGTCGGTGCGCGACTGGAATCCGAGTGTCCGCGTGGCCGAGTCGTGGTCGGCGAGGAGACCTGGCGAGCGACCCGCGGCCACTACGGCTACGAGTCCCTCGGCAAGGTGCACGTGAAAGGCCGCACCGCACCGGTGGCGGTATACCAGTGGGTGGCTCGGCAGTCGGAAACCACCGACACGGCTCCGTTCGTCGGGCGGGGCGACGAAGTGCGCCGGCTTCAGGCCGCGATGGACGATGCGGTATCCGCATGCGCGGCAAGGTTGGTCACCGTCATCGGCGATCCGGGCGTCGGCAAGAGCCGACTGGCCGCCGAGTTCACTAGATCCCAGGTCGATGCGCGGGTGATCGAGGCTCGATGCGTCCTCGAAGGCACAGTCGCGCTGAGCCCGCTCGTCGAAGTGCTGCGGGCCCTCGACCTCGAAAATGATATTCCCGCAAGCACTCCCGAGCGTGACCGTCTGCTGCGCGACCTCCACGGTCTCGCCGACGGTGTCCCGGGGTCCGTCGAGGAGAATTTCTGGGCCCTCCGGCGCTTCGTCGAGGTGCTTGCGACGCGCACCCCGGTTGTCCTTGTGCTGGACGACATTCAGTGGGCAGACACCCTGCTACTCGACTTCATCGAGCACCTCCTCGAGTGGGTGAAGGACGTCCCGGTCCTGGTGCTTTCACTCGCCCGGCCGGAACTGCGCGACATCCGGCCCGAACTCGTCACCGTCAGCCGGTGGGGTTCAGAAGCGGTCCACCTCGGCGGACTGGACGCGGGCGCCACCGCCGAGCTCGCGGCCAGGGTGCTGGGGGCCACCCGGCTGCCCGACGAGCTTCTCAACCGGCTGCCATCGTCCACCGGTGGCAATCCCCTGTTCGTGCGTGAGCTGATCGGCATGCTCGCGCACGACGGAGTTCTGATCGAGGAATCGCACGGCTGGCGGCTCACCATCGACGTGGATGCCATCACCATCCCACCGACGATCCACGCACTGCTCGCATCGCGGCTGGAACGCCTCGACGCCACCGATCGCCGCGTGCTGGAGATCGCCTCTGTGGTGGGCAGCGACTTCTCGTTGGGCCCAGTGCGCGCACTCGCCGACAAGGGCACCGAGGGAATCAAGCTCTCCCTCAACCGACTACGCCGACTCGAACTCGCCCAGCCCAGCGGGGCGTACGTCGGCGACGAGCCGGTCTGGCGCTTTCACCACGTGCTGATTCGCGATGTCGCCTACCGCAGGTTGCTCAAGTCCGACCGCGCGAATCTCCATGAGCGGCTGGCTGATTGGGTCGCCTCGGGCGGTCAGAGCGTCGCGTTCGATGCCGACGAGATGATCGCCCGGCACCTCGAAGCCGCCCACTCCTATCGGCGGGAACTCGGCACCGCCGACGAGCACACCGGCGATTTGGCACTGCGGTCCGCCCGCCACTACACCACGTCGGCACGTCGCGCGCTCGACCGCGACGAACTCGTCTCGGCAGGAACTCAGGCGGCGCGCGGTGCGGCGGTCGCGGCCGCCGACGGGGCGCTTCACGCCGAGCTCCTGCTCATCGGGTGCGAGGCGTACCTGTCAGCCGGCGATGTGGCGGCAGGTGCGCCACTGGTCGACGATCTCGACCGCATCGCCGATGAGTCACTGGCGCCGTGGGCCACGTGCTATCGATGCCAATTCGTCGTGTACACCGAACCCGAGCGGTTGCCGGACGTGGACACCCGGCTCCAGGGCGCCATCGACGAGTTCACCCGCCGTAAGGACTCCGCAGGTCTGGCGAAGGCACACCGCGTGCGGGCGAGCGCGAGGTCGCGTCTCGGCAGGATCGGCGACTGCGAGGCCGACCTCTTCGAGGCGTTGATCGCGGCCAGACACAGCGGAGACCATCGACAGATCACCGCCGCGCTGGGCGCAGCCCCTGGGGCGGCGTTGTGGGGACCCAGCCCGGTACCCAAGGCCGGCGGACGGTGCCTCGACGTGGTCCGGATGCAGCGGATGACCACGGCAGCACCATCTCTGGAGGCGACTTCGCTACGCCACCTGGCCGTCCTGGAGCTGCTTCGGGGACGGCCGGACAAGGCGCGCAAGATGCTTGCCGATGCACGGCAGGTGGTCGCCGATCTCGGCCTGCGGCACGGGTTGATGGAGACCGAGCTGTTCGCGGGAATCATCGAGTCGATGGAGGGCGACGCGGTCGCCGCGGAGCCGCACTTCCGGACTGCGCTGGACGGATTCAAGGCTCTCGGCGTCAGCGCAGACGCGGGACAGGCCGCCGCGCTCCTGGCTCGGATGGTGCTGGCGCAAGGACGGATCGACGAAGCCGATTGCTACGCCGCCGAGAGCGAACGGCTTGCGGGCCGCAACTTGAAGACGGCGATCGGCTGGCGCGCCGTCCGGGCGGAGATCCTCGCGGCACAGGAGCGCTATGAGGAGGCTGTTGCGCTCGCCCGCGACGCGGTTGCGGTGGCCGCAGGAACCGACCTGGTGCTCGACCATGCCGACGCGTGTCTTGCGTTGCGTCGAGTGCTGGATGCTGCGGGAGATACCGAGGGCGCCAACGCTGCTCGCGCCAAGGCCGAGATGCTCTACGCCGCGAAAGAGGTGACCGCCAGAATCGGCCGAGTTCCGCCAGCCGCCTCACCAACACCGACGGTGACTCCATCTGAGACAACCAGCTCCCCATCACGGCTGCAAGTCACGAACCAGTCCTGTGCGTTCTTGCCGGCTTTCGTCCGCGCTTTGCACGCCTTCGACGTCGACGGCGCACTCAGCGCATTCTCGGATCGCTTTGTGTACGACGACCACCGACGCCTCAGCGGTGACCCCATAACGGGACTCGTCGAAATGCGACGGGCAATCGAGCGCATTTTCGAGCAATACAGCCAGTTCGAGTTTCGCGTGTTGGCGGTTCGTGGTCAGAGTCTGAATCTCCTCTGGAGCCGATGGTCAGATACCCATGGAAATCAAACCTCGACCCTCTATGTGAACGAGGCTGATGATGATGGCCGGGTCTTGTATCACGGCCGCTTCGACGAGGACGACTTCGAAAAGGCTTACCGCGAACTGGACCGCCGCTACTACGCCGGTGAGGGCGTGGTGTTCGCCGAGTCTGGTGCACTGACAACCGAATGCCTTTCCGCGGTCAACCAAGGGGACTTCGACCGGCTTTTCGGTGAACTCAGCAGGTCCGATTTGCGATTCGAGCCGCGCTCGCGGAATGCGTTCCCCGCCCGCTCGGCCGAGGATCTGCGCGCGAGCTTTGAGTCGCTCGCCGCAATGGTCGCGTCGTCGCGGACCTGGCTGGCGACTGTGGCCTGGGTGTCACCGGAATGGGCCGTCAGCCGGTTCGAGCGCACAGCCATCGGCCTCGACGACGAACGGTACTCATGGACGAGAATTCTCGTGATCGGCGTGCGCGGCGGTCTGCTCGCAGCGTTGTGCCAGTTCGAGATCGACGACGAAGCGGCCGCGTTCGCCTACGCCGAAGAGCAGTCGCGCGGATTCACCAGTCGACTCGCGGTGGCGAACCTCGCCAGCAATACGTTCGACATCGTGTGTCTAGCGATGCGCGACCACGATGCCAAAGGCGCCGTGCGCGTCTACTCGAAAACCTTTGCTTACGATGACCATCGGCGTGTCAGCGGCGGTCCCGTAGTGGGGATTGACGCAATGCGAACTGGTATCGCAATGCTCTGCGAGCAGTACCCGCAGCTCGAATGGCGCACGATGGCTGTTCGGGGCGAACTCTTGGAGTTGCGCTGGGCTCGCCAGTGGGACGACGCAGGAAACGAAACCTCGGGTCTGATGGTGATCGAGGTGAACCGCAGCGGGCAGATCGTCTATCAAGGCCGTTTCGACGAGGACGACTTCGACAGCGCAATTCAGGAGCTCGACCGCCGCTATTTTGCCGGAGAAGGCGCGGCGTTCGCCGAGAACGGAATACCCTCGAGCGAAGCACCGCGTGCTATGGACCGCAACGACTTCGGCCTGCTATTCGGCGAACTATGCGCGCCTGACCTCATTGTGGAGAGCCGGTCGAGTAGAGCGTTTCCGCATAGATCAGCCGCTGAACTTCGCCGCGGTTTCGAGGAGCTGAACAAGTTCGTCGCTTCCAAGCGAACATGGAACTCGGCGTGTGCTTGGTTGTCCCCCACCGTCAGCGTGATCCGCCTCGAACGGGAGGCGATCGGACACGACGGCGAGACGTACGAATGGGCGATGCTTCTGGCGGCCGAACATGCCGACGGTCGACTGATCACCCTGTGCGAGTTCGATCCCGATGACGAGGCGAGCGCGTTCGAATACGCCGAAGTAAAGGTCCGGGCGCAAGCCGGCCGACTTGTCGTGGCCAACAAGGCCAGCGAAACACTACATACATTGCAACGCGCGATGCAGGCGCACGACATCGAGACCAGCACCAGCTGTTACTCGGAGATCTACGATTACGACGATCACCGGACGATCAGTGGCGGAGCGATCGACAGCCGCGAGGCGATGCGGGCCGCGATATTGCACGTCTTCGACCAGTACACCGATTTCGAGCATCGCGTTCTCGCAGTCCGGGGAGAACGCGCGGTGCTGTTCTGGAGCAAGTGGTCGGACGCCAACGGCAACGAGACCGTCGGCCTGTTCGTTCACGAATGCGAATACGACGGACGCATCACACATACCGCCCGCTTCGACGAAAACGACTTCGATGCTGCGTATCGCGAGCTTGACCAGCGGTACTACGCCGGTGAAGGCGCAGAGTTCGCCGAATGGGGCAACCTGGCCACCGAATGGGTCGCTGCCGTCAATCGCGGCGACTTCGAAAAAGCCTTTGGCGAGCTCACCGCGCCTGGCGCCCAGATGGAAAGCCGCTCGCGCTCGCCGTTCCCAGACCCCACCGTCAGCGACCTCGGTGTCAGTTATCAGGACCTAACTACCATGGTCGCGTCGATGCGGACTTGGCTTTCGATCGGACACTGGCTATCGCATAATCTTTGGATCGCACGATTCGAGCGCGAGGCGATTGGGCACCATGGCGAGCAGTACTCGTGGACATGGATTGTCGTGGGCGAAGCTCGGAATGGACAATTTGTTTCGAGTTGCATCTTCGATATCGAGGACGAAGATGCCGCATTCGCCTACGCAGAGGAGCGGATGCGGACCCCTGCAAGTCGCATCGGAGTTACGAATCGAAGTGTCCAAACAGCTGACATGCTCTATCGAGCCCTGAACGCCCACGACATTGATGAAGTTCTGAAGCACTGTGCGGAGCCGTTCACGTACGACGATCGTCGGCGACTCACTGGTGATCCCATCGATGGCAGGGCTGAAGTCCGAGCTGCGTTTGAACGAGTATTGGCCCAGTACAGCCATTTCGAGAGCCGAATCTTGGCGGTGCGAGGTGACCGCCTACATCTGCACTGGGGGCGTTGGTCGGATGACTCAGGGAACGAGTCGGCCGCTCTTCACGTTTTCGAGACAGACGGCAACGGACGACAGGTCTACGAGGGCCGCTTCGACGAAGACGATTTCGAAGGCGCCTATTGCGAACTCGAGAAGCGTTTCATCGCCGGCGAGGGGGCTGCATACGCGACGCCGATCACGGTCTCTATGAACTGGATAACCGCGCTGAATCGCGGCGAAGTCGACCGGATGCTGACCGAGTTCTGCACACCCGATGTGCGGTTTCAATCTCGTTCTCGCTCAGCCTTTCCGGAGCGCTCAGGCGCTGAGCTCGGTGCAAGCCTGCGCGAGCTCGGCGCGATGGTTTCATCTGTGCGCACCTGGAACTCGGCCGTCCACTGGATGTCGCCGGACTGTGCCGTCGTTCGCATGCAGCGCGAAGCGCAGGGCCTCGATGACGAGCGATACAACTGGACGCGGATCTACGTCGCCGAGTTCAGGAGCGGGTTACTGGCCTCGCTGTGTGAGTTCGAACTCGAGGATGAAGAAGCGGCGTTCGCCTACGCCGAGGAACGCCGGCGGGCATCCACCAGTCGCCTGGCGGTCACCAACCGGTCGTCCGACGTCGTGCGCGCCATAGTCGGTGCGGCCACCGCTCAAGATATCGACGCCATACTCGCCCATTACTCAGAACGGTTCGAGTATGGCGACCACAGACGCCTGCTCGGACACCCCGTGCACGGACTCTCCGCACTGCGGGAAGCTTTCGAGCGAATCTTGTTGCAGTACACCCATTCCGAGTGGCGCACGCTGGCAGTGCGCGGTGACACCCTGAGCTTCCACTGGAGCCGTTGGTCCGACGATTCCGGGAACGAAACCGCTTACCTGCACGTCTTCGAGATCGGTGATGACGGGCTCATCGTGTACGAGGGCCGATTCGATGAGGAGGACTTCGAGGGCGCTTGCCGCGAGCTCGAGCGCCGCTATTACGCCGGCGAAGGCGCCGCCTTCGCTGTGCCCGGCGTGACGGCGACCGAGTTCGAGATGGCCTTGAACGCACGCGATTACGACCGGATGTTCGACGAGCTGGCGGCACCTGACATGCGGCTGGTGAACCGATCCCGCTCCGTCTTCGGAGATCGCTCGAGCGCGGAGTTCCGTGCCAGCATCGAGGAATTGGATTCGATGATCTCCTCGGTCAGGACATGGAACTCCGCTGCGCGCTGGCTGTCACCGAATTGGAGCATCGCTCGTCAGGAGCGGGAAGCCGTCGGGATCGACGGTGAACAATTCGCGTGGACTCGGATCTATGTCGCCGAGATCCGCGACGGTCGCATGGCGTCACTATGCCAATTCGAGCCCGACGACGAAGCGGCGGCGTTCGCGTACGCCGAAGAGCGCATCCGTGCATCGACCAGTCGCCTGGCGGTCACCAATCGGTCTTGTGAATCAGCTGTCGCCATGACGAGCGCCATGCACGACCAGGACATCGACGGCATCATGAGCTTGCTGTCGGAACACTTGGAGTACGACGATCGCCGACAACTGTCGGGCGGTCCGATCGTCAGTCGCGGCGAGTTCCGCGCCGCGTTCGAGCGAATCCTGCAGCAGTACAGTCGCTTCGAAGCGCGCATCCTCGCGGTTCGCGGTGACCGCCTCAACCTGAACTGGAGCAGCTGGTCTGATATCTCGGGCAACGAGACGAGTTACTTGCACGTGTTCGAGATCGGCGACGATGGTCGCCAGATCTACGAGGGCAGATTCGACGAAGAGAACTTCGAAGGCGCGTACCGCGAGCTTGAGGAGCGCTTCTACGCCGGGGAGGGCGCAGAGTTCGCCGAAGCGGGCAATATGTTGACCGACTTTACGATCGCGGCGAATCAGGGCGATTTCGACCGAATCTTCGGAGATCTCAGCAGCCCCGACTTTCATGTCGACAACCGCACGCGCTCAGGTTTCCCCGACCGCCCTAGCGCTCAATTCCGTGCCAGCTTGGATGAGCTGAGGAACATGGTCACCTCCCTTCGAACATGGAGCTCCGCCGTCTGCTGGGTCTCATCGAGCTGGCTCGTCTTCCGACTCGAACGCGAAGCACTCGGGCGCGATGGAGAGCGGTTCTCCTGGACACGCGTCGTCGCCAGCGAGATCAACGATGGCCGGGTCGCCTCCATGTGCGCTTTCGAACCCGAGGATGAGGACCAAGCGTTCGCCTACGCCGAGGAGCGCGCGCAAGCGGCCGCCAGCCGCCTGGCTGTGACCAACCGTGCCAGCGAAAGAAGCCACGCGGCAAGGCAAGCAGCGCAAGCGCGCGATGTCGATGCGATGGTCGACTGCTATGTCGAAAGCTTCGTCTACGACGACCGACGGCGGCTGAGTGGAAATCCTCTGGGTGACCGGCGATCGGCCGCTGAAGGCATCCTGGCGCAGTACGCCCAATTCGACGGACGCACACTAGCGGTGCGGGGCGACCGACTCTGCCTGAGCTGGAGCCGGTGGCGCAATGACGAGGGCTTCGAGACGGAGTACCTCATCGTGCACGAGGTCGACGACAGCGGGCGTTTCGTCTACGAGGGTCGCTTCGACGAGGACGACTTCGAAGGCGCGTATCGAGAGCTCACACGCCGCCACTATGAAGGCGAGGGAGCCGGGATCGCTGAAACCGGTCGTTTGGCGGACGACTTGACGACTGCAATGGACCGCGGCGAATTCGACCGAATATTGACCGAGCTCGCCCTTCCCGAGTTCCGCCTGGAGAATCGGTCGCGGTCGATCTTCCCAGACCGCTCGGCGCCCGAGATGATTGCGGGCTTCGAAGAGATCGGCCGCATGGTGGTGTCGACGCGGACGTGGAATTCGGCGGTGTGCTGGCTGTCGCCATCGGTCCTCATCGGCGGCTTCGAGCGGGAAGCCATCGGAGCGGATGGCGAACGCTATGCGTGGGGCGGCATCAATGTTGCGGTCCAGCGCGACGGGAGGTTCGCGTCAGTATGCCTATTCGACGCCGGCGACGAGGCGGCCGCCTTCGCCTACGCCGAGGAATGCGTGCGCCAGGAGCAGCAGCGCTAGCGTGGAGGCATGACGACCCCTGCCCCCAAGCTGCAACTGACCGACGACGAGTGGCGCAAGAAGCTCAACCCGCAGGAGTACCACGTACTTCGCGAAGCAGGCACCGAGCGACCGTTCGTCGGCGAATACACCGACACCAAGACCGACGGCGTCTACCAGTGCCGGGCGTGCGGTGCCGAATTGTTCCGCAGCAGCGAGAAGTTCGAATCGCATTGCGGCTGGCCATCGTTCTTCGACCCCGCCGACTCCGACGCGGTGATCCTGCGGTCCGACGACACCCTTGGCATGCACCGCGTCGAGGTCATCTGCGCCAACTGCCACAGCCACCTCGGCCATGTCTTCGAGGGCGAGGGCTACCCGACGCCGACCGACCAGCGCTACTGCATCAACTCGATCTCACTGAAGCTGGTGCCCGCCGAGAGCTAACCCGGGTAGACGCCGAACTCGGCATGGTCCTCGGTGTCGGCAACGCATTGGAAGATCAACGGCGCCGTCATTGCATTACCCGAGTAGCAGGTGAACGGCCCGATCTGCTGATATTTGTCCCCGTTGGGGTCGTACTGGGCAGCGAAGTCAGCCGCGGTGACGCAGTCGATATCGCCAACAGTGATCACGACGCTCTGCCCGTCGCGCGGCGGGCAGTGGCTTCCGCCCGGCGGTTGCGCCACTGCGCTCGGGGCCATCGCGAGCGCGACCAGCGGTAAGGTGGTGGTGATCAACGCCTTGAGGCTCATTGCCCAATAATGACCGGCCGCCGTCTAGGTCGTCGGATATTCGGGAATCCAGCGCACCTCGTCGATGCGCGCTGCCAGCTCGTCGTCGCTGCGTTTGGGTGCCACGCCGTCCGCGACGGCCTGCCGCCCGACCGCGAGCGCGATGCGCACCGCGATCTCGGGAACGTCGTTCCATGCGGGCAACAGCGGTGCATCCGGATCGGTGAGCGCCGGTGAAGCGTCGCCGAGACTGGCCGCCGCCGCGCGCATCATCTCGTCGGTGACCCGGGTCGCCTGCGCCGCGGTCACCGCCAACCCCATCGCCGGGAAGATGTACGCGTTGTTGCACTGCGCGACCGGACGCTGCACCCCGTTGCGAACCAAGGGCGCGAACGGCGAGCCGGTCGCAATCAACGCCCGCCCGTCGGTCCACTCATCCAATTCGGCTGGATGCGCCTCCGCCCGGCTGGTCGGGTTGGACAGCGGGAAGATGATCGGTCGGTCGGTCTTGGACGCGAGCTCGCGCACAATTTGCTCGGTGAACGCACCCGCCGCGGTCGAAAGACCCAGCAGCACACCGACATCGATGTGATGGACGACATCGGCGAGCTGTGCGGCGCCGGACACTCCCCACCCCGCGACCGCACTCGCCGGCTGGGCGAACGAACGCTGCCCCTCCGACAGATCCGTGCGGTCGTCGGTCAGCAGTCCCACGACGTCTACCACCCAGATCCGCGACGTCGCTTCCTGTTCGGATATGCCCTGCGCGACCATCTCCCGCCTGACCATGTTCAGCACGCCGATACCGGCCGAGCCCGCACCCAGCATCACGACCTGCTGCTGTGACAGCGGCCGGCCTGCGATGGTCGCGGCGCCATGCAACGCCCCCAGCGCCACCGCCGCGGTGCCCTGAATGTCGTCATTGAAGGTGAGCAGCTTGTCGCGATAGCGCTCGAGAATCGGCTGGGCATGCGCAGTCGCGAAGTCCTCCCACTGCAGCAGCACGTCGGGCATTTCCTCGTGCACCGCGGTCACGAACTCGTCGATGAATGCGAAGTACTCCTCATCCGCGACCCGGCGGTGACGCCAGCCCAGATACTCCGGATCTTCCAGCAGTTCGACGTTGTCGGTCCCCACGTCGAGCACGATCGGCAGAGTGCGCGCCGGATCGATCCCGCCGATCAGCGTGTACAGCGAGAGCTTGCCGATGGGGATGCCCATCCCGCCGATGCCTTGATCGCCGAGTCCGAGTATCCGCTGACCGTCGGTCACCACAATCACGTCGACGTCGTGTCGATCAGCGGGACGATTGCGCAATACCTCGCGCAGGTAGTCGCGATCCGGATACGAGACGAACAGACCACGCGGTCTGCGGTAGATCTCGCTGAACCGCTGGCAGGCCTCGCCGACCGTCGGTGTGTACACGATCGGCATGGTCTCGGGGATGTGGTCGCGCAGCAGCCGGTAGAACAGCGTCTCGTTGCGATCCTGAAGAGCCCGCAGATAGATGTGTTGGTCCAGACCCTCACGGCGAGTGCTGAATTCGCGCCAGCTGTGCTTGGCCTGCTCCTCGAGTGTCTTCTCGGCAGTCGGCAACAGCCCGAGCAGACCCAGCTCGAGGCGCTCCGCATGGGTGAACGCCGTGCCCTTGGTCCGCAGCGCGTCGAACATGAGATCTTGTCCGGTCTTCCGTTCTGGCACGATCACACGCTATCGGGCAGCCAGGCCGTTACGGGACTGAACAATTCGATCCGGCTATGTCAGGGCAGCGAGGCAATCAGTTGCTCGGGACTCACCCGCGGCCCCGTGAAGAACGGGGTCTCCTCGCGGGTATGTCGGCGGGCATCGGTGGCACGCAGCTCCCGCATCAAATCGACGATGCGATACAACTCGGGCGCCTCGAACGCCAGGATCCACTCGTAGTCCCCGAGCGCGAAGGCGGGCACCGTGTTCGCGCGGACGTCCTTGTATTCGCGAGCGGCCATACCGTGCTCGGCGAGCATCTTTCGGCGCTCGTCGTCGGGCAGCAGATACCACTCCAGCGATCGCACGAACGGGTAGACGCAGACATAATTGCCCGGCTCCTCGCCGGCGAGGAACGCGGGAATGTGGCTTTTGTTGAACTCGGCAGGGCGGTGTAGCGCCACACTGCTCCACACCGGATCGCTCACACGGCCGAGCGCAGTCGTGCGCCGGAAGTCGGAATACGTGGCCTGCAGCGCCTCGACGGTCTCCGCATGGGTCCAGAACATGAAGTCGGCGTCGGCCCGCATGCCGGCGATGTCGTAGATCCCGCGCACCACGACGCCCTTGTCCTCCTGCTGCTTGAGGAACGTCGCCGTCTCGTCGACCACGGCCGAGCGGTCCTCGCCCAACTCCCCCGGCTCCACCGAGAACACCGAAAACATCAGGTAGCGGACTTCTGCGTTGAGCGCGTCGTAGTCGAGCTTGGCCATGGCCCTATCGTGCCACGCGCGAGGTCACCAGCGACGCGGCCGCCCGTGTGGCCGCGCCCACACACGCGGGGACGCCGATACCGTCCAGATAGGCGCCGGCGACGGCCAACGTCGGCGGCAGCCCGGCCCGCAGGTCGGCGATCAGTTCGCCGTGGCCCGGCCCGTACTGCGGCATCGCATCGATCCACCGCTGGACGTGATAGTCCTCGGGTTCCGCCGCCACATCGAACACCGTCGCCAGATCCTGCGCCGCCCACGCCAACAGGTCTTCGTCACCGACATTGCGTGCCAGATCGTCACCGAATCTGCCATAAGACAAGCGCACCAGCTCGACGTTGCCGCGTCGGCCCCACTTCTGGGTCGACAGGGTTATCGCCTTGGCGTGCAACCGTTCTCCGCCGGCAACCAGCACTCCGGATTGCTGCGGCACCGGCGTCCCGCCGGGCAGTGCCAATGCCACCAGCGCACTCGACGCGACCCCGATGCGTCGCGCCGCCGCCGCGGTGCGCGGCGCGACTCCCTCGACGAGACGGGCGAGCCTCGGTGCGGGTACGGCAAGGACCGCCGCATCGGCCTGGTGACGCATGCCTTCGTCATCGACGATCTCCCAGCCCTGCTGTCCACGATCGACTCGCTCGACAGCGACCTGCAGCCAGCGGATGCCTGCCCGCCGGACGAGCTCGTCCACCAGCACCGCGTACCCGCCGTCGATCGCGCCGAACACCGACCCGGTAACCGACGGCGCCGACGCCGCCAGTGCGTCACGAACCGCATCGGTCAGGCTGCGCGCGCCGCGGTCCAGTGCGGCGGCCAGCGGCGGAAGGGCAGAGCGGACCCCGATGGTGGCTGACGAGCCTGCGTAGACGCCCCCCAGCAGTGGATCGACCGACCGGGCCACGACCTGATCGCCGAAGCGGTGCCCGACCAGTTCCGCAACGGAAGGGTCGGCACCTGGGCGCCAGCTGAAGGGGCGGGTCGGCTCGTCGCGAATCCAGGCGAGTGTCGCGTCATCCACGAGTCCGGTCAGCGCCTCCGCGTGCGCAGGAATGCCCTGCAGCGTGTCCGAGGGCAACGCGTGCAGCCGCCCCTGGCTGTAGATCAACGGCCGCGCGCCCGTGGTGGAAATCTGCCTGCCCGCCAGCCCCAACTCCGCGAGCAGCGCGGGCACCTCCGGACGGCGCGCGACGAAGGCTTCGGCGCCGACGTCCATCGGCTGGCCACCGATTCGCTCGGTCCGCAACACTCCGCCGAGCCGATCGGCCGGGTCGAACACCGTGATCGATGCGTCCGGCCCCGCCGCGACGCGCAGCCGGTAGGCGGCAACCAGACCCGAAATACCGCCGCCGACAACGGAATACGATGCGCTCACAACGAGTGCACCAACGCCACCAGTTCAGTGATCACGTCGGGGTCGGTACCTGGCAGCACGCCGTGCCCGAGATTGAAGATGTGGCCGGCCGCTCCGGCGTCGACCGCGCGACGGGCGTCCTCGACGACGGCGCGCGCCGCCCGCTCGACGACCGGCCAGCCCGCAAGAAGAACCACCGGATCGAGGTTGCCCTGTAGGGCGGTGCCGGGTGCCACCCTCGTTGCGGCGTCGGTCAGCGAGGTGCGCCAGTCGACGCCGACGACCGACGCCCCTGCCTCACCCATTGCGCCGAGGAGCTCGGCGGTGCCGACCCCGAAGTGGGTCATCGGTACACCGGCGTCCTTCAGGGTGGAGAACACCCGCGAGCTGTGCGGCAGCACGTAGGTGCGGTAATCGGCCAGCGAGAGCGTCCCGGCCCACGAGTCGAACAGCTGAATCGCGTCGACACCGGCCGTGAGCTGCGTCTGGAGGAATGCGATCGTCACATCGGTGAGCGTCGTCATCAGCGCGTGCCAGGTGTCGGACTCCCCCAGCATCATCGCTTTGGTGCGCTCGTGATTGCGGCTCGGACCGCCCTCCACCAGATAGGACGCCAAGGTGAACGGCGCGCCCGCGAACCCGATGAGCGGGACATCGCCGAGCTCGGACACCAAGTTCGTCACGGCGTCGGCGACCGGTGCAACCTGCTGCGGCTCCAGCGGTTTGATCGCATTGACATCGGCGACGGTCCGCACCGGATGGTCGATCACCGGCCCGACATCCGGCACGATGTCCAGTTCGATGCCCGCGGCTCGCAGCGGCACGACGATGTCCGAGAACAGGATGGCGGCGTCCACGCCGTGCCTGCGAATCGGTTGCAGCGTGATCTCGGTGATCAGCTCCGCGTCGAAACAGGCCTGCATCATCGTGTTCTTGGCGCGCAATGCGCGGTACTCGGGCAGCGAACGTCCGGCTTGGCGCATGAACCACACCGGCACGCGGCTTGGCTTGCGGCCGCGAGCGGCGGCGAGATAGGGCGAGTCGGGCAGCTCACGGCGGGTAGTCATCGGTTCCAATGCTGCCATGCCCACCCGGTAGCGCCCCAATTCGCGGTCCGGACGCACCCGCCTTCGCTCTGCGGATAGGCGGCAGCGACGACGGATGGAGCAAACATCGCCTGACCACGGCAGATCGACCGGGAGTCGAAAATCGGCGCGCCTGCGCACAGTCCTGACGGAATGGGGCTAGCGTCGAATGGTGACCACCGCCGAACCAGTTCAATTTCGCGAAGCGGTGGCGGCCATGAATGCCACCACCGTCCGAGCGGAGATAGAGCTCGGCCCCATCCGCCCGCCACAGCGGCTGGCCCCGTTCAGCTATGCGCTGGGCGCCGAAGTGCGCCATCCGGAGACGGCGATCGTTCCCGAACGTTCGGAGGGAGACGCCTTCGGGCGGCTCATCCTGTTGCACGACCCCGAAGGCGCGGAGGCCTGGGACGGCACGATGCGGCTGGTCGCGTATATCCAGGCCGACCTGGACGCCAGTGAAGCCGTGGACCCGCTGTTGCCGGAAGTCGCGTGGAGTTGGCTCGTCGACGCGTTGGAGACGCGGGCCGAGCATGTCACCGCGCTCGGCGGAACTGTCACCGCCACCACCTCGGTGCGCTACGGCGACATCTCCGGCCCGCCACGCGCCCATCAGCTCGAGCTACGGGCGTCGTGGACGGCGACCACGCTGCAGCTTGGCCCGCATGTCGAGGCTTTCTGCGAGGTGCTCGAGCATGCCGCCGGGTTACCGCCGACGGGTGTCACCGACCTGAGCTCCCGCACCCGCGCCTGAGGGATGACCGACCCCCACGAGGCCGACCCCGAATCGGGCCCGGAGGACGAGCCGGAGGCCACCCCGCTGCTGGCGCCGCGCGACGGCGTGCCGGACTTGGCTGTGAGCGCCGACGAGATCAAGAGCGCCGCCGAACTGTTGGCGTCGGGCAGCGGTCCTTTCGCGGTCGACGCCGAGCGCGCCTCGGGTTTCCGCTACTCGAATCGCGCCTACCTGGTGCAGATCCGGCGGGCCGGATCAGGCACAGTGTTGATCGACCCCGTCAACCACGGCGGTGATCCGGTCGACACGCTGGCCCCGATCGCAGAGGTGCTGGCGACCGGCGAGTGGGTACTGCACGCGGCCGACCAGGATCTGCCCTGCCTGGCCGAGGTCGGATTGCGGCCCACGACGCTGTACGACACCGAACTCGCCGGCCGGCTGGCGGGGTACGACAAGGTGAACCTCGCCGCGATGGTGCAGAGACTGCTGGGTCTACAGCTGATGAAGGGCCACGGCGCCGCGGACTGGTCGAAGCGGCCGCTGCCCCACGATTGGCTGAACTACGCCGCGCTGGACGTCGAGGTGCTGCTCGACCTGCGTCACGCAATTGCCGCGGTGCTCGACGCGCAGAACAAATCCGATTGGGCCGCACAGGAATTCGAGCATCTGCGGATGTTCGAGGGTGCGCCGACGCGACGGGACCGCTGGCGGCGCACGTCGGGCATCCACAAGATCCGTGACCCCCGTGCACTGGCTGCGGTGCGCGAGCTGTGGATCACCCGCGATCGCATCGCCCAGCGACGTGACATCGCGCCCGGGCGCATCCTGCCCGATGCGGCGATCGTCAACGCCGCCACCGCCGACCCGGACACCGTCGAAAAACTCACCACGCTCCCGGTGTTCGGCGGCTCGCGACAGCGCCGTCAGGCGCATGTGTGGCTGGAGGCCCTCGCGCGGGCCCGCACCACCGACGATCCGCCGACGCCGCAGGAGCCGTCCACCGGCCCCCCGCCCGCATCGAGGTGGGCCCGGCGTAAGCCCGAGGCGGCGGTCCGACTGGAGGCGGCTCGGTCCGGCATCGCCGAACTGTCGCAACGGGTTTCGGTGCCAACCGAGAACGTTGTCACCCCTGAGATCGTGCGTCGGTTGTGCTGGGACTGGCAGCCGTTGCCGACCGCCGAACAGACCGCGTCGGCGATCGACGAATTCCTGCGCGACGCGGGAGCGCGGCAGTGGCAACGTGACCTCGCGGTTCCAGTGCTCGCTGACGCGCTCTACCCCGACCCGACCCAGGCCAACAGCGACTAGCCGACCCGGTCGATGTGGGCCAGGAAGTGCTCCAGCACCGCCTCGGGGGCCTCGATCTGCGGCCAGTGACCGATGTCGTCGGCCAGCATCACCACATCCGCGTCCGGAATGACCTCGGCGTATCGGCGCGCCATGTGCGCCCCGGAATTGGGGTCGATGGGCCCGTCGATGAGCCGCATCGGGACCGACGTTTCGCGCATGGCGCGAACCCACCGATTGCGGTGCGTATAACGATCGCCCAGAAACCGTCCGACCTTGTGCAGCACCCGCTTGCCGTCGTTGTATTCGAGGATCTCGTGGAAGCGCCCCATCAACTCACGTGACGGCTTGGTATTCGGACCGAACATTTCGTTGATCGTCGGCTCCACGATCCGCCGGGACAACGGACGGCCCTGCAGCGGGCTGATGAGGTCCCCCAGCGGGGTCCCCGACATCAGCTTCTGCATGGTGCGCGGGGTGTAGGCCTCGTTGAACAGCCCGCCGTTGAGCCAGGTGATCGAGTCATAGCGGATCGATCCGTACGAATGTTCACCGAATTCGCTGCGGGCCAACAGTTCCTGACCCACCGAGTCACCCAGATCGTGGGCGAGCATGTGGCAGCTGTCGACGTCGAGGTGGGCGAGCAGGGCTTCGTGCATGTCCGCGTGGTCTGGCACCGAGTAGCCGTATGCGACGGGTTTGGCGGAGAAACCCATGCCGATCATGTCCGGCGCGATGACGGTGAACCGGTCGACGAGAGTTGGCCAGACGAGCGACCAGTCCCACGAGTTGAAGGGGTAACCGTGGACGAGCAGAAGGTTCGGACCACTGCCTTCGACCCGGTAGAAGATGTCGAAACCCAGGTAGTCGAAGTACTGTCCGGCGGTCTTCCAGCGCTCGAGTTCAGCATCCATGCGTTCAGTCTCGCCGAGGCTCGCTACGGTGATCTAGTGACCCTGCTGCTCGGCCCCGCACTGCGGCACGTCTCCGACACCACCGCCCTGATCTGGGTGCAGACCGAAAGCGCTGGTGTCGTCGAGGTTCTGGGGTGTTCGGCCCCAACGTTCGAGGTGCAGGGATACCATTTCGCCCTCGTCGAGGTCACGGGACTCGAACCAGACAGTGTCAGCGAGTACCAGGTCCGTTTCGAGGGGGCGACGGTGTGGCCGCTCGCCGATCCGTCCTTCGCGAAGTTCCCGCCGAGCGTGATCCGAACCCGGGGTCCGGCCAGCGCGCACCGGCTGCGCGCGATCTTCGGGTCGTGCCGCTACCCGAAGACTCAGGTCAAGAAGGTCGAGAAGAAACTCAAGCACGACGCGCTTGACTCCTACGCCACACGGATGCGCGATCTGCCCATCGACAAGTGGCCCGATGCGCTGATTCTGCTCGGTGACCAGCTCTACGCGGACGAGCTTCCGCCCGACGAGGTGCGCCGGGTAGCGGGCCGCAGGCGCAACCGCAATGGCGACCGGCCACCCGACGAGGTGGTCAGCTTCGCCGAGTACGAGCGGCTGTACCGGCACTCGTGGGGTGATCCGGAGATCCGGTGGCTGATGTCCACCGTCCCGACGGCGATGATCTTCGACGACCACGACATCCGCGACGACTGGAACACCTCGAAGGTGTGGCGCGCGCAGATGGCGGACCTGGACTGGTGGCACGACCGGATCCGGGCCGGCCTGGCCTCCTACTGGGTGTATCAGCACCTCGGGAATCTGAGCCCGGACGAGCTGGCCGACAACGAGGATTACCAGCAGTTGCTGGCCGTCGACGGAGACACCTGGCCACATCTGGCCGAAGTGGCCGACAGAGCCGACCGTGAGGTCGACAGCAACAAGGGAGTCCGGTTCAGCTATCGGTGGGACCTCGGACGCACCCGACTGATCATGATCGACTCCCGCAACGGCCGGATCCTTGATTCCGGCGAGCGCATGATGATCGGCGAGAAGGAGTTCCGCTGGGTCGAGGCCAAGGCCGAAGAGAACCCGGAGACACTTAACCACCTGTTGCTCGCGTCGTCGGTGCCGTGGTTGATGCCGCCCGCCATCGGCGATCTGGAGACGCTCAACGAGCAGGCGGCCGAGCGCGCCGGATGGCGCGGAAAACTCGGCGAAAAGCTAAGGCAGGCTGGCGATTTCGAGCATTGGCCAGCGTTCTACAAGTCACTGGTGCGGCTCGGTGAGATGATCGCGCGGATCGCCAATCATCCTGATGGCCCGGCCACGATCAGCATCCTGTCGGGCGACGTGCATCACAGCTATGCCGCCCGCGCGGAGGTCGACGGCGTGTCACCCGACGGGTCGACTGTTCATCAGCTGGTGTGCTCACCCGTGCACAACTACGTACCGCTGTTCGTCAAGCCCGCGTTCCTCCTTGGCTGGACGAAGCCCGCGGCCGCCGTGACCCGCTGGTGGGTGAGGCGTTCCGGCGTGCAATCGCCGCCGGTGGCCTGGACCAACGTCTGCGGCCCCCTGTTCGGGAACACCATCGCGACGGTCGAGGTCGACGGCCGGAACGCGGAGGTCTTCTTCGAGCAGCCACGCAAGACCGAGGCGTTGCAGGAAGCGGGCCGGGTACCGCTCAATCGAGCTGGCGGCTGACCTCGGTCTCGGAGACCGCGCTGCCCTGGGCGGCCACCCATCCGGTGATCTGACGGGCGATGTTGCGGTCGGTCAGGCCGACATCGGTGAGCACCTCACCGCGTGAGGCCTGCGCAAAGAATTCCTGCGGCAACCCGAGGTCGCGGCAGGGCACGTCGATCTCGGCCCGGCGCAGCGCTGCCGAAACCGCCGACCCGACGCCGCCGTGCACGCCGTTGTCCTCGATCGTGACAACCAGCTTGTGTGCGGCCGCCAACTCGCCGAGGACCGAGGGCACCGGAAGCACCCATCGTGGGTCGACGACGGTGACGCCGATGCCCTGGTTGCGCAACCGCTCGGCGACCGCCAGGGCCATTACCGCGAAGGGCCCGACGGCGACCACGAGGACATCGTCGGACAGACCGTCGGCCGGAAGGGCCAACACGTCGACCTCGCCACGCTTTTCGATGGCCGGAATGTCTTCGCCGACATCACCTTTGGGAAAGCGGATCGCAGTCGGGCCGTCCTTGATGTTGAGCGCCTCGCCGAGTTCCTCACGCAGACGGACACCGTCGCGCGGCGCGGCCACCCGTATGCCGGGGACGATGCCCAGGAGGGACAGGTCCCACATGCCGTTGTGGCTGGCGCCGTCCGGACCGGTCACGCCCGAGCGGTCCAGCACCATCGTGACGGGCAGCTTGTGCAGCGCCACGTCCATCATGATCTGGTCGAACGCCCGGTTGAGGAACGTCGAGTAGATCGCCACCACCGGATGCAGGCCGCCCATCGCCAGACCGGCTGCCGACGTCATCGCATGCTGTTCGGCGATGCCGACGTCGAAGAACCTGTCCGGGAATCGCTTCCGGAAGTCGGACAGCCCCGTCGGGCCGGGCATCGCCGCGGTGATCGCCACGACGTCGCGACGCCGCGCGGCGTAGGAGATCAGGGCGTCGGAGAACGCCGCCGTCCACCCGGGGCCGGGTACCGACGTTGCCAGCCCCGTCTCCGGATCGATGAC
This sequence comes from Mycolicibacterium rhodesiae NBB3, assembly GCF_000230895.2. The sequence continues at coordinate 5,632,570 of NC_016604.1, forward strand.
ACCGCACGAGTGCATCTGGTCGGCCTCATCGTTCTCCGCCGGCGCGTAGCCCATGCCCTTGCGGGTGACGACGTGCACGATCACAGGTGCGTTGAAGCCGCGCGCACGCCGCAGGGCGGTCTCCACCGCCTGCTCGTCATGGCCGTCGATCGGGCCCACGTACTTCAGCCCCAGGTCGGTGAACATCACCTGCGGCGACAGCGCATCCTTGATGCCCGCCTTGATGCTGTGCATGCCCTGGTAGCAGAGCTCGCCGATGACCGGCACCTTCTGAACGGCCTTGCGACCCTCCTCGAGCACCTTCTCGTAGCCCGGCTGCAGACGAAGCCCGGCCATGTGCTCGGCGAAGCCGCCGATCGTGGGTGCGTAGCTGCGGCCGTTGTCGTTGACCACGACGACGACCGGACGCCGCGCCGCGGCGATGTTGTTCAGCGCCTCCCAGCACATGCCGCCGGTCAGGGCGCCATCGCCGACGACAGCGACCACGTGCCGGTTGCGATGCCCGGACAGCTCGAAGGCCTTGGCCAGCCCGTCGGCGTACGACAGCGCGGCGCTCGCGTGGCTCGACTCCACCCAGTCGTGCTCGCTCTCGGCGCGCGACGGGTAGCCCGACAGACCGTCCTTCTTGCGCAGCGTGTCGAACTCGTGAATGCGACCCGTCACCATCTTGTGCACATAGGACTGATGTCCGGTGTCGAAAATGATCGGATCGTGCGGTGAATCGAAGACGCGGTGCAGGGCAAGGGTCAACTCGACGACGCCGAGGTTGGGCCCGAGGTGCCCGCCGGTTGCAGCGACCTTGTGAATGAGGAATTCGCGGATTTCCTGCGCCAAATCACTCATCTGTGACTGGGTCAAGTGCTGCAGATCAGCGGGGCCGCGGATCTGTTCAAGCATCCCGCCAGTCTACGCAACGGGTTTGGATCAGTCCTGCCGAGCGTCGTAGATGTCGGGCACACCATCGTGGTCGGCGTCGACGGTCTCGAGCTCACATATGCGCCGATACGCCGCGTTTCGGCTCAACAAGACCACAGAGGCCAGCACACCTGCGACAACAGACCCGACCAGGACGCCGATCTTGACGTTGTCCCCCGCTGCCGTGCCGTGTCCGAAGGCCAGCTCCCCGATAAGTAACGAAACTGTGAACCCGATGCCCGCCAGCAACGACACGCCGAGAACGTCACGCCACGCGAGGTCGTCGTCGAGGTCAGCCCTGGTGAACCTGGCCAGGAGGTACGACGTACACAACACCCCTAGCGGCTTGCCGATCACCAGGCCCGCAATGATGCCCAGCGTGACCGGGGACACCAGGTCCGTCACGAAACCCGACCAGCCGCCGACGGTCACCCCCGCTGCGAAGAACGCGAACACCGGAACCGCAAAGCCGGCCGACACCGGACGCAGCCGACGCTCGACGTTCTCGGCGCACGCGTGCCGCCCCAGCACCGGCACGGTGAACCCCAACAGCACGCCCGCAACGGTCGCGTGCACACCGCTGGCGTGGACGAGCGCCCATGTGGCGACCGCCAGCGGGACCAGCAACCACCAATGCCGCACACCACGCTGGATGCACAGCGCGAACAGGCCCGCGGGCAGCAGCGCCAGCGCCAGCGCCGACGGCGACAGGTCGTCGGTGTAGAAGAACGCGATCACGATGATCGCCAGCAGGTCGTCGACCACGGCCAGCGTCAGCAGGAAGGTGCGCAGCGCGCTGGGCAGGTGGGTAGAGAGCACCGCCAGCACCGCGACGGCGAACGCGATGTCGGTCGCGGTCGGCACCGCCCACCCCACGACGTTCTCTGGATGACCGGACGTCACGTTGATTGTGACGAAGATCGCCGCGGGCACCACCATGCCGCCGACCGCGGCGAGGATCGGCAGCGCGGCGCGGCGCGGATCTCGCAGATCGCCGGCGACGAACTCGCGTTTTAGCTCCACCCCCACGACGAAGAAGAAGATCGCGAGGAGGCCGTCGGCAGCCCACGCCGACACACTCAGATGCAGATGCACGGGCTCAGGTCCGAACATGAAATCCGACAACGCGTGATAGCCGTCCGACCATGGCGAATTCGCCCACAGCAGTGCAGCTCCCGCGGCGATGAGCAGCAGCACACCGCCGACGGTTTCCTGGCGCAGGATTTCGGAGAGCCGTTTGGCCTCGGGCCATGTGCTGCGCGTCAGGAGGCGACGGCTGAGTGGATTGCTCATCGAGTGCCTCCTGGTCGGCGTTCATCGTTCGCCGACCAGACTTCCCGGCACACCACGGTCAACTTAGCGCACGTAGACCACCTGCGAGAGCCGACGTTGGCTACCGTGGAATCACCATGATCGTCGAACGGCGAAGCGTCATCGACGCACCCACCGATCGGGTGTGGGCCCGCGTGGTCACACCCGAGGGCATCAACGACGAACTGCGCCCGTGGATGACGATGTCGATGCCGCGCGGCGCCAAGGATCTGACGGTCGACACGGTGCCGGTCGGCACACCGATCGGCCGCTGCTGGATGCGACTGTTCGGGATCCTCCCGTTCGACTACGACAACCTGATGATCGCCGAGTTGTTCCCCGGTCGCGGATTCGACGAGCAGTCGACGATGATGTCCATGCGCAGCTGGCGCCACGAGCGCACCCTCGAGCCCGCAGGTGACGCGAAAACCGTTGTGCGCGATCGCCTCACATTCGAGATGAGGGCGCCGTTGCGGGTGCTGACGCCCATCATCGGGATCGGTATCCGCGCGTTGTTCGGTCATCGGCAGCGACGGTTGCGGCGGCACTTCGCTAGCTGAGGGGTACGCGGCGGTCGCGATCCGCCGCCGGCCACACATACGGCAGATCGTCCGGCACACCGGGAAAAAGCGGGCCGTAGTGCGCTGGATCCTTTCTCGACAGCGCCGACTGATGGCTGCGATGGAGCGCCTCGTCTCCCAGCCATGGCGGCAGTTCGTGCGCGGCCGCGAGTTGCTCCTGCGAGCCAGGCGTGGTCATCCCGATGGTCTGCGCCAGGTCTGCGACGAGAGTTACCGCACAGGTGTCGGCCTTGCCTGCCGCACACCACACGACGAAGTCGGGATGGGGCAAGAGCGTCTGCATCAGCGCGGTAGTACCCACGATGCGACCGTTGACGCTGCGGTGAGGACGCGAATTCTCGCGGTGCGGCGGCCTGAGCGCAGAGTCAAACCGCGGCCGGGGCCCTCAACGCGTCAGCACAGCGACGCACTCCACGTGGTGCGTCAACGGAAACGAATCGAACACACGTAGATCCTCGACCGCGTATCCGTGGCTGCGGTAGAGCCCCACGTCGCGGGCGAAGGATGCTGCCTCGCAACCGATGTGAATCACTCGCGGTACCTCCGCGGCGGCCAGCAGGTCGATCACCTCTCGGCCGGCCCCGGTCCGCGGCGGATCCAGCACCGCGACGTCGGGCCGTATCCGCTGTGCGCTCAGCGCCCTTCGCACGGAATCGGTGAGCACCGAGACCCATCCCGCACCGGCCAGCGCCTCGCGCGCCGACCGCGACGCAGCGCGTGAGGTGTCGACGGTGAGGACCTTGCCGGTGTCACCGACGGCCTCCGCGAGCACCGAAGCGAAAACGCCTGCCCCGCCGTACAAATCCCAGGCGGTCATACCCCTGCCCAGCTGCGCCCATTCGGCCACCAGGTCGCTGTACATCTGCGGGGCATCGCGGTGCGCCTGCCAGAACGCGGTCACCGGCACCCGCCACACCCGCTCCCCGACCCGTTGGACCGCCTCGTACTCGCCCTCGATCACGTGCGTGGGCGTCTTACGTCCCTCGCGAGGCCCTGACTGCACCACGTGCCGGTCGCCATTGTCATCGACCGCCACGTGCACGTGAGCGCCGTGCGGCCACACCCAATCGTGAATGCCGTCGAGCATGCCCGTCGGCAGCTGCGCACAGTCGAGGTCTGTGACGAGTTCGGCGCTGTGATAACGATGGAATCCCGCCTGGCCCTGCGGTGACGTGTCCAGTCGCACCCTGGTCCGCCAGCCCGTCGCCCCGTGATCGCCCACGGGTTCGGCCACCGCGCCGGCTTCGTCGCGCCATGCGAACCCACCCAGCCGGGCCAGCTGATTGGCAACCACGGCGCCCTTCAGCCGGCGTGCCGCCGCCGGGTCGGCGAACGCCAGATCGCAGCAGCCCGCTTCGTCGACACCCGCGATCGGACAGATCGAGTCGACGCGGTCGGCCGACGGCTCGATGACCTCCATGACGTCGGCATGCCAGTACGACCCGCGATCCGAGGTGACACGGACGCGGACCGTCTCGCCCGGCAGCGCGTAGCGCACGAACACGACGCGGCCGTCATGGCGCGCGACGCAGCTGCCGCCATTGGCAGGCGGCCCCACGGTCAGGGTGAGTTCCGACGAGCCCGACGGCCCGTCGATCGTGGCGTCGACGGTCAATCCAGGAAACCCCTGCGTGCGTCACCCGGAGCTGATTGCGGCTGCAGCTTCTTGAGCCGCTCCGACGAACTCAGTTGCCACGGAACCGATGTCACCATCACGTTCGGCTCGAACAGCAGCCGGCCCTTGAGCCGTAACGCGCTCTGGTTGTGCAGCACCTGCTCCCACCAGTGGCCCACCACGTACTCCGGGATGAACACGGTCACGACGGTGCGCGGCGACTCCCTGCTGACCCGCTTGACGTAGTCCAGGATCGGACGCGTGATCTCCCGGTACGGGGAGGCGACAACCTTCAACGGCACGCTGATGTCGCTGTCCTCCCACCTGTGGACAAGCGCCTTCGTCTCGCCGTCGTCGACGCTGACGGTGATGGCCTCGAGCACATCGGGACGGGTGGCTCTGGCGTAGGCCAGCGCCCGCATCGTCGGCAGATGCAGTTTGGACACCAGCACGATCGCGTGGTTACGGCTTGGCAGCACCATGCTGTCCGCTTCGGCGGCGGCCTGCTCCTCTAGTTCGCGCGCGACGGTGTTGTAGTGCTTGTGAATCGATTTCATGATGACGAACAGTGCCCCCATCGCGAGGATGGCGATCCAGGCACCCGCCATGAATTTCGTGATCACGACAATGACCAGAACCGTTGCGGTGCAGACACACCCGATACCATTGATCACCCGTGAGCGCTTCATCTTGGATCGCACGGCGGGCTCGGTCTCGGTGCGCAGCAGTCGTGTCCAGTGCCGGACCATGCCGACCTGGCTCAGCGTGAACGACACGAACACCCCGACGATGTACAGCTGAATGAGCGCGGTCACCTCGGCACGGAAGGCGACGACGAATGCGATCGCGGCGAACGCCAGGAACAGGATTCCGTTGGAGAACGCCAGCCGGTCGCCTCGGGTGTGCAGCTGGCGCGGCAGGTAACTGTCCTGAGCCAGAATCGATCCCAGCACGGGGAAGCCGTTGAAGGCGGTGTTGGCGGCCAACACGAGGATAAGCGCCGTGACGCCGGCGATCAGATACAGCCCGAGCGTGAAGTCGTGGAAGACCGCGTCGGCGAGCTGCGCGACGAGAGTCTTCTGGTGATAGTTGGGCGGTGCGCCGATCAACTGCTCGTGTGGATGTTCGGCGATCTGCACACCGGTTTCCTTGGCCAACATGATGATGCCCATGAACAGCGAGATGGCGATCCCGCCGAGCAGCGCCAAGGTCGTCGCGGCGTTGCGCGACTTCGGTTTCCGGAAGGCCGGCACACCGTTGCTGATGGCTTCGACTCCGGTCAGTGCCGCGCTGCCCGACGAGAAGGCCCGGGCGACGAGGAATACCAATGCAAAACCGAGGATTTCGCCGTGGTCGGAGTGCATCTCGAACCCGGCCGACTCGGCCTTCAGCGGCGTACCGAGGAAATAGATCTGGAAGAACCCCCACGCGAGCATGACGTACATCCCGATCATGAACGCATAGGTGGGAATCGCGAACGCGGTGCCGGACTCGCGGATGCCGCGCAGGTTGATCGACGCCAACAGCAGGATGGCGATCACGGCGAACAACACCTTGTGCTGGTTGATGAACGGCACCGCCGATCCGATGTTCGACATCGCCGAGGACATCGACACTGCGACCGTCAGCACATAGTCGACCAACAACGCGCTGGCCACCGTCAGGCCCGCGGTCGGGCCGAGGTTGGTGGTGACCACTTCGTAGTCGCCACCGCCTGACGGGTAGGCGTGCACGTTCTGCCGATAGCTGGCGATCACGATGAGCATCACCGCCGCGACCGCCAGCCCGATCCATGGCGCCATCGAATAGGCGGTCAGACCCGCGACCGACAGGACCAAGAAGATCTCCTCGGGCGCGTATGCCACCGAGGACAATGCATCGGAGGCGAACACCGGCAGGGCGATCCGCTTCGGCAGCAGCGTGTGCGCCAGCTTGTCGCTGCGGAACGGCTTGCCCAGAAACAACCGCCGCGTGACGGTCGAAAGCTTTGACACGAGTGCCAAGGGTAGGCCCAGTGGTGAATGGTTGTAGCGTTCTCCAATGCGGCAGTGTTGAGCGGAGAGGACCGTCAGGTGCGAGTAGTGGTGATGGGATGCGGCCGCGTCGGCGCGTCGCTGTCCGACAGTCTGGCCCGCATCGGCCACGACGTAGCGGTCATCGACCGGGACAACACCGCATTCCACCGTCTGTCCGCGGACTTCCCGGGGGAACGGGTCCTCGGCATGGGATTCGACCGCGATGTGCTGCTGCGAGCCGGTATCGAGGACGCGGGCGCGTTCGCCGCCGTGTCGTCGGGCGACAACTCCAACATCATCTCGGCGCGCGTGGCCCGCGAGACGTTCGGCGTCGAACGCGTGGTGGCCCGCATCTACGACGCCAAACGCGCCGCCGTCTACGAGCGGTTGGGCATTCCCACCGTGGCCACGGTGCCGTGGACGACGGATCGCCTGCTCAATGTGCTGACCCGCGAAACCGAGACCGCCAAATGGCGAGACCCGACGGGCAACGTCGGTGTGACCGAACTCGCACTGCACGAGGAATGGGTCGGCCACCGCCTGACCGCGCTCGAGGCCGTCACAGGCGGGCGCGTGGCGTTCTTGATCCGTTTCGGTGCGGGCCTGCTGCCCGACGCCAAGACCGTCGTCCAGGCCGGTGATCAGGTGTTCATGGCCGCGATCGCCGGGCACATCGCCGAAGCGCTGGCCATCGCGGCGCTGCCGCCCAGTGAGGACGTCGACGCGGAATGAGAGTTGCCATCGCCGGGGCCGGCGCGGTCGGCCGATCCATCGCCCGCGAGCTGGTCGACAGCCACGAGGTGACGCTGCTCGAACGCAACCCCGACCACATCGACGTCGACGCCATTCCCGCGGCGCGGTGGACCCTCGGTGACGCGTGCGAGCTGGTGGTGCTGGAGTCGGTACAGCTCCACGAGTTCGACGTCGTCATCGCCGCGACCGGCGACGACAAGGTCAACGTGGTACTCAGCCTGCTGGCCAAGACGGAGTTCGCGGTGCCGCGGGTGGTGGCGCGCGTCAACGACCCGCGCAACGAATGGCTCTTCGACGAGAACTGGGGTGTCGACGTCGCCGTGTCGACGCCACGGATGCTGGCCTCGCTCGTGGAGGAAGCCGTCGCCGTCGGTGATCTGGTGCGGCTGATGGAGTTCCGCAAGGGGCAGGCCAATCTGGTGGAGATCACGCTGCCCGATGACACGCCGTGGGGCGGTAAGCCCGTCAAGCGACTCGACCTGCCCCGCGACGCCACGCTGGTGACGATTCTGCGGGGTCCCCGCGTGATCGTGCCCGAGGGCGACGAACCGCTCGAGGGCGGCGACGAGTTGCTGTTCGTGGCGGTCACCGAGGTCGAGGACCAACTGCAGGAGTTGCTCCTCAATCCCGAGTCGCGCTGACTAGTTCGGCGTGTACGCCGGCGGCGGTGTCGACCGGTCATGACACGGTGCGGCCGTCGAGGCGGAGACTCGGCTGGTGTCGTACCGGTCGTTGCGGATGCCGACCGCGGAGATCACCCCGGCGAGCACGAACAGCCCCGCTGTCACCAGCATGCCTTGGCGGAACCCCTGGAAATCGACTGCGCTGCCGCCGTTCCCGTCGTCCCCTGGCCCAAGGCCGTGGCCCCATCGCTCGCCCAGGGCGACGATCACACCCGTGAACGCGATCGCGATCAGCCCTGAGATCCTCGACACCGCGTTGTTTATCGCCGAACCAATGCCGCTCTGGGCGGGGTCGACCGCGGCCAGAATTGCCGCGGTGAGCGGCGACACCGTGATCGTCAGCCCAAGACCGAACATCACCAGGCCGGGCAGCATCTGCGTCCAGAAATCGAACGGCTCCGACGCCCGCGCCATCACCAGATAACCGAGTGCGGCGGTGAGCGGGCCGACAGCCATGAACAGTCGCGGACCGTGGGTGCCTGCCAGCGTCGCGAAGCGGCGCGCGAGCACGAACGAGAGCACCGGCACCGGCAGGCTCGCCAGACCCGCGGCCGTCGCCGACAGTCCAGCGGTCTCCTGCAGGAACAATCCGACGACGAGCATGCCCAGTGAAACCCCGGCGTACAGGAACACCGTCGCCAGGTTTCCGACCGCGAAATTCCGGGCGGCGAAAATCTGCAAGGGCATCATCGGCTGGGGGGTTCGCCACTCCCACAACGGGAACGCGACCAGACAAGCGATGCCAATCACGAGGCTGGCCACCACCGCCGGATGTGAGAAACCCAGCCGCTGCCCCTCGATCAAGGCGTACACGGCGCCGGTGAGGCCGACCGCGTTGAGCAGCGCCCCGACGAAGTCGATGCGTGTCGGCCGCTTCGCCGCGGCCAACTCGCCGGAGGGCAACTTGGTCACCAGATACAGCGTGACCGCCAGCGGCACGAGGTTGACGCCGAAGATCCACCGCCAGTTCAGCGCGTCGACCAACACACCGCCCAGCAGCGGCCCGATCACGAAAGCCGTTCCGGTCCAAGCGGTCCAGGTTCCGATCGCGCGGGCCTGCGCGGGTCCGGAGAAGTGGGCGTTGATCATCGCGAGCGAACTGGGCACCAGGAACGCCGCCCCGACGCCTTGGAGGCAGCGCGCCGCCACCAGAACCCAGCCGGAGGGCGCGACCGCGCACAACACCGAGGACACCGCGAAGACCATCAGGCCCATCCGCAGCACCGAGAGCCGGCCGAACTGGTCGGAGATGGCTCCTGCGACGAGGATCAGCGCGCCGAGGGTGAGCAGATAGCCGTCCACCACCCACTGCTGCAGCGCCAGGCCGCCACCGAACTCACGCCCGATGGCGGGCAGCGCCAGATTGACCACAGACCCGTCCAGAAACGCGACGAACGACGCCAAGACCGCGACCGCGACCAGCGGCTTATCGGTGTCGTCGACGCGACGCGAAGTCCGGTCGTCGGGGTCAGCGGGCATCGGGCTGCGCCATGCCCGGATTCTCGCTCTGCGCGTCCGGGAGGGCGTCGTGGGCGTGCAGCGCACGCTGCGCTGACCGAATGGCCAGATAGGTCACCAGCGCCGCCACCGCCGTCAGCGGCCAGCCCATCGAGATGCGGGCGACTCCGAGCCAGCCCGTCTGGTCGGCGTCGTAGAGGTGGTGCTGCACCACGAACCGGGAGGCGAAGACGAGCACCCACACCAGCGTCGCGATGTCGAACGCCCGCACGGCTTTGCGTACCGTGCGCCAGTCGCGGTCGTGGTCGTTGACCCAGCCCCAGACGTAGCCCACGACGGGTCGGCGGATCAGCACCGACAGCGCGAAGACCGCCGCCCACACCAACGACGACCAGATGCCCAGTAGGAAGTAGCCCTTGGATTCGCCCATGACATAGGCGATCAACGCGCAGATTCCGACGCCGATGAAGCCGGAGATCGCCGGCTGAGCGGACTCACGACGCACCAGGCGCCACACCAGAATGACGGCGGCTATCCCCATTGCCGAGACGATGGCCGGTGTCAGGCCGAACAGCTGCGACACCGGCACGAATGCCAGCACCGGTAACGATGAGTAGATCAGGCCGCTGATGCCGCCCATCTGCTCGAGGACGGCGTGGGCTTTGGTGGAACGCTTCCCCGGGTTGGCTCCGGGGTCACTCACTTTTGGATCTCGTAGTGCGGGTTGTATATCGCCTTCGACCCGTTGTCGAGTTTTCCGACGCGGCCGTGCACCTTCAGAGTGCGACCCGATTCGATGCCCGGGATCCGGCGCTGGCCGAGCCACACCAGCATCACGGTGTCGGTGCCGTCGAACAGTTCGGCCTTGACGCCACCGGCGCAGCCCTTGCCGTTGCACTCGACACTGCGCAGAGTGCCGACCATCGTCACTTCCTGGCCGCGTTGACAGTCGATCGCTTTCTGAGCGCCGGTGCTGGCGGCCTCGTCACTGAGCTCTTCGACATCCAGCTGTTCGGGGGCTTCCGTCAGCCGCCGGGTGAGTCGGCGTAGATACCCTTCGGCCGTAGCCATGGCGTCTCCTGACCTAAGTGCAGATCTTCTCGATGAGATCAACCCCCATGATCTACCCAAAACAACGCAACCGTAGACCTCTTGGTTCCGATCTGCCAGCCGAGGTGGGGTCGGCGCGTCGCGACGGGCGTCACCAAGGCACCATCGTCTGATGCCGGTCGATCTGCGTGGTGTCACGACGGTGCTGCTGCCAGGCACAGGATCCGACGACGACTTCGTCTACCGCGCGTTTTCGGCCGCCCTTCACGCCGAAGGTGCGATTGTCGTCACACCCAAGCCGCAGCCGCAGCGACTCGTCGACGGCTACCGGGACGCGCTGGACAACGCCGCGTGTACGGCGCCGATCGTCGTCGGCGGCGTGTCGATCGGCGCTGCGGTGGCCACCGCGTGGGCACTTGCTCACCCTGATCGCGCGGTTGCCGTTCTCGCGGCGCTGCCCGCGTGGACGGGGGCGCCGGATTCCGCGCCCGCGGCGATCGCTGCGCGGTACTCCGCGAATGTGCTGCGGCGCGACGGAATCGCTTCGGCCACCGCCCAGATGCGCGCCTCCAGCCCTCCGTGGCTGGGCGACGAGTTGACGCGGTCATGGGTCGGCCAGTGGCCGTCGCTCCCCGACGCGATGGAGGCGGCCGCGTCCTATGTCGCGCCCGCATGCAGCGAGCTGGAACGGCTGGAGGTTCCGATGGGCATCGCGGCGGCAACGGACGATCCCGTGCACCCCGTCGAGGTCGGCATCGAGTGGATGACGGCGGCGCCGCGCGCGGCGTTGCGTACGGTCACCCTCGCCGAGATGGGCGCCGACCCCGCGGTCCTGGGCGCGGCCTGCGTCTCCGCGCTGCTGGAATTGTGATTTCGGCGCGCGTACGTTCGCTGCGCGATCGCCGGCGCACCGAAATCGCTAACCGCCGGTGATGGTCCGCAACTGCTGCATCGCCGAACCCTGCTCGCTGCGGCGCGCGGCCGGTGTCGGCGGCTGCGGCGGTTGCTCGCCCGGCTGCTGAGCTTGCTGCGCGGCCTGCTGTTCAGCGGCCGCCCGCAGCTGGTTGGCCATCGCTTCCGGCAGCTCCACCGGTAGCGGGGTGCGAACCGGCAGCGGGGTGTCGCCGCGGCGAACGACGGTGTCGGCCAGCGCGTCTCGCGCCTCCTTCGCCAGCGCGTCAGAGTTCTCTTCGGGACCGTTCACGACGCAGCGGATCATCCAGCGGTAGCCGTCGACGCCGATGAACCGCACCATGCCGGCCTGACCCTGCGCGCCCGGTGCTACGCCGACGACCTCGCGACCCCACTTGCCGTCCTTGATCGACACCTGGCCGGCGTCCTTACGCAGTGACTCCGCCAATTCCGAGGCGACCTCGCGCCACAGGCCCGCCGACTTCGGCGCGGCGTAGGCGGCGACGGTGAACCGCCCGTTGGGCGTGACCACCCACACGGCGCTGGGCACGCCCTGCTGCGTGAGCTCCACCTGAACCTGTCCGGCTTCGGGCAGCGGGATCAGCACCGAACCAAGATCGAGCCGTCCGACCGTCGCTGTCGCCGGGTCGTCGAAGTCGTCGATATCGAACGGGCCGTCCAGGTCGTCGTCAGCCTCAGGCGTCGAGGTGACCTCGGCATCACCGCTGCTCACGTCGTCCTTGTTCTTACCGAATGCCATTTCACAAACTCGCATGTCCGCCGGAGGAACCGTGGCCACCGTCGCCACGGGTTGTGTCAGCCAGTCCTGCCTCGTCGAACGACGTCACCTCGACCAGGTCGGGCAGCTCGACCCGCTGCACCAGCAGTTGCGCGATCCGGTCGCCGCGATTCACGACGATCGGTTCGGCCGGATCGAGGTTGATCAACGACACCTTGACCTCGCCGCGATAGCCGGCGTCGATCGTGCCGGGGCTGTTGACGATCGAAAGACCCACGCGCGCAGCCAAACCCGAACGCGGATGAACCAGCCCGACCATCCCGTGCGGAATGGCGACCGCGATGCCCGTCGGCACGAGCGCGCGCTGACCTGGCGCCAGTTCGACGTCGAGTGCGCTGAAGAGGTCGACGCCGGCGTCGCCGTCGTGGGCACGACTGGGCATGGGCAGATCGGGGTCCAGGCGCACGACCGCGAGAGTGGAGGACACGACGTCAGAGATTACTCTTGGCCGCGTGTCCGATACGCGCGCCACGTCACAAACCGTGCGCTACCGCGAACGGCTGACGGTGCCGTGGTGGTGGTGGCCGCCCGGCCTCGGCTTGGCCGCGGTGATCGCGCTGGAGGTCAACCAGGGAGTGCCCGCGCTGCCCGTCTGGCTGCCGTTCGCCATCTTGTTGCCGGTCGCGGGCGTGGTTCTGCTGCTGCTCGGCAGCACCCAGGTGCGAGTGGTCAGCGGAGACGGCGAGGTCGAGGTGTGGGTCGGCGACGCGCATCTGCCTGTCAGCGTCATCTCGCGCTCGGCCGAGGTGCCCCGCAGTGCCAAGTCGGCCGCACTGGGCCGACAGCTGGATCCTGCGGCTTACGTCGTGCACAAGGCGTGGGTACCCCCGATGGTTCTCCTGGTTCTCGACGATCCCGACGATCCCACGCCGTACTGGCTGCTGAGTTGCCGTCATCCCGACCGGCTGCTGTCGGCTCTGCGCAGCCCTGTGTGATTCGGGCGCGGGGCCCGTCAGGCCGCGCAGTCCGTACAGATCATCACGCCGTTCTTCTCGCTGGCGAGACGACTGCGGTGATGAACCAGGAAGCAACTCGAGCAGGTGAACTCGTCGGCCTGTTTCGGGATGACCCGGACAGACAGTTCCTCGCCGGACAGATCCGCTCCGGGCAGTTCGAACGACTCGGCGGATTCCGACTCGTCGACGTCGACGACCGCAGACTGGGCCTCGTTACGCCGCGCCTTCAGTTCCTCCAGCGAATCCTCCGAGACGTCATCGCTCTCGGTGCGCCGCGGGGCGTCGTAATCGGTAGCCATTTCATGTCCCCTCCGTCAGACCTTGCAGCAGAGCTTTGTACCAGCGTCGAACGCGTCCACCAAATAATTCGTGCCCGGATTGACACACGTTCCACTGTGATTTACGTCACACTCTCGTCGGTGCCACCGCAAGGTCGCAGCGACGGGGCATTTAGAGTGCTCTCGTGGTCGCGCAAATCACAGAGGGTACGGCATTCGACAGGCACGGTCGGCCATTCCGCCGCCGCAACTACTTGCCGGGCATTCTGCTGCTCATCGCCTTGTCCGTCGTCACGCTGACGATCTGGGTGATGGCCCTCAACCAACCGGTCGAGGTGCAGGAGACTGCTGCCTGCAACCCCCCGCCGGCGCCGGCCGACCCGAACACCCCGCCGGTATCCCTCGGCGAGCAGGTCACGCGCAGCCAGATGATCGACGTCACCCCGGCAAAACTCGCCGACACCACCATCCGGGTCCTCAACGCCAGCGGACAGGGCGGTCAGGCCGCCGAAGTCGCCGGTGAGCTCCGCGATCTGGGTTTCGCCGAGCCCAGTGCGGCCAACGACCCGGTCTACGCCACCGCGCGGCTGGCGTGTCAGGGGCAGATCCGGTTCGGGCCGTCCGGGCGTGCGGCCGCGGCAGCGGTGTGGCTCGTCGCGCCCTGTACCGAACTGTTCGAGGACGACCGAACCGACGACACGGTCGATCTGGCCATCGGCACCGACTTCTCCGAACTCAGCCGCAACGACGACATCGAAGCCGTTCTCGCCAGCCTGCGTCCGGACGCGACACAGATGGCCGACGAATCGCTGATAGCGAAAATTCACTCGACCACCTGCTAGTCGCGTATTGCACTGGCAGTCAATGGCTTCCGCGAGCTAGGGCGCCCCGGACTGGCTGAGGGCGTCGTTCATGGCGTCGGCGATACCGGGCGCCGACGCGACGATGAAGCCCGGCGCACCGTCGGCCGGCGGCAGCCTCAACACCGCGCCGGCCTCGGCGGCGATCAGCGCACCCGCGGCCCAGTCCCACACATGCACGCCGTCCTCGTAATAGGCGTCCAGACGCCCGGCGGCCACCATGCAGAGATCGAGTGCACACGAGCCGATGCGACGGATGTCCCGCACGGCAGGGATGAGCGCGGCCAGGATCTCGGCCTGACGTCTCCGTCGCTCGGCGCGGTAGGAGAATCCGGTACCCACCAACGACATTGACAGCTCCGACGCGCCGCTGGCGCGGATCATGGTCGTCACTCCCCCGCGTTGCACTTGCGCACCGTGACCCTTCGCGGCGGAGTACAGCGCGCCGGTCGGCACGTTGGCGACGGCGCCGGCCACCGACACTCCGTCGCGCTGGACGCCGACCGACACGGCGTATGTCTCGATGTCGTAGACGAAGTTCACCGTGCCGTCGATGGGGTCGAGGACCCAGGTGAGCCGTCCGGCGCCGGCAAGGGATCCGCCCTGCTCCTCGCCCATGACCGGCTCCCCCGGCCGCAGCACCGCCAGCCGGTCACGCAGCAAGGCCTCGGTCTCGGTGTCCACGACGGTCACGGGGTCGGTCGGCGTGCTCTTGGAGCGCACCGGCGACGCGGTGGTCGGCGCGTCGGGCGCAGCGCCGAAGACCTCGGCACGGCGTGTCCGCACGAACGCCGCGGCCTCGGTGGCCAGTCGCTCGGCGACCAAACGAAGCTGGACTGGATGGGTGTCGTTTTCGACCACCCGCCTATCGCATCACAGTCCACTAAGGTGTGTTGCGCACGAACAGCTGAGGCACTGCCGGCCCGAAGTAGAGGAGCGCCGATGTCAGCCACCGATTCCCCCGCCACAGCACCGGATACAGGCGCGGGCCAGCGCCGCGGCTTCGGCATCGATGTCGGCGGCAGCGGGGTCAAGGGCGGCATCGTCGACCTCGACACCGGTCTGCTGATCGGCGACCGATTCAAGCTCGAGACCCCCCAGCCCGCGACGCCTGAGGCAGTCAGCAAGACCGTGGCCGCCGTCGTCCGCGAATTCGGTTGGACCGACAAGGTCGGGGTCACTTATCCCGGCGTGGTCACCGGGGGGATCGTGCACACCGCGGCCAACGTCGACAAGAGCTGGATCGGCAGCAATGTCAGCGAGTTCTACAGCAAGGCGCTCGACGGACAGCCGGTCACCGTGCTCAACGACGCCGACGCGGCCGGGCTGGCCGAGGAGAGGTTCGGCGCAGGTAGGGACAACACCGGCGTCATCGTGCTGCTGACGTTCGGCACCGGTATCGGTTCCGCGGTGATCCACAACGGCGTGCTGCTGCCCAACACCGAGTTCGGCCACCTCGAGGTGGGCGGCAAGGAAGCCGAGCATCGCGCGGCGTCCTCGGTCAAGGAGAAGAAGGACTGGAGCTACGCGCGCTGGACCGAGGAAGTGACGAAGGTGCTGGTGGCGATCGAGAATGCCATCTGGCCAGACCTGTTCATCGCCGGCGGCGGTATCAGCCGTAAAGCCGAGAAGTGGGTCCCGCTGTTGAAGAACCGCACGCCCGTCGTGGCCGCGGCTCTGCAGAACACCGCGGGCATCGTCGGCGCCGCGATGGCCGCTGAGGTCGACGTCACAGCTACTGGCAAGTAGCCGCGCCGCGAACGCCAAATGTGCCGCTGATTCGGGCAGTTGCCCGCTCAGTCGTTACAATGGTCGACGGCGGCCGCAGCCCGGATAACGGCGAATCAAACCGCCGATATTCGACAGCCGACATTTTTCGATGGTGCATGATCCCCTGCCTGCGTCGGGGACCCCAGCGCCCACCGGAACACAGCGAGACGAAAGGGTGTACGTGGCAGCGACCAAAGCAAGCCCGGCAACCGATGAGCCGGTGAAGCGCACCGCTGCCAAGAAGGCCTCGGCGGCCAAGTCCACCAACGGTTCGGCCCCTGCCAAGCGGGCCGCGAAGGCGACCGCGACGAAGGCCGCCAAGGCCACGTCGGCCACCGCCACCAAAGCAAAGCCCGCCAAGGCGGCCGCCAAGAGCGCCTCTGCGAAGGCTGCTCCGGCCAAGAAAGCCGCAAAGGCTGCCGGCCCCCGCGGTCGTGGCAAGAAGGCCACTTCGCCCGAAGCCGACGCGACCACGACCGATGTCGAAGCCGAGGGTTTGGAGACCGAAGAGCTCGAGGGTGAGCCCGACGGCGACATCGATGACGCTGAGATCGACCTGACCGATATCGAGGTCGACGACGCGGAATCCAGCGAGGGCGACGCCACCGAGGAAGCCGAGGGCGACAAGCCGGCCGCCAAGGTCGCACCGGCAGCACCCGTCGAGGACGACGAGATCGCCGAACCCTCCGAGAAAGACAAAGCGTCCGGCGACTTCGTCTGGGATGAAGAGGAATCCGAGGCGCTGCGGCAGGCCCGTAAGGACGCCGAACTCACCGCTTCGGCCGACTCGGTGCGTGCCTACCTCAAGCAGATCGGCAAGGTGGCACTGCTCAACGCCGAAGAAGAGGTGGAGCTCGCCAAGCGTATCGAGGCCGGCCTGTACGCCACCCAGTTGATGCTTGAGCTGGCCGACAAGGGCGAGAAGCTGCCCGCCGCGCAGCGTCGCGACATGTCGTGGATCTGTCGCGACGGCGATCGCGCGAAAAACCATCTGCTGGAAGCGAACCTGCGTCTCGTGGTGTCGCTGGCCAAGCGCTACACGGGCCGTGGCATGGCCTTCCTGGATCTGATCCAGGAAGGCAACCTCGGTCTGATCCGTGCGGTCGAGAAGTTCGACTACACCAAGGGCTACAAGTTCTCGACCTACGCGACGTGGTGGATCCGCCAGGCCATCACCCGCGCGATGGCCGACCAGGCGCGCACCATCCGTATTCCGGTGCACATGGTCGAGGTCATCAACAAGCTCGGCCGCATCCAGCGTGAGCTGCTCCAGGACCTGGGGCGCGAGCCCACGCCAGAAGAGCTGGCCAAGGAGATGGACATCACGCCGGAGAAGGTGCTGGAGATCCAGCAGTACGCGCGTGAGCCGATCTCGCTCGACCAGACCATCGGCGACGAAGGCGATTCACAGCTCGGTGATTTCATCGAGGATTCCGAGGCCGTCGTCGCCGTGGATGCGGTGTCGTTCACGTTGCTCCAGGATCAGCTGCAGTCGGTACTGGAGACGCTCTCGGAGCGCGAAGCCGGCGTGGTGCGGTTGCGTTTCGGCCTGACCGACGGACAGCCGCGCACCCTCGACGAGATCGGTCAGGTGTACGGCGTGACGCGTGAGCGCATCCGCCAGATCGAGTCCAAGACGATGTCGAAGTTGCGCCACCCCAGCCGTTCTCAGGTGTTGCGCGACTACCTCGACTAGTCCATCTAGCCGCTGGTCTCGGAGAAATAGCGTTCCGGGTCGTAGATTCGTCGGAATTACCGCGCGGAATGTCCCCTACTTCGTGGGGCCCCCAATTTCGCGCGGTGGTCGTCAGGGTTTGGCGAAGCCTGCCGCGCCCAGTATCTTCTGCCCGGCATCGCCGGTCACGGCTTCGATGAACTTGCGGGCCAACTCGCCACTGCCAGCCGTCTCTAGCGCGGCGATCGGATAAGTGTTCACCGCGGTCGGCGACTCGGGGAACGGAACAGCGGTCACCTTGTCCCCCGCCCCCGTCGCATCGGTGACGTACACCAGGCCGGCATCGGCCTGTCCCGTCGTCACCTTGTTCAGCACGTCGGTGACCGACGATTCCTCACTGACCGGGGTGAGCTGCACGCCGGTGGCTTCCTCGACTTTCTCTGTGGCCGACCCGCACGGCACCTGGGGGGCGCACACGACCACGGTGAGACCGGGTGTCGTCAAATCCTGAAATGACTTGATCTGCTTCGGATTTCCCGGCGCGA
Organism: Mycolicibacterium rhodesiae NBB3; assembly: GCF_000230895.2. The sequence goes on from NC_016604.1 coordinate 5,650,746, forward strand.
CGGCGATCGTCAGCGTGTTCGACGCGAAACTGACCGGATCGCCCTCGACGAGGCCGGCTTCGACGGCCTTGTCCATGTTCTTGGTATCGGCGGAGGCGAAGACATCGGCTTGTGCGCCCTGCGTCAGCTGGGTGACGAGGTCCGATGAGCCCGCAAAGTTGTAGTCGACTGAGACACCGGGGTTGTCGGTCGTGAACTGCTCACCGATTTCGGTGAATGTCTTCTTCAGGGATGCGGCTGCGAACACAGTGACGGTGCGGTCGCCGCCGTCCCGCGCCGAACTCGTCGTCGAGGAATCCTGGCCCCCACCACATCCCGCCAAGGCCGAGATCAGCAGCGCAACCGCAAACGTTCTGAGGCTCGTCATGACTGACCTCCCCGCGTTTCGACGATCACGGTTGTCGCCTTCACGACGGCTACGGCGACGCTTCCTGGTTCCAGTTGCAGTTCGCGCACCGCGTCCGCGCTCATGAGCGAGACGACCGTGAACGGTCCGCACTGCATCTCGACCTGTGCCATCACCGTGTCGGTCACGACCTTGGTCACCAGTCCGGCGAAGCGGTTGCGTGCGGAACTGGCGACTGTCAGGGGGTCCTTGGGCGCGCTGCCGGCGTTGGCCCTGGCGAACGCTGCCAGCGCGGCCCCGTCGATCACCTTGCGTCCGGACGCATCGAGATGGGCGTCCAGGGCGCCGTCATCGACCCAGCGGCGCACCGTGTCGTCGCTGATCCCGAGCAGTTCGGCGGCCTCGCGAATCCGGATTTCCGGCACGGCGGAAAGCGTACCGACCAACGGGTATCCTGAACAACCGCATACGCGGTTACAGAGGTCTAACAACACCGCGCCTGCGGATAGTAATGAAGATCCGCTACCGACCGGTAGGGTGTCGCTCCGTGCCTGAGAAGCCTGCGAAAGTCCCACCCGCCCGCGTCGTCCGCATCATCGAATCCGCCCGCACCGCGCTACAGAAGGCCAACAGGGCGATGGTGCCCGGGTACGTCGCACTGCTCGAGACCGCACAGGGCGCTTGGGTGTCCCAGGCGCTCTACGTGGCCGCCAAGCTCGGGATCGCCGACGAACTCGCAGACGGTCCCAAGACAGCCGATCAGGTGGCCGCCAAGGTGGGCGGGCACCCGGACTCGGTATTCCGCCTGATGCGGATGCTCGCCGGCCGCGATGTGTTCCGCCAGCTTCAGGATGGGCGGTTCGAACTGGCCGCGATGGGCCAGGCGTTGCGCGCCGATGCACCCGGCTCGCTGCGACCGATGGTCCTTTTCATCGGATCTCCCGAGCACTGGGCGGAATGGGGTGAGCTGCTGTACTCGGTGCAGACGGGGCGGCCGTCGCCCGAAAAGCTATACGGGAAGTCGTACTTCGAGCATCTCGATGAGGCGCCCGAGCAGGCCGCGATCTTCAACGACGCCATGTCGACGATGGCGGCCATGGCCAACGAGACGGTGATTCCGGCGTACGACTTCTCCAAGTTCAAGCTCATCGTCGACGTCGGTGGCGGGCACGGCCGGCTGATCAGCGCGATCTTGCGCTCAGCCCCGACCGCGCGCGGTGTCCTGTTCGACCTTCCGTCAGTCGTCGCAGGCGCAGACCCGGTACTCGCGGAGGCGGGCGTCGCACATCGATGCGCCGTCGAGGGCGGCTCGTTCATGGACTCGGTGCCCGATGGCGCCGACGCCTATGTGTTGAAATCGATCATCCACGACTGGGACGACGACATCTCCGAGAAGATCCTGCGCAACGTGCGCACCGCTATCGCGCCGAACGGCCGGCTGCTCTTGCTCGAGCTTGTGCTGCCTGAGCGCGCAACCGCCAACTGGGGAGCCGTCCTCGACATGGAGATGCTCGTATCGCCGGGCGGCCGGGAACGCACGCGCGCCGAGTTCGCCAACCTGTTGGCACGATGTGGATTCCGGCTCACCCGTGTCGTCGACACCGCGACACCGATGATGTCGATCGTGGAAGCGGCGCCGGCTTAGCGTTTCTTCTCGCGCACCTTGTACGTCGAGGGCCACGACTCACGGGTTTCGTCCCCGACGAGCGGGACGCCCTTGCTGCCGATCCTGATGTCGAACGCCTCCTTGCCCGCGCCGACCTCACGGTTGGCGTGTTCGGTGGCCAAATAGATCAGCTGGTCGATCTCCGCTTCGGCGAACGCCACGAAGGTGGTGTTTCGGACGATCTCCTCGTCCGGGGGCGCCATCCGTTCGGGCAGGATCCGCGATGCCAGCGCGGCAAGTCCCAGCAACGAGAACGGGAGGACCCAGTAACAGACGAACGACAACGGCGTCTTCGTGTCCAGGATCGTCGCTTCGCCGTAGACGATGGGCGGTATCGCCGACGACACCGTCATCCCTGCGAACGCAGCCACCCAGATCCAGGTCAGCACGTTGGTGATCTTCTTGAACAGGTCCGTCTCGATGACTTCCTTCGGCTGGCCGACCTCGGCGAACTCCCGCACGAAGGGCTTGCCCAAGAGCACGCTGCCCAGTGCGACGAGGAAGATTCCCGCGCTGCTCAACGGCTGCAACCACTGCTCCATGAACGACTGGCTCAGCGTGAACGTCAGGACCGCGAGGATCAAAAACGTTGCCACCGCGCCGATTTCGAGGGTACGGCCAGCTGCCCCCCGCATGCGGCCGATCACGAAGGATCCGACGGCGACCGCCAGCGCCACCAGTACGGCGGCGGCGAACGGAACGTTTCCAACCAGGACCCAGTAGACGATCCACGGCGCGAAGCCAAACAGAATTCCCACGGTGGGTCAGTTTAGGTTGTCAGTCAAGCGCCTGACTGTAAACCTCTTGCGTCGCCGAACGCTGCGAATAGGTTGTACTGATGCAGCGGCACAACGTCTCCTCGGGCTCGGAATTCGAGTCGACGGTCGGGTATTCGCGCGCCGTGCGGATCGGGCCGCACGTCGCCGTCGCCGGCACCACGGGTGCGGGCGACGGCATCGCGTCGCAGACGCGGGATGCGTTGCGTCGCATCGACAGTGCGCTGCAGGAAGTCGGCGCGACGATGTCGGACGTGATCCGCACCCGCATGTTCGTCACCGACATGTCCAAGTGGGGCGAGGTCGGCCGGGTGCACGCCGAGGTGTTCGGCGACATCAGGCCCGCGGCCACCATGGTGGAGGTGACCGCGTTGATCGCGCCGGAGCTGATGGTCGAGATCGAGGTCGACGCGTACGTCACCTAGGGCGACACCGGTCCGAACCTGCCGTTCCCATCCGGTTCATACGAGGTGACGCTAATCACAGCCGTCACAGGTAGTGGACCGTACAAATGTGGGAACACCATCGCAGCAGGATCAGTGGGGACACCCGGTTCCCAGCGGATCGGGGAGGACAGCCGTGCAGGGTCGACACGCAGCAGCACGAGGTCGGTGCGGCCTGCGTAGAGCCGATTCGCCGGCAGATGCACCTGCTCAGGCGTCGACAGATGCACGAATCCATGCGCAGTCAATGACTCGGGACGGAGCTCACCGTCCGTTTGGGCCGACCGCCAATCTTCGGCACCGCAAACGTGGACCAGCACAGCCGGCAAGGGTCGCATACCGCCACCCTGCCGCGTCGGCAACTCGGCGTAACGGTGAGACACGACACACCGGTAAACCCCTAGGGAACAAGGCCGAAACCGAAAGCGTCTGAGACAGTAGAGATACGCGAGCAATCGATGGAGGTGCCATGACCGCAACGCTCATTAGCCCGGAATTGACCAAGGCTGACCGCTGCGATCGCTGCGGAGCCGCGGCTCGCGTACGCGCAACGCTCCCGTCGGGCGGGCAACTGCTGTTCTGCCAGCATCACGCCAACGAGCACGAGGCGAAGCTGGTGGAGCTGGCCGCCGTGCTCCAAGTGAGCCCGGTGGAGGCCTAGCAGCCGACACGGCCGCCGCCCTGCGGGGCGGACCCTGGAGTCGTCAGGAATGCTGGACTGGTCATGAGCGATCAGTCCCAGCCGCTGCCGCGGCCGCCTTCGCGCCACCACATCCGCCATATCGTTCGACGGACTCTTTCCAAGAGCTGGGACGACTCGATTTTCTCCGAGTCGGCACAGGCCGCGTTCTGGTGTGCGCTGTCGCTGCCGCCGCTGCTGCTCGGAATGCTCGGCAGTCTGTCCTACATCGCGCCGCTGTTCGGTCCGGAAACGCTGCCTGCGATCCAGGACCAGTTGATCAGCACGGCTGAGCGCTTCTTCTCGTCGAGCGTCGTGAACGAGATCATCGCGCCGACCGTGCGCGACATCGTCAAGAACGCGAGAGGCGAAGTCGTGTCGATCGGTTTCGTGATCTCGCTGTGGGCGGGCTCGTCGGCGATCTCGTCGTTCGTCGACTCCGTCGTCGAGGCCCACGACCAGACACCGCTGCGTCACCCCGTGCGCCAACGCTTCTTCGCCCTCGGCCTGTACGTGGTGATGCTGGTGGCGGCAATCGCCTCTGCGCCCTTCGTCGCCCTCGGACCGCGCAAGATCTCCGCGCATCTGCCTGAAGGCTTGGACAACGCGCTGGCCTCTGGCTACTACCCGCTGTTGTTCGTCATCCTGGTGGTCAGCGTGAACATCCTCTACCGGGTGTCGCTGCCCGAACCGCTGCCGTCGCACCGGCTCATCCTCGGCTCGGTGCTTGCGACGGTGGTGTTCTTGATTGCGACGTTGGGCCTGCGGTTCTATCTGACCTGGATCACCAGCACGGGATACACGTATGGCGCGCTCGCGACGCCGATCGCGTTCCTGCTGTTCGCGTTCTTCCTCGGCTTCGCGATCATGCTGGGCGCTGAGCTCAACGCTGCCATTCAGGAGGAGTGGCCGGCCTCGACCACCCATGCCAACCGGGTGCGGGCGTGGCTGAAGCGCAAGGCCGAGGCGAAGCTCAACGGAGGCGGCAAGCCCGCCGCAGACGCAACGTCGGACGCCGCTACTTCTTGAGCTTCTCGTAGATCTTCTTGCAGTCCGGGCAGACCGGCGACCCTGGTTTGGCCGCTTTGGTGACCGGGAACACCTCGCCGCAGAGTGCGACGACATGCGTACCCATCACGGCGCTCTCGGCGATCTTGTCCTTCTTGACGTAGTGGAAGAACTTCGGGGCGTCGTCGTCGGTCCCGTCGTCGACGCGTTCATCGGTGTCGGTGCGTTCGATCGTCTGGGTTCGCATGCCCCCATTTTGCCCGTAAGAATTACGACACGTACAGCCGACCGCGAGTGTGGAACAGTGGAGGTATGAAACAAAGCCCTGAGCTGAGTTTCGACGATGACGGACAACCAGTCCTGATCACGCGAGCGGCTCCAGCCTATGAGGAGCAGCACCGCGAACGGGTGCGCAGGTACCTGAAGCTCATGTTCTGGCGTGTGCCGGCGTTGATCGGGGCCGCAGTCGCGTATGGCATTTGGCAGAACGGACTCATCTCGCTGGTGATCCTCGTCGCGTCGATCCCGTTGCCGTGGATGGCCGTGCTGATCGCCAACGATCGTCCCCCGCGCCGGGCCGAGGAGCCTCGCCGCTACGAGTCGACGCGGCGAATCCCGCTGTTTCCGACAGCCGAACGGCCCGCCCTGGAATATCGCGCGTACTCGTCACGGCAAGCCGACGAGACCGAACCGCCCCGCGATGTTGCGGGCTGAGGAATTTCTAGCGCTATTCTCAGCGCATTCTCAGGTCAAGATCGAATAACCGCAGATCAGAACGTGTGAACCGGCCAGAGGCTGGGAACTCCTACGGGCAGATGAGCGTTATAGCTCATGACAGATCGACCCGATCAGGAGGCCGTCATGGCAAATGCCACCATTAGCCGCATCGAGGGTGACTTGGACGCCCAGAGTCCAGCTGCCGACCTCGTCCGCGTGTATTTGAACGGCATTGGCAAAACGGCCTTGCTCAATGCAGCCGATGAGGTTGAACTCGCAAAGCGCATCGAGGCAGGTCTTTATGCGCAGCATCTGCTCGCGACACGGAAGCGCTTGGGCGAGAACCGCAAACGCGATTTGGCCGCAGTCGTGCGCGACGGCGAAGCCGCCCGACGCCACCTGCTCGAAGCCAACCTTCGCCTCGTGGTGTCCCTGGCCAAGCGCTACACCGGGCGCGGCATGCCGCTGCTCGATCTGATCCAGGAAGGCAACCTCGGCCTGATCCGGGCGATGGAAAAGTTCGACTACGCCAAGGGATTCAAGTTCTCGACCTACGCGACGTGGTGGATCCGCCAGGCGATCACCCGCGGTATGGCCGATCAGAGCCGCACGATCCGGCTGCCCGTCCACTTGGTCGAGCAGGTCAACAAGCTCGCACGGATCAAGCGCGAGATGCACCAGAACCTCGGGCGCGAAGCCACCGACGAGGAGCTGGCCGCCGAATCGGGCATTCCTGTGGAGAAGATCAACGATCTGCTCGAGCACAGCCGCGATCCGGTGAGCCTGGACATGCCGGTGGGAAGCGACGAAGAGGCACCGCTGGGCGACTTCATCGAGGACGCCGAGGCGATGTCGGCCGAGAACGCCGTGATCTCCGAACTGCTGCACACCGACATTCGCCATGTGCTGGCCACGCTCGACGAGCGCGAACAGCAGGTGATCCGGCTGCGCTTCGGCCTGGACGACGGGCAGCCGCGCACCCTGGACCAGATCGGCAAGCTGTTCGGTCTGTCGCGCGAGCGGGTGCGTCAGATCGAGCGCGAGGTGATGGCCAAGCTTCGCAACGGCGAACGGGCCGACCGGCTGCGGTCCTACGCCAGCTAGAACGTCCCCCCTGAATGCCCGCCGGTACGCCCGGCGGGCATTCTTACTTGTCCGTGTCGGCAGGCGTAGCGCCGCTGTTCAGACCGCCTGCCCGGTAGACTCGCCCCTGACGGAGGGTTGTGAAATGAACGATCTGGTCGACACCACCGAGATGTACCTGCGCACGATCTACGACCTCGAAGAAGAGGGCGTAGTGCCGCTGCGTGCCCGCATCGCCGAACGCCTCGACCAGAGTGGCCCGACCGTGAGCCAGACCGTCTCCCGGATGGAGCGGGACGGCCTGCTGCACGTCGCAGGCGACCGGCACCTCCAGCTGACCGACAAGGGTCGTGGCCTCGCCGTCGCCGTGATGCGCAAGCACCGGCTCGCCGAGCGACTGCTGGTCGACGTGATCGGGCTGCCGTGGGAGGAAGTCCACGCCGAAGCCTGCCGCTGGGAACACGTGATGAGCGAGGACGTCGAGCGCCGCCTGGTTCGCGTCCTCGACAACCCCACCACCTCCCCCTTCGGCAATCCCATCCCAGGTCTGTCCGAGCTCGGTCTCGCCTCGAGCGACCCGGGCGCCGAGATCAACCTGGTTCGGCTCACCGAGTTGCCCGCCGGGATGCCCGTCGCTGTCGTGGTGCGGCAGCTGACTGAGCACGTCCAGGGCGACGTCGAGCTCATCGGTCGGCTCAAGGACGCCGGCGTGGTGCCCAATGCCCGCGTGACCGTCGAAGTCAACGACCACGGCGGCGTGATGATCGTCATCCCCGGGCACGAGCAGGTCGAATTGCCCCACCACATGGCGCACGCCGTGAAGGTGGAAAAGGTCTAACCGGCTCGGCGCCCGAACGCGCGCCTCGGCGGCAGCCGCACTCCCAGGCGATTCGCCAGCCGATATCCGGTCGTGGCCAGATCGCGGATCTGCTCCGGGCGCATCCCCGACTGCAGAGCCGTATCGAGCATGCCCGCCATGCGATGGCTGTCGTCGCACCGCAGCGCTGCATCCAGCGACACCCCGGCCAGCGGGCCATCCCCACGCGTATACGCTGAGAACGCCAGCAGCACAAGCGCTTCCACGCGCCAAGGTTCGGGCAGTGTCCGCGACAGCTCGGCCCACAGCGACTCCGCCTGCCCCGCGTAGTCCCCCACTGCCAGGGCATAGAGCGTGTCGCGCACCAGCGGGTCGGTCAGCGCGCAGGCCAGCCGTGCGGCGGTGTCATCGGCTAGCGGCCGCCCATCGGCAACGTCCGCAGCGGCCGCCATCGCCGTCTCGACGTCACGCCGCGCGTCGGCGTCGCTGCGGGCGTCCTCACAGCTGCCGATCATCTCGGCCAGCGCGACGCTGCGGGCCGGGTCGGCGGTGGCGATCACCTCCTGAAGCTCTGCGCGCCGCGCGTAGAGTCGGCGGCCGTCCAGCACCGCGGCCGCAGCCAGCGGCGATGCAGACGGATCCTCGACGCTGCCGGTATGACCGCAACCGTCCGCGCAGTGCCACCGTCCCCCGGCGGCGATCCGGTCGACGACATGCGCAGCGAGCAGCTCGATGCCGCGCTCTGCCAGCGCCGACGACAGCGACGCGGCCAGTCTGCGGTATGCCTCATTGCACATCCGGCAGCCCGCCGCCTCATCGTCGACGACGACCGCGATCGCCGCATCGGGTCCCGCCGTCGCGGCCACGTCGGCGATGTGCTCGACCGACGCGGTCAGCTCGTCGGAAAGATCAACGCGCATAACGCATCCCATCTCGCCGCGGTCGACCGTGACCAGAACGAGCGATTTCTCGGGCACAAAGCCCAGCACAGCAGGCAGGGCGGCGATCAGAACTCCGGGACGGTTCAGCTGGAAGTCAGATGATTGCGATGTCATGCCCCCACCGTCGCGGTCCGGACCCACACGTCCGCCCACCTCGGTGCCGTACGGCGTTCACGTGGGGATGAATCCGCGGTTGGGGATGAACGAAACGAATCAGCTTTCGCGGCGCAGTTTCAGCACTGAGTCCCTGAACAACGCGTCAAGTGACGCCGTGTCCGCCTCGCCCGATGCCGGATCCTGCAGCCAAGTGACGCTGACCCGGGCGTCGCCGATTTCGGCGGCGAACGTGAGTGTCGTGCGCTCGGAGTCCGGTGTCGTGACCACCTGCTCGACGGCGTAGGACGCATCGGCGTCCACCGGTGGAGCCGGAAGCTCCGTCACCGTCACCGTTGATTCCCCGACCTCGAACGTGGGGCACGCGCGCAGCTGCGCCAGACGATCGGACAGCGGAGGGACCGGACGGGTGAGCACGACGATCAGCCTGCTCGCTGTCGCGGCGTCGACGCCCTCGACACCCACGACCTCGCTGTGCCACAGCACCGGCGGCGTGCAGGCGGCGGGAGTCACCACCGCGCCGATCGGGACACCGTCGACGTCCCGCACCGCCCGGTCGACGCCCGCGACGTCGAGCACCGCGGCCGAATACTGCGGCGGGAACCGGGCGGGCTCGATGAGTAGCTGCGCGACCGGAACGGGGGGCCTCTCGGCGGCCGCCTCGACCGGCTGGCTCGACCCCACGACCACCCGGCTGCAGGCGCCCAGCAACACCGCTGCCATCAGCAGCAGACCTCCGCGCAAGCTCCCGACCATCGGCGCCAATCGTCTCATCGGTCGTCCCTTCGGCCGATCAGGCGCGCGTAGGTGACTCCGGTTGCCGAACCGTTGATTAATTTCCCGTGCTGATGACGCTTGTCGGCGTGCAAGATCCGCGCAACCGGCGTAGACCTTGTGGCTATGGGTTCCATGCTCGAGTACGACCTCATCGTCATCGGTTCGGGCCCGGGTGGCCAGAAGGCCGCGATCGCGGCGGCAAAGCTCGGCAAGTCGGTGGCGATCGTCGAGCGGGGTCGGATGCTCGGCGGCGTCTGCGTGACCACCGGCACGATCCCGTCCAAGACGCTGCGGGAGGCCGTGCTCTACCTGACGGGCATGAACCAGCGCGAGCTCTACGGTGCCAGCTACCGCGTCAAGGAGAAGATCACGCCCGCCGACCTGCTCGCACGCACGTCTCACGTCGTCGGCAAGGAACAGGACGTCGTGCGGTCCCAACTCATGCGCAACCGCATCGACCTCATCCAGGGGCACGGTCGGTTCATCGACGCTCACACCGTGCTGGTGGAGGAGCCGACACGCGGCGAGCGCACCACCGTCAGCGGGGACTATGTCGTGATTGCCACCGGCACCAAGCCGGCGCGACCGCCCGGCGTCGAGTTCGACGAAGACCGCGTCCTGGACTCCGACGGCATCCTCGACCTCAAGTCGCTGCCGGCCACGATGGTGGTGGTGGGCGCCGGGGTGATCGGCATCGAATACGCCTCGATGTTCGCCGCGCTCGGCACCAAGGTGACCGTCGTGGAGAAACGCGACACCTTGCTCGACTTCTGCGATCCCGAGATCATCGAGGCGTTGAAGTTCCACCTGCGCGACCTCGCGGTGACGTTCCGCTTCGGCGAGGAGGTGACGGCCGTGGACGTCGGCGCCGCGGGCACCGTCACCACGCTGGCCAGCGGCAAGCAGATCCCGGCCGAGACGGTGATGTACTCCGCGGGCAGACAAGGTCAGACCGAACACCTCGATCTGGCCAATGCCGGCCTGCAGCCCGATTCGCGCGGGCGCATCGCCGTCGACAGCAACTTCCAGACTCTCGTCGACCACATCTACGCCGTCGGGGACGTGATCGGCTTTCCGGCATTGGCGGCCACCTCCATGGAGCAGGGCCGACTGGCCGCCTATCACGCATTCGGCGAACCGGCCAAGGGCATGACGGACCTCCAACCGATCGGCATCTACTCCATCCCGGAGGTGTCCTACGTGGGCGCCACCGAGGTGGAACTGACCCGCAACGCGATTCCCTACGAGGTCGGGGTGTCGCGTTACCGCGAACTGGCGCGGGGCCAGATCGCCGGCGACTCCTACGGAATGCTGAAGCTGCTGGTGTCGACCGACGACCTGAAGCTGCTCGGCGTGCACATCTTCGGCACCAGCGCCACCGAGATGGTCCACATCGGCCAAGCCGTGATGGGTTGCGGAGGCACGATCGAGTACCTCGTCGACGCGGTCTTCAATTACCCGACGTTCTCGGAGGCCTATAAGGTCGCCGCCCTGGATGTGATGAACAAGCTCCGCGCCCTCAACCAGTTTCGCCGTTAGCCGAAGCCAGTCGTTAGCGGCGGTTTCGGGCGGTTCTCACCGGCGTAGGCATAGGTGCGGCGCGCAATGGGAACGCAACATGGGCCACACTGGTTGTCACGATGGAAAGGCGACACCGCCTTCACACCGTAGGAGGCACGGAGATGGCTGATCAAGCGGATCAACCCGAACAGCACTACCAGCCGGATCAGACCGGCATGTACGAGCTGGAGTTCCCCGCGCCGCAACTGACGTCGCCGGACGGCCGGGGTCCGGTGATGATCCACGCGCTCGAGGGCTTTTCCGACGCGGGGCACGCCATCAAGCTGGCTTCCCAGCACCTCAAGAACACGCTGGATACCGAATTGGTGGCCTCCTTCGCCATCGACGAGCTGCTGGATTACCGGTCGCGGCGGCCGTTGATGACCTTCAAGACCGACCATTTCACCCACTACGAGGATCCCGAGCTGAGTCTCTACGCGATGCACGACAGCGTAGGCACGCCCTTTCTGCTGCTTGCGGGGATGGAACCGGATCTGCGCTGGGAGCGATTCCTGACCGCTGTGCGACTGCTGGCCGAGCGGCTCGGTGTGCGCCGGGTGATCGGTCTGGGAGCGATCCCGATGGCGGTTCCGCACACCCGGCCGATCACGCTCACCGCGCACTCCAACGACAAGGAACTCATCGCCGAACACCAGCCGTGGGTCGGCGAGGTCCAGGTACCCGGAAGCGTGTCGAACCTGCTGGAGTTCCGGATGTCGCAGCACGGGTACGAAGTCGTCGGCTTCACCGTCCATGTGCCGCACTATCTGGCGCAGACCGACTACCCCGCCGCCGCGGAGGTGTTGCTGGCCGAGGTCGCCAAGAGCGCGTCGCTACAGATTCCACTGGAGGCGCTGGATGCAGCGGGTGCCGAGATCCAGGCGAAGATCAATGAACAGGTCGAGGGCAGCAGTGAGGTCGCGCAGGTGGTGACCGCGCTGGAGCACCAGTACGACGCCTTCGCCGCCGCCCAGGAGAACCGATCGTTGCTCGCCCACGACGAGAACCTGCCCAGCGGCGACGAGCTGGGTGCCGAGTTCGAACGGTTCCTCCGACAGCAGGACAGAGGCAGGGACGACGACGCCAAATAGCGCGCATCGGTGAGGACGGCTAAGTTGTCGCAATGGCCGCGCGAACGCCGAACCTGCGCCCCGTGCGGGAACTCACACCGGAGTTGGAGTTCCGCACCATCCACGGATACCGGCGCGCATACCAGCGGGCGGGTTCCGGACCGGCGATCCTGCTGATTCACGGCATCGGCGACAACTCCACCACATGGAGCACAGTCCAATCGAAGTTGGCGCAACGGTTTACCGTCATCGCCCCGGATCTGTTGGGACACGGCAAGTCTGACAAACCGCGCGCCGACTACTCGGTGGCCGCATACGCCAACGGTATGCGCGATCTGCTGAGCGTGCTCGACATCGATAAGGTCACCGTCGTCGGTCACTCACTGGGCGGTGGCGTAGCCATGCAATTCGCCTATCAATTCCCTCAATTGGTCGAACGGCTGATTCTGGTGGGCGCAGGCGGCGTGACCAAGGATGTCAACATCGCCCTGCGCGTCGCCTCGCTGCCGATGGGCAGTGAGGCACTGGCATTCCTGCGACTTCCGTTGGTGTTGCCTGCGATGCAGGTCGTCGGACGAGTGGCGGGAGCGATGTTCGGATCCACCGGGCTGGGCCGCGACATCCCCAACATGTTGCGAATTCTGGCGGATCTGCCGGAACCGACCGCATCGTCGGCGTTCGCACGCACCCTGCGTGCTGTCGTCGACTGGCGCGGCCAGGTGGTCACAATGCTCGATCGATGTTATTTGACGCAATCCGTTCCCGTGCAATTGATTTGGGGTAGCTCCGACGCGGTCATACCCGTCAGTCACGCTCGGATGGCGCACGCCGCCATGCCCGGCTCGCAGTTGGAGATCTTCGAAGGCTCCGGACACTTCCCGTTCCACGACGATCCCGACCGCTTCGTCGAGGTCCTCGAGCAGTTCATCTGCTCCACCGAACCCGCCGTTTACGACCAGGACTATCTGCGCGGTCTGCTGCGAACCGGCATCGAAGCGGGTGACATCTGTGGGCCGGCCGGAACGCGCGATGCGGTGCTCGACGCGATGGATCACGACGAACGCAGCGCCACCTGAGCACCCACCGGCACATCGTCGGTAAGTAGCATCGGGCCATGGCCATCGATGTGACCGTTCTCCGGGTTTTCACCGACCCGGAGGGCAACTATGGAAATCCGCTGGGCGTCGTCGACAACAGCACCGTCGATCCTGCGGACCGCCAGCGGATCGCCACCGAATTGGGTTACAGCGAAACGATATTCATCGATTTTCCGGAAGGTGGGGCGAGCACAGCCCACGCGCGGATCTTCACGCCTGCCGTCGAGCTGCCCTTTGCCGGACATCCGACTGTGGGCGCTTCGTGGTGGCTACGCGAGCAGGGGTATGCGATCAAGACGTTGCAGGTCCCCGCGGGCATCGTGCAGGTGATCTATGACGGTGACCTGACAGCAGTGAGCGCACGCGCGGAATGGGCCCCGGACTTCGCGATCTATGATCTCGGCTCCGTCGACGAACTGATGGCCGCGGATCCCGCCGACTACTCCGACGACGTCGAGCACTACTTGTGGACCTGGCTCGACCGATCCGCCGGCAAGATTCGGTCTCGGATGTTCGCAACTCACCTCGGCGTTCCGGAGGACGAGGCGACCGGTGCCGCCGCGGTACGCATCACCGACTACCTGAGCCGCGATCTGGACATCGTGCAGGGCAAGGGATCGATGATCTCGACCGAGTGGAGCCCCGAGGGCTGGGTGCGGGTGGCGGGCCGCGTGGTCAGCGACGGCACAAAGCACATCGACTGACGAGCAGTTCAGTTCGGTGCCGGCTCCGGCGACTTGCGATGCTCACGCAGCGCCTGGATTTCGCGCTCGAAATCCTCGGCCGAGCTGAATCCACGGTAGACGGAGGCGAACCGCAGGTATGCCACCTCGTCGAGGTCGCGGAGCGGCCCGAGGATGGCCAGCCCCACCTCGTTACTGGGCACTTCAGGTGAACCCGCCGCGCGCACCGCATCTTCCACCTGCTGGGCGAGCAGATTCAGCGCGTCGTCGTCGACCTGTCGCCCCTGGCAGGCGCGACGCACACCCTTGACGACCTTCTCCCGGCTGAACGGTTCGGTGACGCCGCTGCGTTTGACCACTGCGAGAACCGCGGTCTCGACCGTCGTGAAACGACGACCACACTCCGGACACGATCTGCGGCGCCGAATGGCTTGGCCTTCGTCGGTTTCCCGGGAGTCGACGACCCTGGAATCGGGATGGCGACAGAACGGACAGTGCATCACCGCTCCTTCGCCGAGCCAACAAATGACTACCTCAACCGCCTCTGAGCGTACCTGCGTGGCAGTCCGCCAGCCCAGATTCGTGCCCAATGCGGCGGGCCTCGTCATTGCCCGTGCGAATACGCTTGTGCGGTCGAGGTTTTCACCGGACACGACACACCGTCAGCTGATTGGCGCGATCAGCGTCTGGCCGGCGTGCACTGAGACGGAGTCGAGGTGGTTGAGTTCGCGGATCCGGTCGACGACCGGGCCCACCGGTGCGTCGGGGGCCACCCGCCCGGCCACCTGCTGCAGCGTCTCGCCGGTCTGCACCTGGACCACGGCCAACCGGTCGGGCACCGGCGCCGATTCCCCGACGACCCCGCCGAACTGTGCCACCAGGCCGAGCCACACCGTGATCCCGGCGGCGACCAGCGCCAGCAGGACCGTGGTGACCGGGGTGATCGGCTTGCGACGATGCGAGGCGCGCGATACCAGCACGCCCGAGTTGCGGTACCGCACCGGTGCACCGCCCGGCCGACGCGAAACAGGGCGCCGCCGGGCGCCGGCAGGCCGAATTCCGGGCCTGACCACTGGTATTGCCCGGTTCTCCCGGGTCTCGAGAATCGTCATCTTCCTGCCTTCCGGTTCGAGTCTTTCGCTCTTGTGTTCGAACATACTCGATCATCTGTTCGATTAATAGAACATGTGATCGAACTGTTGCCGAACGATATCGCGGCCCACCGACAAGTCCTGTCCGCCCGCATCCGCACGCCGGCAGCGCGCGACACGCCTCGAACACATGTTTGATTAATCGTCGGCCAAGGGCTACATTCGCGCCATGGATTCGGACAGCGGTACCCCGAACGGCACGGACAGCACGGGTGGGCGCGGTGGGCTCGATACTGGTCTGACGGAGCGTCAGCGCACCATTCTCGACGTGATCCGCGCCTCGGTGACCACCCGCGGCTATCCCCCGAGTATCAGAGAGATCGGCGACGCGGTCGGCCTGACATCGACGTCATCGGTGGCTCATCAGCTGCGCACCTTGGAGCGCAAGGGCTACCTGCGCCGCGACCCCAATCGTCCGCGTGCCGTGGACGTGCGCGGCGCCGACAGCCTCCCCTCGATCGTCGCCACCGATGTCGCCGGGTCCGATGCTCTGCCGGAGCCGACATTCGTACCGGTGCTGGGCCGCATCGCCGCCGGTGGACCGATCTTGGCCGAAGAGGCTGTCGAGGATGTCTTCCCGCTACCACGAGAACTGGTCGGCGAAGGTTCACTGTTCCTGCTGAAGGTGGTCGGCGACTCCATGGTCGACGCGGCGATCTGCGACGGCGACTGGGTGGTCGTGCGTCAGCAGAACGTCGCCGACAACGGTGACATCGTGGCCGCGATGATCGACGGCGAGGCGACGGTGAAGACGTTCAAGCGCACCCGCGGTCAGGTGTGGCTGATGCCCCACAACCCCGCATTCGACCCTATTCCCGGCAACGACGCAGCCGTGCTGGGCAAGGTTGTGACGGTCATCCGTAAGGTCTAGCGGACGTCGTCGTCGGCGACGAAACCGTTCACCCGTGCGAGTTCTTCACTCGCGAACCATATTTCGGCACTGGCGTCCTCGTACATCGTGCTGCCGGGCGCCCAGTACACGCCTGTCTTGGTGTTGGCCTTGACCGGATATCCGTCCGGCGCCTGGTTCGGGTCGTCGAGCGGCATCAGGAACGCTATCCGCGGCTCGGGCTCGTCGACCTCGATTCGCGCGTGCCGCCCGGTGTCGGTGAGCGGATCGCGGGCGATCACCGGGGGAACGGTGATGACGGCCGTCGGCGCGGTGTCCACCGCGTCGGAGTCCTCATCCTCGGCGGGTTCGACAGATTCGACGGGTTGGTCGGGTTCGTCAAAGGGTGCCGGCGGCTCCTCCTGGACGTCCGGCGGAGGGGCTCCCCACACGTCGTCGTCCGGTGCGTGAACCTCGTCGCTGCGCAGCCACTCCTCGACATGAGACCGATCGTCGTCATGCGGTGGTGCCTCTTCGCCGTGCGGCAGGTCGTGCCCGTGGGGCTCATCGACACCGTGGGGAGCTGACCCCAACCCCTCACTGGCGTAGCGGTCGCCGAACATCGCCGCGGCGTACTCGTCGTCGGTGGTCATTCGCTCAGGTGAGCCGCCAGTGCCGTAGGCGCTTTCAGACTCACCTCCGAACCTGTTGTCCGCCATCGGATAACCGTCCGGCGCGAAGGGGTCTTCACCCTTGCGCCGCCGCAGCAGTGTCGCCAGCAACACAGCGCCGACGAGGATCACCAACGGCACCAGTGCCAGCAGCCACCACCAGCTGAACTTGAACCAATTCTTACCGCCGGAATCGTCGGATGCCTGCGAGCCGTTGGGTGCCTCGGGCGACTTCTGCCCCGGGACCTCGAGGCCGGACAGTTCGGAAGCCAGATTCGCCGGTTCGGTCGTGAATTGGTTCTTCGACCGATCCCACGAGACGACACCGCCGCTGAATCTCTGCGTGACGACATCGCCGGCTTCGGTCTGATCGGCCATCGGCGCGCCCAGCGCGCCCTTCGCCCCTTCCAGCCGGTCCCACGCCGCCGCCATGGCGCCGCGCACGATCACCGCACCGTATTCGGGCGTCCAGAAGATGACCGGCTTGTCCTCAGCAGCAAAGCTGCTCATGCGGCTCTCGGTGGCGAGCCCGCCGTCGACCTCGCTGCTGATCGGGAAGCCGAGATCACCCTCGGGGCCACCCACGCTCTCGTACTTGGCCAGCACCTGGCCGGTCACGACGTTCGCGCCGGTCGCCGGCGTGTAGAAGATCGCGCCGCCGGCGAAGTTCTGCCGCAGGCCGTCCTTGCCGATGGGGGTCGCTTCGCCCTCGGCGGCGCCAAGGGGACCCAGCGCTCCCCCGGCGGCACGCCTGGCCGCGTTGATCGCCGCTTCGGGGTCGTCGGGAATCTTCAGGTCGCCGAGACGCGCCGCCAACTCCGGCGGCACCGTGGTGAAGGTCTTCTTCCGGAGGTCGTATGACAGTTCACCGCCCGTGAACTTCTGGCTGACGACACTGCCGCGGTAGACCTCATCCTCCGCAGGGACGCCGAGCTCTCCCGCCGAACCCCCGAGCGTGTCCCACGCGGCGTTGATCGGACCGCGGACCACTCGCGCGCCAGTCGCAGGGGTAAAGAAGATCACCGGCTTGTCCGTCGCGCTGAACGTGACATTGCGACTGTCCGGCGCGCGGCCTGGGCCCTCATCGATGGTCGGGAAGCCGAGATCGCTGTCGGCGGGTCCGCCCAGCGACTCGTACTTCTCGAGGATCGCGCCTTGCACGAAGTGCGCGCCGGTGGCCGGCGTAAAGAACATCTTGCCGCCAGCGAAGTTCTGACCGAAGCCCTCTCCGATCGGGTAGACGTCGCCGTTCCTGGGCCCCAGTGCCCCGCCGTCACCACCGCTGGCCTCCCACGCCGCCGTGATGGCACCGTTCGCGTCGGCCTCCGGCTGCGCCGCCGTAACCGGTGCCAGCAAAACAGTCGTCGACACCGCCAGCAAACCGATGACCACTCGAGGCATCACCATGCGGCGCCGACTCTTCTGCCTGCTCATTCACCCTCCCGCAGTCGGCCAAAATTCCATGAAACGTACCGCGCCCGTCAACTGTCCGTCAGATGACGGCAATAACCAAGGGACACACCAGACTCTCGAAGAGAAAATACCCCGACAAAGCGCAATAACCTGGGAACTTGCGCAGTGAAGCGCCGAATCGCGTTGCCGCGGCGCTGAACGCACGGTCCTAGAGTCAAAACCCGTGCCACCCATGCCGACCAGCCTCGCCCCACTGAGGTGCATTCACCGCGAGCGTCGAATCCGGCGAAATCGCCTCCGTCACCCCGCTTGAGGACGATGCCGACCCTTCCCCCTGCTCGCGAATCTGCCCGGCTCGATCCGTCACAGATCCCGCATTGCCACTGCGGCCGTCCGGCGCGGCTGGCTGCGTGACGGGCCTGGTGCCTCCACCATGCGCGCGCCGACGAATTCGTCGGCGTCTCATGGGAGGAACTCACCGACCTGCCGGCGGCTGAACTTCGCCGCGTTGCCGACACTCGCGGCAACGAGGCGATCTACGGCGGCTCATACGGGTGGGCCGGCGCGGGCAGATTTGACCATGCTCAGAGCCAGGTGCACCGCTTCTTGAATTTTCTTGGCGGCTACACATTTTCGCGACACTCCTACAGCTTGTGCGCGACGGGAGTGATCATGCCGCGGGTGGTTGGCACCCACGACGACCTGTTCAAGCGCTCGAAAGAATGGGAAGTCATCGTCGGACACACCGATCTGCTCGTGCGCTTCGGCGGTTTGGCCATGAAGAACACCGGCATCAATCATGCTGGGACCACCTCCCATCCGGCCCGCGCTGCACGCGGCGGATGGCGCACTGCCGCACCATCGTCACCGTCAGCTGGTCGTTGCAGCGAACACGACACGGTGAGCAGGCACCGTGGATGGGACTGACCCTGGCGGCCATGCTCGGCGAGATCGGCTTTCGCGGAGGGGGTTTCGGTCATGGCAACGGGTCGATGAACTAACCTGGGCTGCCGCCTCTGCGCTGCAGACTCCCCTCGCTTCCGCAAGGCCTCAACCCGGTGCAGACCTTCATCCCCGTCGCCGCGATCAGCGCCATACTTTTGAATCCGGGCAAAAAAGTTCGATTACAACGGACGCCGATTGACCTATCCCGACATCAAGTTGGTCTATTGGGCCGGCGGCAATCCCTTTCACCATCACCAGAACATCGCGCGGTTGCGCCGGGCGTTGGGTCGGGTCGACACGGTCGTCGTGCACGAGCCGTACTGGACGGCGATGACCAAGCACGCCGACATCGTCGTCCCGTCGACCACCGCGTATGAACGCGATGACTATTCGGCTTCGCTAAACGACCCTCTGTTCGTAGCGATGCCCGCCCTCGCCGAGCGGTTCACCGAGGGCCGCACCGTGCAGCAGTGGCTCGCGCATCTCTATGACAAGTGCTCTGCCGGAATGGAATTCGCGGTGCCGATGTTCGACGAGTTCTGGCGCCTTGGCCGGTTGCGTCTGCCGACCGAGCCCGGATTGACCTTGCTTGGTGGTTTTCGCCGATCCCGTCACACACCGGCTCGGCACTCCCAGCGGACGCATCGAGATCTTCTCCGACGAGAACGCCTTCTCCTACGACGACTGCGCCGGTCACCCGGCCTGGTACATCGACCACGGGTGACGCTTCGACGTGACGTATCCCACATTGGTTTGCCGCGATGTTCGAAGGGGAAATACCAGGTCACCAACGAAAGGGAGGAACCTCTAATGTCGGACGGAAACAGCGGTCCCGAGGAAGCCATCAAGGGCGTCGTCGAGGGCGTGAAGGGCAAGGTCAAGGAGGTCGCAGGCGCGGTCGCCGGCCGTGACGACCTGTACCGCGAGGGCCAGGCGCAGCAGGACAAGGCCGACGCCCAGCGCGATGCGGCGAAGAAGGAAGCCGAAGCCGACGCAGCCCGCGCAGCCGCCAAGACCGCTGAGAAGCGGCAGGAGGCTGAGCAGAACTAGCTCACCGCACGAGAGGCCCCCGAATCCCTTTGGGTCGGGGGCCTTTCGGCTGTTCGTGATCAGAACGTCGCGAACTCACCCAGTGTGGCGGCGAGCGAGACCGGTACGCGCGCCTTGATCCTCGTACCGTCGGCGGTGTGCTCGGTGGCGTCCACCCGGCCGTCGGCATGCACTTTGTTGACCAGATCACCGCGGTCGTACGGAATTGTCACGTCGACCGCCGTGTCCGTGGGAGCGACCAACTCGGCCATCCGCTGCTGCAGCCGCTGCAGACCCTCACCGGTGTGCGCGGAGACGAACACCGCATCCGGCAGCGCGCGCCGCAACTGAGCCAACGCGAGGTCATCGGCGGCGTCGATCTTGTTGACCACCACCAACTCTGGCGCAGGCTTGTGCTGGTGGTCGACGATCACCTCGTTGACCACTGTGCGCACGGCCCTGATCTGCGCCAGCGGGTTGACGTCGGAGCCGTCGACGACGTGGACCAAGAGGTCGGCGTCGACCACCTCTTCCAGCGTGGACCGAAACGCCTCGACGAGCTGGGTGGGAAGATGCCGTACGAACCCGACGGTGTCGGTCAGGACGAACGCCCTACCGTCTTCGAATTCGCCACGGCGCGTTGTCGGTTCGAGCGTTGCGAACAGTGCGTTCTCCACCAGCACACCGGCACCGGTCAGCGCGTTGAGCAGGCTGGACTTACCGGCGTTGGTATACCCGACGATCGCGATCGACGCCGCGTCACTGGCCAGTCTGCGGCTGCGCTGGGTGTCGCGGATCTTCTTCATGTCCTTGATCTCGCGACGCAGCTTGGACATCCGCTCGCGGATGCGTCTGCGGTCGGTTTCGATCTTCGTTTCGCCGGGTCCACGGGTACCTACGCCGCCCCCGGCCCCGCCGGCACGGCCGCCGGCCTGCCGCGACATCGACTCGCCCCAGCCGCGCAGCCTGGGCAACATGTACTCCATCTGCGCCAGCGTGACCTGAGCCTTGCCTTCGCGGCTGGTGGCGTGCTGGGCGAAGATGTCGAGAATCAGCGCGGTGCGGTCGATGACCTTGACCTTGACCGCCTTCTCCAATGCGGTGAGCTGGGCCGGGCTGAGTTCGCCGTCGCAGATCACGGTGTCCGCGCCGGTGGCGAGTACCACCTCGCGCAGTTCGGCCGCCTTACCCGAGCCGATGTACGTCGCGGGGTCCGGCTTGTCGCGCCGTTGGATCAGCCCGTCGAGCACTTCTGAGCCGGCGGTCTCGGCGAGCGCGGCGAGTTCGGCCATGCTGGCGTCGACGTCTGCGGCGCTGCCCTCCGTCCACACGCCGACGAGCACCACACGTTCCAGCCGAAGCTGGCGGTACTCGACCTCTGAGATATCGGAGAGTTCGGTCGACAAACCGGCCACGCGGCGCAGTGCCGCGCGGTCTTCGAGGGCGAGTTCACCCGCGCTGGGTTTCTCGTTGACGGGAAATTCGGGATGCGTCATAAGCGAATACAGAGTTGCACGGCCACCGGTGCCGATGCACACGAATTAACGCTGGACAGCACGCCACCATTCCTCGGACAGGTCGCCCTCGGCCACCAGGACCGACGGGCCACGAAGGTAACTACTCGCATCGGTCACTGTCACCGTGACGTCTCCACCCGGGATATGCACCCGCAACGTCCCGGTGGTGGCGCCCTCGAACGCCAGCGCTGCGACGGCTGCGGCCACCGTTCCCGTCCCGCACGACCGGGTCTCGCCGACGCCGCGTTCGTGCACTCGCATCGCGACCACCCCGTCGGCGGGCGCCGTCAGCACCTCCACGTTGACCCCGTCGGGGAACTGCGCGCGGTCGAACGACACCGGCGCGGCAACGTCGAGCGCGGCGAGGTCGTCGAGCGTCATGCCTGGATCGACACACGCCAGGTGGGGATTCCCGACATCGATCGCGAGGCCGGCGAACGGCCTGCCGCCGACCGTCGCCTCGCCGGTGCCGAAATGATTGGCTTTGCCCATTTCGACGGTGACGTCGGCGCCGGTGGAATCCCAGGCGTGCAGCACGACCGGGCGCGGGCCGGCCAGCGATCCGACGATGAACTCGTCGCGGCTCTCCATTCCTGAGGCGCGCAGATAGTGCGCGAACACCCGGACCCCGTTGCCGCACATCTGCGCGATCGAGCCGTCGGCATTGCGATAGTCCATATACCAGTCACCGGGAGCGACGCCCTCGGGAATCCGGTCGAACACGCCCGCCGCATGGGCAGCCGCCGCCGTGGTCACCCGCAGCACACCGTCCGCGCCAAGACCCCGGCGGCGGTCGCACAGCGCGGCCACCGCGGCAGGCGTCAGCGTCAACCTGCCCTCCGGGTCGGGCAACAGCACAAAGTCGTTCTGCGTGCCGTGCCCCTTGGCGAACTTCACCTGTTCAGGATACGTGCCGCCATATGCGCAGCGTGTCGTCGACAGTGTCGGCGGCGGCACCGTCGAGCCAGGTGATGCGGTGGTCGCGGCGAAACCACGACCTCTGCCGGCGCACGTAGCGGCGGGTTCCGACGAACGTGGGTTCGCGCGCCGCGGTGCCGTCGCCTCCGTCGTCGAGATCGGCGATCACCTGCGCATATCCCAGGGCACGGGATGCCGTCACCCCGGCGCGCAGCCCACGGCTCAACAGCGAGTGAACCTCGTCCACCAGCCCATCGGAGAACATGGCGTCGGTCCGCCGAGTCAGGCGTTCATCGAGAAGTGTTGTTTCCCAGTCCAATCCAATGATCGCGGTATCCCACCGAGGTGCGCCGATCGCCGGGAAGGACGCCGCGAACGGCCGGCCGGTCAGCTCGACCACCTCCAGGGCGCGCACGATGCGCCGCCCGTCGGTCGGCAGGATCGACTCCGCCGCGTCGGCGTCGACGCGCGCCAGCTCCCGGTGCAACGCGGCGACACCGACGTCGGCGAGGCGTAGTTCGTACTTGGCGCGCACCTGCGGGTCGGTCGCCGGGAAGGTCCATTCGTCGAGCAGCGACTGGATGTACATCATCGATCCGCCGACCACGACCGGCACCGCGCCGCGATCGGCGATCGCCTCGATGTCGGTGGCGGCGGCCTGCTGGTAGCGGGCCACGCTGGCGGTTTCGGTGACCTCGAGGATGTCGAGCTGATGGTGCGGGATGCCGCGCCGCTCGGCGGGGGCCAACTTTGCGGTCCCGATGTCCATTCCGCGGTAGAGCTGCATCGCGTCGGCATTCACGATCTCCCCGCCGAGACGTTCGGCCACCGCGAGCGCCAGCGCCGATTTCCCGGTGCCGGTCGGGCCGACGATCGCGATCGGACGCGTCACTAAACCGATTCCCCGGTCACTTCGCTCCCCCCCGCCGGAAGCCAGACGCCGACGAAGTACCCGACGCCATAGGGCGCGCCGCGATACAGCTCCTTGGCCGCCCTGGGCTGTTCGGTCAGACCCGCCAGCACCTGAAACGCCACCCGACCCACAACCGCCTCCGGCAGTCGCGTGAGTGCCGCCGCGTCGCCGGAGGCAAGTGCATCGTCAAGCGCGGCCTGCACCGGAATCGAGTCCGGGTCGTAGCCGCCCGGCGCCGACTGGGTCAGCGTGTGCACACCGTCGGCGACGATCAACACCCCCACCGGGCCGTCGACCTCGTCGATCTCGGCGCGCAGCCGCCTGCCGCGCTCGATTGCGGCGTCCGCGTCGTGCTCGTCGGCGTACATCCGCACCTCGGCGTGGGCGTCGGGGTTCACGCGGCCGCGCAGCCAACCGGTGACCAGCGCGGCGAGCGGGAGCTCGGTCGGAGCGGCGCTCTGACCGGGCGCCAACGCAATCGGCACGTCGACGCCGTAGCCGGCGAAGGTACCGGTCTGCCCGGGACCCACCACCGAATCGGCGGGCCCGCGCCCGACGGCGACCCATCTCCCGGGCAGCGAGCCCACCGCTGTGAAGGCCGCCTCCCTGAGGTCGGCGAGCTCGGCCGCCGCCCCGGAGGCCAATTCGGGCACCATGACGGGCGCCGACGGGACGATGGCGATGGAGCTCAGCACGCCACCACGCTAGTGCCGGGTCGCGCGGTCGCCTGAGCTGGCCGCTTCGCCCCGCGCCAGCGCGCCCGTCGAGAAAACCATCACCGCGACGGCGACGATCAGGGTCAGCCAGCCGGCATCGCCGGGTCGCAGCGTCTCACCGAGGACGACGACGCCGAGCGCCGAGGCCACCACCGGTTCGGTCACGGTCATCGTCGGCAGCGAGGCGGTCAGTGATCCGGCCCGGAAAGAGAACTGTTGCCACGCCGTCCCCGCAACGGCGATCGCAACCCACGCGTACAGCTCCGGTGTGCGCAGCAGCGCGATGACACCGTCGTCGAGGCGATCCACCACGCCTTTCGTCAGCACCGCGAACACGCCCCACAGCGCTCCGGACACCACGGCCAGCAGCACGGCGCTGAGCGGGCCCTTCGCCATACTGCCGCCGATCACGCACAGCACCAGCGCCGGTCCGAGCACCGCGACCACCGCGGCCCACGTCTCGAATGCGGCGCGGGAGTGCCCGGCTGTCGGGTTACCGACGGTGACGATGACGACGACCGCGGCCGCCAGCAGCGCCGCCCATGTCCACTCCCACCGCGTCACCCGCCGGTGCGACAGCCGCGCGTTGATCGGCAGCGCGAACAACAGCGAGGTCACCAGCATGGCCTGCACCAGCAGCACCGAACCGAGGCCCAGCGCGGCGGCCTGCAGCCCGAACCCGACGGCGGCGACCAAGCTGCCCAGCCACCACTGGCGGTCGCGCAGCAACTGGACAAACAGCGCGACATGACCGACCTGTTCGTCGGTGACCTCGTGCGCCTGACGCTGGTGCATGACGTCGCCGATCGCGATGAAGAAGGCAGCGCCGAGGGCGAGCATGGCGGCGATATCCGCCTGCTCGTGAAGGGCGGGCATCGGGCCCCTTTCGTCGTCCTCGATCAGAGCGTAGGCAAACGCATCCGTAAAGCCGTACGCACACGGCACGGCGACCTGTTTGAATAGCGTGCGAAAGCGAGCTATCAGGCGCCGCGTCGCGCGGCAGGTGCGCGGATAACCGCGTGGAGGGTACGAGAAATATGACGATCAGCGAGCCAGGAGGACCGGCCTCCTCCCTAGAACCAGCGGCTGGGTCTCTCCCGCCCAGACCCACCCCGCGACCAGGACCGCCGCGTCCCGCTCCACGACCCGGCCGACCGGCGGCGACGATTGCGGCACCCCCGTCGAGTGATCCGCACCGCTTCGGCAGGGTGGACCCCGACGGCACCGTGTGGCTGATCACCGGTTCGGGTGAACGCAACATCGGCTCCTGGCAGGCCGGCGACACCGAAGCCGCATTCGCGCATTTCGGCCGCCGCTTCGACGACCTGGCTACCGAAGTGGCCCTGATGGAGAGCCGGCTGGAATCCGGCACCGGCGACGCCCGCAAGATCAAGGCGGCGGCCGCAGCGCTCGCCGAAACCCTGGCCGACGCGCATGTGCTGGGCGATGTGGATGCGCTGGCCGCCAGGCTCACGACCATCGTCGAACACGCCGACGAGACCGCGCAGGCCGACAAAGCCAAGCGTGAGGAGCACCGCGCCGCCCAGATCGCGCGCAAGGAAGCGCTGGCCGCCGAAGCCGAGGAGCTTGCGGCCAACTCCACGCAGTGGAAGGTGGCGGGCGACCGGTTGCGCGAGATCCTCGACGAGTGGCGCACGATCACCGGGCTGGACCGCAAGTCCGACGACGCGCTGTGGAAGCGGTACTCCGCGGCCCGGGAGGCGTTCAACCGCAGGCGTGGTTCGCATTTCGCCGACCTCGACCGCGAACGTGCTGGAGCGCGGCAGGCCAAGGAAGCGATCTGTGAACGTGCCGAAGCACTGGCCGACTCGACGGACTGGGGACCGACGGCCGCCGCGTTCCGCGATCTGCTGACCGAGTGGAAGGCGGCGGGCCGGGCAGCCAAGGACGTCGACGACGCACTGTGGCAGCGGCTCAAGGCGGCGCAGGACACGTTCTTCTCCGCACGCAACGCTGCGACGGCCGAACGTGATACCGAGTTCCGCGCCAACGCCGAGGCCAAGGAGAAGCTGCTCGCCGAGGCCGAGCGTCTCGATACCGGCGATCTCGACGCGGCCAGAGCCGCCCTGCGGACGATCGGCGACAAGTGGGACGCGATCGGCAAGGTGCCACGGGAGCGCAGTGCCGAGCTGGAACGTCGACTACGTGCCGTCGAGAAGAAGGTACGCGACGCCCCGACCAGCGGTGTCGATCCCGAGGCTCAGGCGCGCGCGGACCAATTCCGTTCTCGTGCAGAGCAATACGAGCGCCAGGCCGAGAAGGCTGCCGCCGCGGGGCGGGAGAAGGACGCGGCCGAGGCCCGGGCGAACGCCGAGCAGTGGCGGCAGTGGGCCGACGCGGCGGCCGAGTCACTCGGCAAGCGTTGAGGGCTCAGTTCTCTCCGTTGTCGTCGTCGAGGCCGTCGAGGAGCCCTTTGCGCTGCTGCTCGGCGACACGGCGACGACGCTCTTCCTCAGCAGCAAGGTGAACCGCTGTGCGCGCCCACACCGCACGTGCCCAGTGGAAGGTCACCAGGATGACCGCGAGCCAGGCGACGATCAGCCCGATACCGGGGCCGGGGTAGGCGCTGGGCGCGGTCTGTCGTGACCACACCGCGAGCAGTCCGAGCAGCGAGGCCACCGTCGACCCAGCCAGCGCGATCCAGGCCAGCGCCCAGCGGCGGGTCAGCAGCGCCAGCATCGAGAAGCCGACACCGAACACCAGAGCCAGCCAGGTGAACACACGTGACGGCAGGGTGATCCCTTCACGGACCGCCACGTCGCTGCTGATCAGCACGTCCAGTCCCTTGGCAGTGCCGGTGTGCGGCAGGACGAACGACAGCAGCAGCACGAACACGCCGATGGCGATGACCAACGCCCGTGGGCCCGGGTCGATTTCGCGTGCGACGCGGCGCTCCGCTGCCTCGATGTCGCCCTTGAAACTCTCGAAGTCGCCGTCCTCTGGCCTGTTCACCGGCCGCACCCAGTCGAGGACTGCGGTTCCGCGGGAACGCCGACTCCCGGCATTCCCAGACCGACACCGGTATGTGGGGTCTTCCCTGCGGCGTGGGCGTCACCTGCTCGGGTACGGCGGTGACTGCCGATGGCCGCATCGGCGATCAGGTGGTGCGGGGCGGCATCGGTGACCGTTGTCGTGACGACGTCGCCCGGTCGGATCTGCAGGCCGCCGGGGTTGAAGTGCACGAGCCGGCCGTCACGCGCCCGCCCCGACATCCGCGCGGTCGCGGCGTCCTTGCGGCCCTCGCCGGTGGCGACCAGCAGCTCGACTGTGTGCCCGATCAGCGCGGTGTTCTCCTCCAACGAGACCCGCTCCTGGAGGTCGATGAGGCGCTTGTACCGTTCGGCCACAACGTCTTTGGGAATCTGGTCGGCCAGCTCGGCGGCCGGTGTGCCGGGTCGTTTGGAATATTGGAAAGTGAAGGCACTGGCGAACCGCGCCCGCTCGACGACATCGAGGGTGGCCTGGAAATCCTCCTCGGTCTCGCCGGGGAATCCGACGATGAGGTCCGTGGTGATCGCGGCGTGCGGAATGGCGGCGCGCACGCGGTCGATGATCGCCAGGTAGCGCTCGGCACGATAGGACCGCCGCATCGCCCGCAGGATCCGATCGGAACCCGACTGCAACGGCATGTGCAGTGTGGGGCAGACATTCGGCGTCTGCGCCATCGCCTCGATCACGTCGTCGGTGAACTCGGCGGGATGCGGCGAGGTGAAACGCACGCGCTCCAGCCCGTCGATGCGTCCGCACGCGCGAAGTAGTTTGGCGAACGCTCCCCGATCGCGCGGTTCGCCCTTGTCAGCGAAGGACACGCCGTATGCGTTGACGTTCTGTCCGAGCAGGGTCACCTCGAGCACACCCTGATCGACCAGGGAGGTCACCTCGGCGAGAACATCGCCGGGTCTGCGGTCTACCTCCTTACCGCGTAGGGCCGGCACGATGCAGAACGTGCAGGTGTTGTTGCAACCGACGGACACCGAGACCCAAGCGGCATAGGCGGACTCGCGGGCCGCGGGCAGTGCGGACGGGAACTCTTCGAGCGCTTCGACGATCTCGACTTGGGCGGCCCTGTTGTGGCGGGCGCGGTCGAGCAGCGCAGGCAGCGATCCGATGTTGTGCGTGCCGAACACGACGTCGACCCACGGTGCCCGCTTCAGCACCGTGTCGCGGTCCTTCTGCGCCAGGCACCCGCCGACGGCGATCTGCATATCGGGATTGGCCTGCTTCCGCGGCACCAGATGGCTGAGGTTGCCGTAGAGCTTGTTGTCCGCGTTCTCCCGCACCGCGCACGTGTTGAAGACGACGATGTCGGCGTCGGTGTCGTCGGCGGCCTTGCGGTATCCGGCGGCCTCCAGCAATCCCGCCAGCCGCTCGGAGTCATGGACGTTCATCTGACATCCGTAGGTGCGGACCTGATACGTACGCACGCTCGAGCGCTCCCGCGTAGAGATGACGGCGTCATCCTGGCGAACACCTTGCGATGAGTGCTCGCGCGAAGAGCCGACAAAGTTGTCGGCGTTCCTCTGCTGCGTCACCATCGAAGTCACGCGCCCCATGGTACGGACTGGTCAGGATGGGGATCTGGGCGGATTGACGAGTTCTGAGCACACAGGGCACTACCTGGGTAAGGTCTGCATCCATGGAGGCAGGCGGGTCGGAAGTGAAAGAGGGTGATCCGACTCCGGGGGCCGTGCCGATGGTCTCGATGGAGGGTGTCAACAAACACTTCGGCAGCCTTCATGTGCTCAAGGACATCAACCTGACAGTGGACCGCGGGCAGGTGATCGTCGTCCTCGGCCCGTCCGGGTCGGGAAAGTCGACGTTGTGCCGCACGATCAACCGTCTCGAGACCATCGACTCGGGGACGATCGCGATCGACGGCGAGGTGCTGCCCGCCGAGGGCAAGAAGCTGGCGCAGTTGCGGTCTGACGTCGGCATGGTGTTCCAGTCGTTCAATCTGTTCGCGCACAAGACAATCCTGGAGAACGTGACGCTGGCACCGATGAGGGTGCGCAAAGTGTCCAAGGACAAAGCCCGCGAGACGGCGATGTCATTGCTTGAGCGGGTCGGGGTGGCCAATCAGGCCGACAAGTACCCGGCGCAACTGTCCGGTGGCCAACAACAGCGGGTGGCGATCGCACGGTCGCTGGCAATGAACCCCAAGGTCATGCTTTTCGACGAGCCGACCAGCGCGCTGGACCCGGAGATGATCAACGAAGTCCTCAACGTCATGACCTCGCTCGCCAAGGAGGGTATGACAATGGTGGTCGTGACCCACGAGATGGGTTTCGCGCGGGGTGCTGCCAACCGGGTCGTGTTCATGGCCGACGGGGCGATCGTCGAGGCGGCCGAACCGACAGAGTTCTTCACCAACCCGAAGTCCGACCGCGCCAAGGACTTTCTCTCCAAGATTCTCAAGCACTAGTCGAAAGGAACCGACATGCCATTTATTTCGAAGCGCGTCCTGGGGGCGGTTGTGCTCGCTCTCGCGCTGCCGTTGGCGGCGACCGCGTGCGGCGGAGGCAGCGGCGGTGGCGACACGATCGTCATCGGGACGAAGTTCGACCAGCCCGGTCTCGGCTTGAAGAATCCAGACGGCACGATGAGCGGGTTCGACGTGGATGTCGCGAAGTACGTTGCGCAGCAACTGGGTTACAGCGAGGACAAGATCGAGTGGAAGGAATCGCCGTCAGCCCAGCGCGAAACGCTCATCCAGAACGGTCAGGTGGAGTTCATCGCGGCGACCTACTCGATCACCGATTCCCGCAAAGAGAAGATCTCGTTCGCCGGCCCGTATCTGGTCACCGGCCAGAGCCTGCTCGTGCGCGAGGACAACACCGACATCACCGGTGAGGCCTCGCTGCAGAACAACAAGAAGTTGTGTTCGGTGTCGGGTTCGACTCCCGCGCAACGCATCAAGGACAAGTACCCGGGCGTGCAGCTGCAGCAGTACGACACCTATTCGGCGTGCGTCGAGGCTCTCAAGAACGGTGCGGTCGACGCCGTCACGACCGACGAGGTGATCCTGGCCGGTTACGCCGCGCAGACTCCGGGCGCCTTCAAGCTCGTCGGCGGGACGTTCTCCGAGGAGCGCTACGGCATCGGCTTGAAGAAGGGTGATACCGAGCTCCAGAAGAAGATCAACGACGCGATCGTGAAGATGGAGACCGACGGAGCGTGGAAGGCGGCCTGGGACAAGAATCTCGGGCCTGCCGGTTTGCCTGCACCGACGCCGCCGAAGATCGACCAGACATAGACGGGCGGAAAGCCGACAGCCCGAGAAAGCCTGAGTACCTTCCGTGGAGGTCTTCACCGAGTACCGCGCCCAGATCTTCGAGGCGTTCTGGACCACGATCCAGCTGACGGTCTTCTCCGCCGTCGGAGCCCTGATCCTCGGCACGTTGCTGGCGGCGATGCGACTCTCGCCGGTGCCGATGCTGAACTGGGTGGGCGCGGCGTACGTCAACGTGGTCCGCAACACCCCGCTCACGCTGATCATCCTGTTCTGTTCGTTCGGGTTGTCTCAGACGCTGGGGATCACGCTGGTCGACCGGAACTCGCCGACGTCCATCGACGACAGCAACTTCCGGCTCGCGGTTCTCGGATTCACCGTCTACACCGCGGCTTTCGTGTGCGAAACGGTCCGATCGGGCGTCAACACCGTGCCGCTCGGGCAGGCCGAGGCCGCGCGGTCACTGGGTCTGACGTTTGGCCAGAACCTGCGGATAGTCTTGCTGCCGCAGGCCTTTCGCTCGGTGATCATCCCGTTGGGCTCGGTGCTGATCGCGCTGACGAAGAACACCACGATCGCTTCGGCCATCGGTGTCGCCGAGGCCGCTCTGCTGATGAAGGAGATGATCGAGAACACTGCGGCTCTGATGACGATCGGCATCATCTTCGCGGCCGGATTTGTCATCCTCACGCTACCGACGGGGCTGTTCTTCGGGTGGCTGGGCAAGCGGATGGCGGTGGCCAGGTGAGCACGGCATCGGTTCTCTTCGACGCGCCCGGCCCACGCGCACGGGTGCGCAACCGGATCGTCACGGTCGTCACCCTGGTGGTCGCCGCGGCTGTGGTGTGGGTGCTCTACTCGCGGCTGCAGGCACGAGGACAGCTCGACGCGGCGAAGTGGGAGCCGTTTCTGACGGCGAATCTGTGGAAGACCTACATCCTTCCCGGTGTGCAGGGCACGTTGACGGCCGCCGCGGTGTCCATCGTCTTGGCAATGGTGTTGGGATTCGCGCTTGGTGTCGGGCGGATGTCCGCTCACCGGGCGATCCGGGTGCCGTCGGCGATCTTCGTCGAGTTCTTCCGCGCCGTACCAGTGCTGATCATGATGATCTTCGCGTACTTCCTGTTCGCGATGTACGACGTCTTCCCGTCCAAGCACCTGGCGCTGGCGGGCGTCATCACCGGCCTGACGCTCTACAACGGCGCAGTCATCGCCGAGATCGTCCGGGCAGGCGTCAACGCCCTGCCGCGGGGGCAGGCGGAGGCGGCGTCGGCGCTCGGACTGCGGTGGGGTCAGACGATGCGCGCGATCCTTCTGCCGCAGGCGATCACGTCGATGCTGCCCGTGCTCATCTCACAGCTGGTGGTCGTCCTCAAAGACACCGCGATCGGCTACCAGATCACCTTCCTCGAGATGGTGCGTCAGGGCACGCAGGTCGGTGCCGCCTACGGCAACTACATCCCGGCGCTCATCGTCATCGCCATCCTGATGATCGCGGTCAACTTCAGTCTGGGGCATTTCGCGACCTGGCTCGAGGGACGACTACGCCGCTCACGCCGGGGTCCGGCGCCGATGCACGCCGATGAACCCGTCAATCAAGGCGCCTTCGGGGCGGGTGCAGGCGGCACGATCTAGATCAGCTCTGCGCAGCGCTTCATCTGTTGCGCCGAGGGCGGCTGATAGAAGGACAACACCGCGTGGTCGCACCCGAGAGCCTCCAACTCGGGCAGGCGGGCCAGCTGCTCCTCGAGATGCCCCTCCTTGGCCGGCAACACGAACAGCTGTATCGAGCGCCGGATCGCGCCCGGGTCGCGGCCGACCTCCGCACACGCCTCGTCGAGCCGGGCACTGGTCTTCGCCCACATCTGCACGTCACCGTGGCTGGGAACGTTCCACTCGTCGGCGTGACGAGCGATGACGCGCAACATCTTCGGTTTCTCGCCGCCGACGACGATCGGTGGGTGGGGCTTCTGCAGCGGCTTGGGATTGGCCAGCGCCTCCCGTAGGCGATAGTGGCGGCCCTCGAAGCTGACGGTGTCCTCGGTCCACAACCGGCGAATGATGGTGAGCGCCTCGTCGAGCATCTCCACTCGCACGGCCGCGCTCGGGAACTCGAGACCGTACCCTCGGTGCTCTTCTTCGTGCCAGCCCGCGCCCAGGCCGAAATCCAGCCGCCCGCCGCTGATGTGGTCGACCGTCACCGCCATCTTCGCCAGTATCGCCGGATGGCGGTACGTCACACCGGCGACCATGCACCCGATTCGAGCGCGCGATACCACGCAGGCCATCGCGGCTAGCGATGTCCAGCCTTCGTACGTCGGATCCGCCATATCCGACAACCCGTAGAAGTGGTCGTAGTTCGCGACCGAGTGGAATCCCAGTTCATCAGCCCGCGACCAGAACTCGTGGAGTACCGGGTAGTCGAACGTCGGGGCGATCTTGGCTGACAACAGCATGTGCGCAACTTACCGCGCACCGCGTGCGGTCACACCGAGCGTCGCGCCCGTTCGCTGGCCAGCTCGACGCTGACGACATCCAACGCCATCGACTGGTGGTAACCGCGGCGGGCCAGCATTCCGACGAGTCTGCGCGCCACCTTGGTGTCATCACCGTCCTGGAGCTTCTCGCGACGCAGCTTGTCACGGACCAACTGCTCCGCGCGCTGTCGTTCAGCGCCCGCGTCGATGTCGGCCAGCGCGGCGGTGATCACCTCGTTGTCGACACCTTTGTTGCGCAGCTCAGCAGCCAAGGCGCGCTTACCTTTTCCGGCATTGATCCGGCGTGAGCGCACCCACTGTTCGGCGAAGTCGGCGTCGTCGACCAACCCGACATGCGCCAACCGGTCAAGCACCTTGGCGCTGACATCGTCGGGGTAGCCGCGCTTGGTCAGCTGCCCTTCGAGCTCGGAGCGGGTACGGGCCCTCGCGGTGAGCAGGCGCAGACACAGTGCCCGCGCCTGCTCCTCGCGAGAGACCTCAGAAGTCGACTGGGGCGGGCAGTACGTCATTGATCGAGCCATCGGCCGGAGCAGCGGTCACGTCGGCACCGATACCGAGCTTTTCCTTGATCTTCTTCTCGATCTCGTTGGCCACGTCGGGGTTCTCCAGCAAGAAGTTGCGGGCGTTCTCCTTGCCCTGGCCGAGCTGCTCACCTTCGTAGGTGAACCAGGAGCCGGACTTGCGGATGAAGCCCTGCTCGACACCCATGTCGATGAGCGAGCCTTCCTTGCTGATGCCCTTGCCGTAGAGGATGTCGAACTCCGCCTGCTTGAACGGCGGTGACACCTTGTTCTTGACGACCTTCACCCGGGTGCGGTTGCCCACCGCGTCGGTGCCGTCCTTGAGGGTCTCGATGCGCCTGACGTCCAACCGGACCGAGGCGTAGAACTTCAACGCCTTTCCGCCCGTGGTCGTTTCGGGTGAACCGAACATCACGCCGATCTTCTCGCGGAGCTGGTTGATGAAGATCGCGGTGGTTCCCGAGTTGTTCAGGGCGCCGGTCATCTTCCGCAGCGCCTGGCTCATCAACCGGGCCTGCAGGCCGACGTGGCTGTCCCCCATCTCGCCTTCGATCTCCGCGCGCGGAACCAGCGCGGCCACCGAGTCGATGACAAGGATGTCGAGCGCACCGGAGCGGATCAGCATGTCGGCGATCTCCAGCGCCTGCTCACCGGTGTCGGGCTGGGACACCAGCAGTGAATCGGTGTCCACACCGAGCTTCTGGGCATAGTCGGGATCGAGCGCGTGCTCGGCGTCGATGAACGCCGCGATGCCGCCTGCGGCCTGGGCGTTGGCCACCGCGTGCAGCGCGACCGTGGTCTTACCCGAGGATTCCGGTCCGTAGATCTCGACGACCCGGCCGCGCGGCAGACCGCCAATGCCGAGCGCCACGTCCAGGGCGATCGACCCGGTGGGAATGACCGAGATGGGCGGGCGAACCTCGTCGCCGAGCCGCATCACCGAGCCTTTACCGAAGTTCTTGTCGATCTGCGCAAGTGCCAGTTCAAGGGCTTTCTCGCGGTCAGGGGCCTGCGGTGCCATGGGTGGTCTCCATCCTCGTGCGTGATCGCTTCTCGATCGGTTGGCCGTGACGCTAGAGGTCGGTACCGACAAGTCGGCGTGACCAGCATCCCGCGCTGCCACCACAGTAGACGAACACCTGTTCGATTCAAGCTGACACGCCGAGCTCTCGGCGAGTTGGGCATATGGTGGGGTCATCGGGCCCGGATTGGGGCAGACGTGCACGAGATGGCGCTGACGCAGAGTGTTGTGGATGCGGTGTGCGAACACGCCGCAGGCCGTCGAGTGCACAGTGTGCGGTTGGAGATCGGTGCCCTGTGCGCCGTCGTCCCCGATGCGATGACCTTCTGCTTCGAACTCGCGACCGAAGGAACCCTCGCCGACGGCGCACGTCTCGAGGTCGATATGCGACCTGGTGAAGCACGGTGCCGCAGCTGTGACACCATCTTCGCCGTCAACGACCTGATCCTCCTATGCCACTGCGGCAGCGCCGATGTCGAGGTGACTGCCGGCCGTGACCTCAAGATCCTCTCGATGGAAGTGAGTTGAGCATGTGCGCAACCTGCGGCTGCGGCGAGGACCGCGCGTCCGTCACCCTGTCCGGGCATCGCCATCCACACGATCACACCCATCCGCACGACCACACCCATCCGCACACCGAGACCGTCGTCCTCGAACAGAAAGTCCTCGCCAAGAACGACGCGCTGGCCGAACAGAACCGGCGGTGGCTGGCCGGTCGCGGAATCCTCGCGTTCAACATCACCAGTTCACCGGGCGCCGGAAAGACGACCCTGCTCGAGCGCACCATTCGCCACCTCGGCTCGCAGCGTCAGGTATCAGTGATCGAAGGTGATCAGGAGACGCTCCTCGACGCCGACCGGATCACCGCCGCGGGAGCGCGCGCAGTTCAGGTCAACACAGGGGCGGGCTGCCACCTCGACGCCGAGATGATCGATCGCGCACTTCACACCCTGGATCCCGAGGGCGGTTCGGTGCTGTTCATCGAGAACGTCGGAAACCTGGTCTGCCCCGCGCTCTTCGATCTCGGCGAACACTGCAAAGTGGTGGTCATCTCGGTGACCGAAGGAACGGACAAACCGTTGAAGTATCCCCACATGTTCGCCGCCGCGGGACTGATACTCATCAACAAGATCGATCTGCTGCCCTATGTTGATTTCGATCTCGATCTCTGCGCGCGGCATGCCCGTTCGGTCAACCCCGATGTCGAGATCATGCCGGTCTGCGCCACGAACGGCGACGGAATGGCTCTCTGGTACCAGTGGATTGACGCGCGCGCCAATGAACTACGCGCAAGCTCGCTGACGTGTGATTGACAACACACATTTGCCGGAGTAGACCAAGAATCAGCGACGCGCAAGTGGGCCGAAGGGCGACTCCTGCGCCGCAGGGACCCCAGCCCGGTCCCGGAAAGCTGTGCAGCATGCTGACCGAAGCTGCCAAAAAAGCGGAAGAGACACTGATTCACGTTCTGTGGATCAACGCCGGCCTGAGTTGTGACGGCGATTCCGTGGCATTGACAGGCGCCACCCAACCGAGCATCGAGGAGATCGCGCTCGGCGCACTGCCGGGTTTGCCTCAAATCGCGGTTCATTGGCCGTTGATTGATTTCGAATGCGGACCGACGGGCGGCGCGGACGACTTCCTCGAATGGTTCTTCAAGGCCGATCGCGGCGAATTGGAACCGTTCGTGCTGGTGGTCGAAGGGTCGATCCCGAACGAGAACCTTCATCAGGAGGGGTATTGGTGCGGATTCGGCAACGACCCGGCGACCGACCAGCCGATCACCACCAGCGAGTGGCTGGACCGATTGGCCCCCAAGGCGACCGCGATCGTGGCCGTCGGCACGTGCGCGACGTACGGCGGCATCCACGCGATGGCGGGCAACCCGACCGGCGCGATGGGGGTGCCCGACTACCTCGGGTGGGAGTGGAAGAGCAAGGCCGGCATTCCGATTGTGTGCGTGCCGGGCTGCCCCATCCAGGGTGACAACCTCTCGGAGACGTTGACCTACCTGCTCTACATGGCGACGGGGCAGGCGCCGATGATCCCGCTCGACGACGCGCTACGACCCCAGTGGCTGTTCGGCAACACGGTGCACGAGGGGTGCGACCGGGCCGGCTACTACGAGCAAGGTGATTTCGCGACGGAGTACGGATCGCCGAAATGCATTGTGAAGCTTGGCTGCTGGGGACCCGTCGTCAAGTGCAACGTGCCGAAGCGCGGCTGGATCAACGGCGTCGGTGGCTGCCCCAACGTCGGCGGCATATGCATCGGATGCACGATGCCGGGCTTCCCTGACAAGTTCATGCCCTTCATGGACGAACCCCCTGGCGGAAAGATCTCGACGGCCGCGTCTGGGCTGTACGGCTCGGTGATTCGCAACCTCCGCCACATCACCGGAAAGACCGTCGACAAAGAACCGAGCTGGCGACATCGGGGCAAGGAACTGACCACAGGAGCGAAGCGCACCTGGTAGGTGCGCAGACACAGGCGAAAGGCAGAACTCGATGACCACCACAGTTCCCGGCCCCCAGCACACCAAGAAGGACCCCAGCACGCTCGTCGACATGTCGTGGGATCCGATCACCAGGATCGTCGGCAGCCTCGGGATCTACACCAAGATCGACTTCGAGAACCGCGAGGTCGCCGAATGTCACAGCACCTCCTCGATCTTCCGGGGTTACTCGATCTTCATGAAGGGCAAGGATCCCCGCGACGCACACTTCATCACGAGCCGCATCTGCGGCATCTGCGGCGACAACCACGCCACCTGCTCGTGCTACACGCAGAACATGGCGTACGGCGTCCAACCGCCCCACCTCGGCGAATGGATCGTCAATCTGGGTGAAGCCGCGGAATACATGTTCGACCACAACATCTTTCAAGAAAACCTGGTCGGCGTCGACTACTGCGAGAAGATGGTCTCCGAGACCAATCCTCCCGTGCTGGCCAAGGCCGAGAACACTCTCGCCCCGAACTCGGACGCGCACGGCTATCGCACGATCGCCGACATCATGCGCGCACTGAACCCGTTCACCGGCGAGTTCTACCGCGAAGCCTTGGTCGTCAGCCGCTGGACACGGGAGATGTTCTGCCTCATGGAGGGCAAGCACGTCCATCCGTCCACGCTGTATCCAGGTGGCGTCGGCACCGTGGCGACCATCCAGCTGATGACCGACTACATGACGCGACTGATGCGCTACGTCGAGTTCATGAAAAAGGTCGTGCCGATGCACGACGACCTGTTCGACTTCTTCTATGAGGCACTGCCCGGGTACGAGCAGGTGGGTTTGCGGCGCACTTTGCTCGGATGCTGGGGTTCGTTCCAGGATCCGGAGGTCTGCAACTTCGCTTACAAGGACATGGAGAAGTGGGGCAACGCGATGTTCGTGACCCCCGGCGTGGTCGTCGATGGCAAGTTGGTCACCCACTCGCTGGTGGACATCAATCTCGGCATCCGAATCCTGCTGGGCAGTTCGTATTACGACGACTGGACCGATCAGGAGATGTTTGTCCGCAACGACCCGCTGGGCAATCCGGTGGACCGGCGCCATCCGTGGAATCAGCACACCAACCCAAAGCCGCAGAAGCGCGACATGGACGACAAGTACAGCTGGGTCATGTCTCCGCGCTGGTTCGACGGCAAGGATCATCTTGCGCTCGACACCGGTGGCGGTCCGCTTGCGCGGCTGTGGAGCACCGCGCTCGCCGGGCTCGTCGACATCGGTTACGTGAAGGCGACCGGCGCCAGCGTGCAGATCAACCTGCCCAAGACCGCACTCAAGGGACCGGTCGCGCTGGAGTGGAAGATACCCACACACGGGAGCAACACGCTGGAACGCAACCGGGCACGAACCTACTTCCAGGCCTACGCGGCGGCATGCGCGCTGCACTTCGCCGAGAAGGCGTTGGTCGAGATACGCGCGGGGCGCACCAAGACATGGGAAAAGTTCACCGTCCCGGACGAAGCCATCGGTTGCGGATTCACCGAAGCGGTTCGTGGTGTGCTCAGCCACCACATGGTGATTCGCGACGGCAAGATCGCGAACTACCACCCCTATCCACCGACACCGTGGAACGCCAACCCACGCGACAGCTATGGAACTCCCGGACCCTATGAGGACGCCGTTCAGGGTCAGCCGATCTTCGAGGAGAACGATCGGGAGAATTTCAAGGGCATCGACATCATGCGCACGGTCCGCAGCTTCGACCCGTGTCTGCCGTGCGGCGTGCACATGTACCTGGGTGAGGGCAAGACGCTCGAGAAACTGCACTCACCGACCCAGTCCGTTACTGGGGAGTGATTTATGGCCTCGACAGGACCACAAGACCCGGAGGCACTCGACGACGAAACGCGATGGCGTTCAGCAGGAGATCGAATCCAGACCCTGCTGGACGCCAGCGCGGGCAGCGGCACGGTCGTGCGCGAGCGGACCGAACAATTGGCCGCCGAACTGACGGACCTGTACGGGGCCGCGCTCGAGCGGATGATCGCCATCACCGCCGGATCAGCACCGGAACTGGTCGATCAATTCGCGAAGGACGAGCTCGTCGCCAGTCTCATGCTGGTGCACGGGCTTCATCCACACGGGGTCGAACGCAGGATCGAGGATGCCCTCGACGGCGTCCGCCCGTACCTGGGCTCCCACGGCGGCGATGTCGCGTTACTCGAGGTGGTCGAGCGCCAGGACGGGCCAGTGGTTCGGCTGCAGTTCGCGGGCAGCTGCAAGAGCTGCCCGTCCTCGGCGGTCACGCTCGAATACGCCGTCGAAGATGCCGTACGCGCGGCAGCACCCGAAATAGTCTCAATTGAAGTCGTTGCCGCACAGCCAGACTCGCCAGAATCACCCAGCCTCATCTCGGTGGATTCGGTGCTGAGCCGACTACGTGACCATAACGACCGAGCGGGCGCGACGTGGCATCCCGTTCCCGACATCGGCGATCTCGGCCAGGGTGAGATCGCCGGGTTCCTGGTCGCGGGAGTGCCGATCCTGGCCTGCCGCGTCGCCGACGACGTGTTCGCCTACCACGACCGGTGCGGTCGGTGCCACGAATCGCTGGCGGGCGCCGCCCTGCATCGCCCACTAGGGGCAGCCATCGGCCAGGCGGTTCTCCGCTGCCCCCGCTGTCATGCCCACTTCGACGTCG
Source organism: Mycolicibacterium rhodesiae NBB3 (assembly GCF_000230895.2). Next base: position 5,690,063 of record NC_016604.1, read on the forward strand.
TGCACGCCGGTGTAGGCGTTGACGATACCGCTGAGACGGCAGAGCATCTCGATCCGATTCCCCTGCTGCGACGCGACGGCGTGCCGTCGGTCTCCGTGATCGCCGAGGCCTCCGGGGTGATGTGATGGCGGGCGCCTACGACGTACTGGCACGGATCCGGGCTTCCAAACCTGCCGCGCAGCAAGCCGGTGAACGCTGCGAGATGTGCGCCGAACCGATCGCCGATGAGCATCAGCACGTGGTGAACATCGTTGCACGCCAATTGATGTGCACTTGTCGCGGCTGCTACCTCCTGTTCACCGATCCACACGCGAAGCTCCGGTATCGGGCGGTGCCTGACCGATACCTGACCTTCTCCGACTTCGCGTTGGATCGTCTCGCGTGGGAAGGACTGCAGATACCCGTGGGGTTGGCCTTCTTCTTCCGCAACTCCGACATAAACAAGACCGTGGCCTTCTATCCGGGCCCGGCCGGTGCCGCCGAGTCCGAACTGGACGTCGACGCCTGGGCTGCAGCGTACGGCGCTGACGGTTTGCTGCGCATGCTCGCCGACGATGTCGAAGCCCTACTGATACGCGTTCCGGAGCGCGATGACGAACTCAACTGCGCCGCTGAGTGTTTTCTGGTGCCGATCGACGCCTGCTATGAGTTCGTGGGCCGACTGCGCTTGTTGTGGCGAGGCTTCGACGGTGGACACGAAGTCCGCGATTACGTCGAGGAGTTCTTCGAGCTGATCAAGGCCCGCAGCAAGGTGGCCAGCACAATGAACGGCCTGACGTGAGCAGTCTGGCATTCACCGTCGCCGACGTTGCCGCAGAACAGTTCTCGGTCACGCCGCGACTGATCGCGCGCATCGGCATCGTGGCCGGCGACGACCAGCCGATTCAGGCGATCGCGCTGCGGTGCCAGATCCGCATCGAACCGCTGCGCCGGCCCTACTCCGACGACGAGGCCGCGGGCCTTATCGATCTGTTCGGCCCGCGCGAGCGGTGGGTCAACACTCAACGTACGTTCCTGTGGCAACACAGCACCGCGATGGTTCAGGGTTTCACCGGCGTCACCGAGGTCTCACTGCCACTGGAGTGCACCTACGACTTCGAGGTGGCGGCGTCGAAGTATCTGCACGCCTTGCGTGACGGCGCCGTTCCGTTGCTGTTCCTCTTCAGCGGAACCGTCTTCATGCCCGGTGGGCGTGGCTTCTCGGTCCGGCAGGTGCCCTGGGAATGCGAGGCCCAGTACGAGATGCCGGTGTCGGTGTGGGACAGCCTAGTTCGGACCCACTACCCCAACTCCGGCTGGGTACGACTCGGGCACGACACCCTGCGTGCGCTGGCCGCGTACAAGTCCGCCCGCGGCATGCTCGACTTCGAGGACGCGGTGACGACGTTGCTCGCTGAAGCGCCGGCAGCTACCCAGCCGACCCACCAACCCGAGGAGGTCAGATGACACCCGGGTGGGATCGGGCACGCGCTGTCGCCGACGCGGTGCTCTACGAGGGGTACCTGCTCTATCCATACCGGGCGACGTCGGGCAAGAACCAATCGCGGTGGCAGTTCGGGGTGGTCGGGCCGCCCGGCGCATCGGACGCTGGAATCGGCGAGAGCGATAGCCTGTCGGCGCAGTTCCTGGTCGACGGCGCAGGTGCGCTGACTCTCGTCGTACGTTTTCTGCAACTGCAGCACCGCCGCGCCGAACGCGATATCGGCGGCGGCACATTCGAACCCGTCGACGAGTTGACCAGCGGCGCGCAGTCCTGGGTGACGTGGGACGAGGCGGTGGAGCGCGAGCTGGTGTTCGGACCTTACGAGCTGGGCGGCCTCATTCAGCCACGCATTTTGGCGATCGACATCGATGAGGGCAGCGAATCCGAGGTCGTCGACGGCGGTCGGCTGGTACGGACCAGATCCGCGGTCCGGGCTGACCTGACCCTCACCGCAGAGCACGACGACGCTGACCGTTTCCGGGTCAGCGTATCGATTCGCAACACCGGTGCTCCAGCAGCGGACAAAGAGGCGGCCATCGGCACATCGTTGATCGGCACCCACCTGATCGCTGAAGTTGTTGGTGCACAGTTCATCTCATTGCTGGAACCACCGGACAGCGCGGCCGCCTCGGTGTCGCAGCTCGTCCAACACCGCTGTTTCCCCGTGTTCGCAGGCCGGCCGGGCGAACGCGATCTGTTGCTGATCTCACCGATCATCCTTTACGACTATCCGGAGATTGCCGAACAGAGCGAAGGCGCGCTTTACGATTCCACCGAGATCGACGAAATCCTCACGCTGCGCGTGATGACGATGACCGAAGCGGAGAAGGCCCAAGCGCGCGCGACGGATCCGCTGGCGGCGGCCATCATCGACAGATGTGACTCGATGTCGCCCGACGCCATGCGGCAATTGCACGGCGTCCTGCGCAATCCGCACGCGCAGGGACTGGGACACGACCCCGGACTCGACGAGCTGCATGAGCAGATGAGGTCGGCGGGACTGATCCCGGAGATCCCGGAAGGTGTCGATTGGTGGGACCCCGTTGCCGATACCGCCGTGCGCCCCGACCTCGACGCCGTGCTGGTCAACGGCGTGCGTGTCGCCGCCGGTAGCAGGGTTCGCCTGCGGCCGTCGCGCCGCGCCGACGCGCAGGACATCTTCTTCGCGGGTAAGAGCGCGCGCGTCACGTCGGTCCACGAGGACGTCGACGGCCAGCAGTACGTGGGCGTCATCGTCGAGGGCGATCCAGACGTCGAGATGCCCGCGTCGTATCGCCGATATCTGTACTTCGCGCCCGATGAGGTCGAGCCGATGAACGTCAGAACAGTCAACGCCGATGGGAGTTCATGATGGAAGTCATTGGATGGATAGCAACCGGTGTCGTGGCCGTTGTGGTGGTGGGCGGAGTCGTAGTCGGACTTCGCTCCATCCCGGATGTGCGGCGGTACATGAAGATACGCAATATGTAGATCGGAGATCGCCAACCAGATGACAGCCCGCATTCTGGTTGCCGGAATCGGCAACATCTTCCTCGGAGACGACGGGTTCGGACCCGAGGTGATGCGTTATGTCCTCGGTCGATCTTTTGGCTCCGATGTGCATGCGGTGGACTATGGAATCAGGGGAATGCACCTCGCCTACGATCTCCTCGAGGACTGGCATGCACTGGTTCTCGTCGATGCACTGCCCGATCGCGGCGCACCGGGAACCCTTCACGTTTTCGAGGCTGACCCCGGAACCCTTTCCGCGACCGCCGGTCTGGAAGCGCACAGCATGGACCCGGCGGCCGTGTTCGCCACGCTCAACGCGCTGGGCGGCACCGCACCCCGGACGATCGTGATCGGCTGCGAAGTCGAGAACATCGAGGACGGCATCGGTTTGTCCGAATCGGTCGCTGCGGCAGTACCCGCGGCGGCCGCCGCGATCACCGACGTGCTCGTCGAGATTGCCGCCCGCGCGCCGGCAGCTGCGGAGGGCTGACCGATGTGTCTCGGAATCCCAGGCCAGGTCGTTAGGATGCTGGAGGGTTACGGCGATCAGCTGGCCTTGGTCAACGTCGCGGGCGAGAATCGCAAGGTGAACATCGGGATGTTGCCGGAGGAGACATTTTGCGCCGGCGACTGGGTGATCATCCACATGGGGTTCGTCGTCGAGAAGACCGACGAAGCCGGCGCCGACGCCGCCATGGCCGGCCTGCAGATGATGGGCAGGGGTGCCGACCCCGAGGAGTCCCCATGACCGACAGGCGACGGGTCCGCATCTGCGTGCGCGGCGTTGTCCAGGGAGTGGGGTTCCGGCCGTTCGTCTACGCTTGCGCGGCCGCCTTCGGCCTGTCTGGATCCGTGCGCAATGACAGTGCGGGCGCCGTGATCGAGGTGGAGGGCAGCACGGTCCAGATCGACGACTTTCTCACTCGCCTGCGCAACCGCCCGCCGCCCCTGGCCGTCGTCGAATCGATCGAGACGCGCGATCTCGCCGTGGTCGGCGGCACCGGCTTCACCATCGCGCACACTTCGCGATCGGCCGGGGGGCGCACGTTGGCCTCGCCCGACGTGGCCATGTGTGCCGAATGCGCTGCGGAACAGCGCGATCCGACGAACAGACGCTACCGCCACGCATTCATCAACTGCACCAACTGCGGCCCGCGGTTCACAATCATCGATGCGCTTCCCTACGACCGCACGTCGACGACCATGGCACCGTTTGCAATGTGCGCCGACTGCGCAGCCGAATACCACGATCCGCTCGACCGGCGATTCCACGCCCAACCCGTGTGCTGCCCGCGCTGCGGCCCCACAATGCGCTACCGAAGCAGCGACGGCGGCTCCGGCGAGGGCGAGGCTGCGCTTCGGCAGGCACGGCGACTGCTGAACGACGGCGGCATCCTCGCAGTCAAGGGAATCGGCGGATACCATCTTGCCTGCGATGCGGCCAACGCACGTGCGGTGACAGAGCTGCGCACGCGAAAACGGCGCGGCGACAAACCGTTCGCGGTGATGGTCGCCGACCTGGCTACCGCGCGGACCCTCGCCGAAGTCGATGCCGGGTCTGCACACCTAATGTCCGGCACGCAACGGCCGATCGTGCTGATGCCGCGCCGAGCGGGCGCCGCGGTGGCAGATGCGGTGGCCCCGCACAATCCCGACCTCGGCGTCATGCTCGCCTACACACCACTGCACGCGCTGCTCTTCGGATTGCCCGGCGACGAACACGGCCCGGCCGCACTCGTGATGACATCGGGCAATCTGGGTGGAGAGCCGATCTGCTTCACGGACAGCGATGCGCTGGAAAGGCTTTCGTTGCTGACCGACGGGTGGTTGACCCACGACCGGGAGATCCTGGTTCCGTGCGACGACTCCGTCGTGCGGGCGGTCTACCTGGACAGCGCCGATGATCGCGCTCGCTACATCGAATTGCCGATCAGGCGCTCCCGGGGGTACGCGCCGTTGCCCGTGGCGCTACCCGTCGCGCTGCCACCGACCCTGGCGGTCGGCGCGGACCTGAAGAACACGCTGGCGGTGGCCGACGGGAAGTACGCGTGGCTCAGCCAGCACATCGGTGACATGGACGATCTCGCCACGCTATCGGCGTTCGATTCCGCGCGACACCACCTGCAGGCACTCACCGGCGTCGCACCGGATGTGCTGGTCGCCGACGCCCATCCGCTGTACCGGTCGACGGCCTGGGCACACCGAAACGCGGGAGACAGGCCGGTCCGGACCGTTCAACATCACCACGCTCATATCGCCTCGGTCATGGCCGAACACGGTCTGGACGGGTCGCGGCCGGTTCTCGGATTCGCCTTCGACGGAACCGGTTACGGGCCCGACAATGCCGTGTGGGGAGGTGAGGTGCTGCTCGCCGACTACAAGGGCTACCGGCGGCTCGCGCACCTCAAGTATGTGCCACTGCCCGGCGGAGACGTCAGTGTCCTGCGACCCTACCGGATGGCACTGGCTCACCTGTGGGCCGCAGAACTGCCCTGGGACACCGACCTCGCACCGGTCCGGGCATGCCCGGAAGACGAGCGGCGCGTGCTGGCCCACCAGCTCGAAACCGGCCTCGGGTGTACGCCCACATCCAGCTTCGGTCGACTGTTCGACACCGTCGCCGCGGTGGCCGGTGTCCGCCAGGTGGTGGCATACGAGGCCCAGGCGGCCATCGAACTGGAGGGGCTGTCCCGCGACACCGCCTGTGGCACAGCCACTTACCAGTTCGCCATCGACGTCGACCAGGAGCCGGCAACGATCGACGCGGCCCCCGTCATCGAGGCGGTCGTCGCCGACACCCGATCCGGCGTGGCCGCGGGTGTGGTCGGCGCCCGATTCCACCGGGCGGTGGCCGATCTGATCGTCCGACTGGCCACCACGGTGGTGGCCGACGCACCCACCGTTGCCTTGTCGGGCGGAGTCTTTCAGAACGCACTCCTGCTGCGCCTGGCTGTAACGGGTCTGCACAACCAGGGGTTCGACGTGCTCACCCACCGTCTGGTTCCGCCCAACGACGGCGGGATCGCACTGGGTCAGCTGTTGGTGGGGAACTCGCCATGAGGAAGGGAGGCCGCTGATGTGCTTGGCGGTACCGGGAAAGATCGTCAGCATCGACGACCGTGACGGCACCCTGATGTCCGTCGTCGATTTCGGCGGAATCAGGAAGGACGTCTGCCTGGAGTACCTACCCGATGCGGAAGTCGGCCAATACGTGGTCGTCCATGTCGGTTTCGCGCTCCAGCGACTCGACGAGGAGTCCGCCATGCGGACCCTCGCCGAATTCGAACACCTCGGGATCCTCGAGGAGGAGTTCTCCGATGGATTCGAAGTCGCCGCCCAACGGAGCGGCCTCGACAACCCCGATGAACCCCGAAGATCTGAGGTGACGTCATGAAATACCTGGATGAGTTCAGCGATCCCCAACTCGCCCGCCGCCTTGTCGACGAGATCAAAGCGGCGACCAGTCGACGGTGGTCGATCATGGAAGTATGCGGCGGACAGACACATTCGATCATCCGCCACGGCATCGATCAGCTGCTTCCCGACACCATCGAGATGATCCACGGTCCCGGATGCCCCGTCTGTGTGACGCCGTTGGAGATCATCGACAAGGCGCTGGAGATCGCGTCGCGCCCCGAGGTGATCTTCTGTTCGTTCGGCGACATGTTGCGGGTACCGGGAAGCGAAATGGATCTGTTCGGGGTCAAGAGCCGCGGAGGGGACGTTCGGGTGGTGTACTCGCCGCTGGATGCGCTCAAGATCGCGAAGGAGAACCCCGCCCAGCAGGTCGTGTTCTTCGGCATCGGTTTCGAGACCACCGCGCCCGCCAACGCGATGACCGTGTATCAGGCCAAACGGCTTGGTATCGAGAATTTCTCACTTCTCGTTTCTCATGTGCTGGTGCCGCCTGCGATCTCGGCGATCATGGAGTCACCGACGTGCCGGGTGCAGGCCTTCCTGGCCGCCGGCCACGTCTGCACGGTGATGGGAACCGACGAGTATCCGCCGCTCTGCGACAAGTACGGTGTTCCGATCGTCGTCACGGGGTTCGAGCCACTGGACATTCTCGAGGGCATTCGCCGCACGGTCCTTCAGCTCGAATCGGGCCGCCACGAACTGGAGAACGCGTATCCGCGGGCGGTGCAATCCGAAGGGAACGCCGTGGCGAAGGCGATGCTGCTCGACGTCTTCGACGTGACCGACCGTGGGTGGCGGGGCATCGGCACCATTCCCAGTAGCGGCTGGCGGCTGTCACCCGCCTATCGCGACTACGACGCGGAATATCGCTTCGCCGTGACCGACATTCATACCGAGGAGTCCTCGGTATGCCGTTCAGGTGAGGTGCTGCAGGGGCTGATCAAACCGCACGAGTGCGCGGCATTCGGCACGTTGTGCACACCGCGCAATCCGCTTGGCGCCACGATGGTCTCGTCAGAAGGAGCATGCGCGGCCTATTACCTGTACCGGCGGTTGGAGGTGGTGAATGCCTGATACGCCCGCGGAGGCCGACACCGCGATCGATATGGAGTCGTGGGTGTGTCCGGCGCCGCTGCGGGACTCACCGAACATCGTGATGGGCCACGGTGGTGGCGGTGCGATGTCGGCGGAACTGATCGAGCATCTTTTCCTGCCGGCGTTCGGGCGCGCCGCGGAAGCGGGCATGGGCGATTCCGCGGTACTCGATGTAGGCAACGTCCGTCTCGCCTTCTCGACCGATTCCTTCGTCGTGAAGCCGCTGAGCTTCCCCGGCGGCACGATCGGCGATCTCGCGGTCAACGGCACGGTCAACGATCTGGCGATGGCGGGCGCGCGGCCACTGGTGATGTCGACGGCCTTCATCCTGGAGGAGGGAACATCCCTCGATGACCTCGCCCGGGTGGCCCAGGCAGTCGGAACCGCGGCGATGGCGGCCGGCGTGAAGCTGGTGACCGGCGACACCAAGGTCGTAGACGCCGGCCACGGCGACGGCGTCTACATCAACACCGCAGGCATCGGCCTGATCGACGAGCGCGCCGACATCCGGCCGCAGCGTGCCACCGAGGGTGACGTGGTGATCGTCAGCGGCGACATCGGAGTGCACGGCGTCGCGGTGATGAGTTGCCGGGAGGGACTGGAATTCGGCACCACCGTCGCGAGCGACACCGCGCCCCTGCACGGGCTGGTCGCCGCGATGATCGACACGGGCGCCGACATCCACGCGCTTCGCGATCCGACGCGGGGTGGCGTCGCGGCGACCCTCAACGAGATCGCCAAGACCGCCGACGTCGGAATCTCGCTGGACGAACGCACCTTCCCGATCCCAGCCGAAGTACGCGACGCCTGCGGGCTGCTGGGCCTCGACCCCCTCTATGTCGCCAATGAGGGCAAGCTGCTCGCGTTCGTCGCACCCACGGAAGCCGATCGCGTTCTCACCGCCATGCGCGCGCATCCGCTCGGCGCCCATGCGACGGTGATCGGCCGCTGCGTCGCCGAACACCCGAAGATGGTCTCCGCGAAGACCGCGCTGGGGGGCACCCGCGTCGTTGACCTGCCAATAGGTGAACAATTGCCGCGGATCTGCTGAATGAGCGGCGACGAGCTCTTCGCCCGCTTCGCATATCCGCCGAACGAACTGGGGTATTGCGGACCCGCCGACGCCGCTCATGCCGAACTGGCCTCGCATGCACGGGAGTTCGATGGTGCATGGCCCTATCTCAAGACACTCGCGGACGCTGCGGGCGTGGCGGATCCGCTCGACGACGATGTCGTACGCAGTTACTGGGTAGGCGGGCGACTGCTGGACAAGGTGGATTCCGGCGAGTTGGTCACCAGGCTCCGCCGGTCATTCGCGGGCCAAGTCACCGGCCTACTGAACGACCTGCCCGCCTCCGCGCCCACCTTGGCTCACCACAGTTTTCATGTCTTCGTCGTCTACCCGTGGGTCCGTTTCCTCGACCGTGACCCGACGACGCCGCTGCGCGTCATGCAAGACTGCCGGATCCGGTGGGGAACCGTCGAGTCCATCGATGGCGAGCACGCCGAGATCGTTTCCAGAAGATTGACAATGAAAGACGCCATGCTCACCCTCGGCGACCCCGAGATCGAACGCGTGCATTGGAGCAAGGCCGGAGAATCGCTGGCGCCCGTGCCGGTACGCGGCCAAACGGTCTGCGCGCATTGGGACTGGGTGTGCGGAGCATTGAGCGACTCAGACGCAGAGGCCCTCGAGTCCGCGACACGGTCGACTCTCGACCTGGTCAACTCCGTCCGGACAAATCACCACTGATCGCGTGGGACGTCGAAGTCCGCGCACAGCGCTCGCCACACGTCGCGCGGGTCCACCCCGTCCTCGATGGCCTGCACCGCAGTGCGCCCGTCGAGCCGCGTGAGCACATGGTCGACCAGCAGCGACCCGCCGCGCACCGACCCGAACTGACCTTCGACGAGATCGTGGAATTCCGTCAACCGCACGCGCCCAACCTACGCCGACGCCGCCACCGCTTCATGGCACACCCGTACCGGATCGTCGACATCCGCCAGGGTCGCCCCTGCCCGCCGCGCCGCCTCCCGGTAGTCCGGTGACGACAACACCTCCCGCACCGCACCCGATAACGCCTCCGCGGTGAGTGGTCGTACGAGTTGCGCACTGCCTTGGCGCACAACGCGATTGGAGATCTCCCACTGGTCGCCGCCGCCGGGCACCACCACCAGCGGGACTCCGGCGAGCAGCGTCTTGGACACGATGCCGTGTCCGCCGCCGCAGATCATCACGTCGGCTTTCGACAACAGCTCGTCCTGGCGGCCCAGCCCGACCGCCGCCCACGGCGGCAGTGGCCGGATCGCCGCCCCCGGCGGCAGTGGCCGGATCGCCGCCCCCGGCGGCAGTGGCCCGGCGGGGCCGTCCAGCCGCGACACCACGACCCGCGACCCTTCCGGGAGCACCTCCCCGGGCCTCAGCGAGTCCAGTGCCACCTCGGCGAGGCCACGGGCACCGGTGTGAGCCGTCGACGGGGCGACGACCACCACCGGACCGGAGCCTGCGGGAATCTGAAGCGTCGACGACGTCGGTTCGAAGTGCAGCGGCCCCACGATCACGGCCTCCGACGGCCAGTCCGGCCGCGGCACCTCCAGTGCAGGCAGGGTCGCGACCAACCGTCGAAGCGGACCGGGATCGACTGCAGGCAAACCGATCCCGGCACGAGCCGCAGCACGCTGGCGCAGACCTTCCCGCCACGACCGGGCGGACATCGCCCGCAGCACCGCGTCGCGGATCCTGCCGCGGACACCCGTGCCCGGCGCCAACCCGCTGCCGATCGGCGGCAGCCCTTTCGACGGCCGATACAGCGGCTGAGGGTTCAGTTCGATCCACGGCAGACCGAGCAACTCGGCCGCGAAGCCGCCGGCGACGGTGATGACATCCGACACCACCAGGTCGGGCGCCAGCTGCGCGATTCGAGGCGCGTTGAGCACCGCCATCCGCGCGGCGCGCCGATTGATCTTCTCTCCGGCATCGGTATCGTCGTCGTCCTCGGTCACATCCAGACCGAGGAGTTCCATCGCACCAAGGCCGGCTTCTTCCGCCGTGTCCAGCCACCGGGTGCCCGTCAAAACAGTCGGCGAATCCCCGTTGGCCAGGAACCGAAGACCCAGCGCAATGGCTGGAAAGGCGTGCCCGGGATCGGGTCCGGCAACGACCGCGACGCGCATTGGGCCTACCATGCCACAGCGTCGGGCCATAGGCTGAGGACATGACCGACCAGGCTGCTCCGACGCGACCCGACCTCGACAACGTCCGTGCGGTGGAGACGTTCCTCTACGCGATGCAGGACGAGGACTTCGATACCGTAGACCGCTTGATGGCGGACAACATCGAATGGCAGAACGTCGGGTTCCCCACCATTCGCGGCCGTCAGCGCATCGTCGGCATGATGCGTCGGGGCGAAGGCCGCCTGGGATTCGAGGTGAAGATCCACCGGATCGCCGCCGAGGGCAATGCGGTGCTGACCGAGCGGACCGACGCATTGGTGTTCGGACCGCTGCGCCTGCAGTTCTGGGTGTGCGGCGTCTTCGAGGTGCACGCAGGCCGAATCACCTTGTGGCGGGACTATTTCGACGCGCTCGACTTCGTGAAGGCGACCGTGCGGGGAATCGCTGCGACAGTCTTCCCGTCACTGCGCGCCACGATGTAGGGGCAGTCAGCCTGCCGATGCGACGGCCGCGTCCTTCCTCGGGTCGCGCCGCCCTTCCCTGTAGAGGAAGCGCGAACGGAAACCGGGGTGGCTGACCATGTCCAGCACCCTGAGTCCAACTCCCGCGACCGCAGGCTTACCGACCAGTTGGTGGAAGTAGCGGCCGCACCTGCCGGGCCCCTACCCGCGATCACCAGGTCATACCGTTGCGTCATTCGAACTCAAAACACCCTCGCTCTCATTCGACGGTGTTGCGGCGGGACGCACCAAGGGAACGAGATGCGTTTTCGGTCACAGTTGCGTCATCAACCCATCCGCCGGCTCGGTGGCGGCGAATGCCAAGCGTGAATGTGACCAGAGACCTTCGCGGCGGTGTGCTGGTGCTGCCGGGCGGCCGACCCCGGGATACGTCACCATCGCGGGGGTGGCAGCTGGCGAATCAGCGGATGCTGTGGCTGGCGACCTCGCTGCGCTACGAGCTCGGGAGTTCGGTCAGGGTGCAGCGCGTGCAGTATCGGACCCGGGGATGGAACAGCCCTCGGCTGGACGCCGTTCGCGACGCCGAATCCGCGCTGGCGCGGCTGCAACGCGACATCGGCTCGTCACCCGTCGTGTTGGTCGGCCACTCGATGGGCGCTCGCGTCGCGGCGCATCTGTCGGGAAGCGACGGCGTCGTCGGAGTCGTCGCGCTGGCGCCGTGGTGGCCCCACAACGATGCCGAGTTGGTGCCTGCCGGTCGCCGGCTGCTGACGCTGCACGGCACCGCCGACACCTGGACAGATCCACGCGCGTCATCGACTCAGACGCGCTGGGCCAGTGACCGTGGTGTTGACGCGCGATGGGTCGGCCTGCCCAATTCCGGCCACTATCTGCTCCGCGACTTCCGGCGGTGGCATCGGTTGACCGCGGAATTCGTCGCAGAACAGCTGTGCGTGAGCGAGGCAAGGCCCGGCGACTAGGCGCGCCGCAGGTGTCCGAGTTCGTCGAAGGCTTGCGCCCAGCCGAGCAGACGGTCGGTCGCATTGGAGAGCTCGTTGCGGTAACGCTGCTGGGCCATCGGCGAGCTCGACATCGAGCCGGTGTTGGCTGCTGACACCAATTGTGCTGCGGCGGTCACCATTTCGTTGTACTGGCGGCTGCCCTGTTCGAGCTGTGCGGTGAATGCCTGGATCGTCGGCGCCAGGTGCGCACGCGACTGCGGCGCCGAACCGATCGCGCGTTCCATCGACACCACCTCGTTGGCCGTCGCAGTCATCGTGGCGGCGGTCTGGTTGGCCGCGGCAGTCAGCTCACGCAGTTCGTCGGGAGGCAGCATCCGTCCGCGCTCCATCACGCCGAGCAGCGAGAACAGACCGCGCTCAGACGCCGCCAGTGCGGCCATCGGCTGACGCGCCGCCGAACCCCACGCCGGCAAGCGGCGCGAGCTGCGGGATCGCTGCGGCGGCAACGGCTCACCCCGCAGCCAGCGGTAGCGCAGGAACGACAGCGTGGCCAGAAATGCCGCACCGACCGCGATGGGAGCCGGGATGAACAGTGCCCAGAACGGGGTCTCCCACGCCGACAGCAGGCCGGTCACCCCGATCCAGAACAGCGTCGACACCGTGAAGAACACACCCAACCGGAACGCCCAGCGTCGCTTGCGTAACAACTTCGCGCGCGGATCCGCTGCGGCGTTGAGCTTTTCGGCCAGCACATCGGACCATTCGGCCGCGGTGTCCACCCCGCGCTGCGCCAACGAGCGCCAGGCCTCCGGTCTACTCGCTCGCGAATTCACAGCTGTTCCTCATGGGAGTTATTGCGACAGCGGATTTTCCGGTGTCGCCTGGGGGTTGGTGGCCGGAGCGGCGGGCGTGGCGGCAGCCGTGCCGCCTGCGGGTAGCTGCTCGCCGCGCATGGATGCTCGGATCTGCTCGAGGCGCGAATGCCCGGCCATCTGCACGCTGGCGGACTGCACCTCCATCATCCGGCCCTGCACAGAGTTCTGTGCCAGCTCCGCGGATCCGATGGCGTTGGCGTAGCGCCGTTCGATCTTGTCACGCACCTCGTCGAGACTCGGGGTGGTGCCAGGCGCGGCCAGCTCGCTCATCGACCGCAGCGACGCGCTGACCTGCTCCTGCATCTTGGCCTGCTCGAGCTGGCTGAGCAGCTTGGTGCGTTCCGCGATCTTCTGCTGCAGCATCATCGCGTTCTGCTCGACGGCCTTCTTGGCCTGCCCGGCGGCCTGCAACGCCTGGTCATGCAGGGTCTTGAGGTCCTCGACGCTCTGCTCGGAGGTCACCAGCTGCGCGGCGAACGCCTCGGCGGCATTGGTGTACTCGGTGGCCTTGGCGGCATCGCCGGCGGCGGTCGCCTGATCGGCCAGGGTCAGCGCCTGGCGGACGTTGACCTGGAGCTTCTCGATGTCGGCGAGCTGGCGATTGAGCCGCATCTCGAGCTGGCGCTGATTACCGATGACCTGGGCGGCCTGCTGTGTCAACGCCTGGTGTTGGCGCTGGGCCTCTTCGATGGCCTGCTGGATCTGCACCTTCGGATCGGCGTACTCGTCGACCTTGGAGCTGAACAGCGCCATCAGGTACTTCCACGCCTTGGTGAACGGATTGGCCATCGGTTCGTTCCGCCTTCGTCTCTGTCGTTGTCTCGGCCCTGGGCCGCCGGCTTACCGTGCTGCCCAATCTATCGGGTCGGCGGCCACGGTCGCACCTACACCGGGCTAGGCCACCGCCATCGAGACAACCTGCGGAATGACGACCTTGGTCGCGGCATCGATGTTGGCCGCGCCGACGGATTCGCGCTCGATCGCCGCGAATTCCTTCCGTCCCATCTCGTCGCCGGCTTCGAAGAGCACTCGCGACAACGGCACGTCCAGCGCACTGCAGATGGCGCTGAGCAACTCGCTGGAGGCCTCCTTGCGGCCGCGTTCGACCTCGGAGAGGTAGCCGAGGCTGACCCGAGCGGAATCGGACACTTCCCGCAGGGTGCGGCCCTGCTCGGTGCGGGCCCGGCGCAGCACGTCGCCGATCACCTCGCGCAGCAATGCCGTCATCGTGCTCCCCTTCCAGGCGGTCGTTCGCTGGGCTTTGTACAAGGGCAACGCCGCAACCATCCGGGTGGTTCCCGGATCGCGCAGATCTTTGCCGCAACGGCCGAAACCGCAGGAAGACGCCCGTGTCAGTCGGCCGCGGGACGGGCGCGCGAATCGCGGATCGCCGAGATCACGTAGTCCACACCGGTGACCACCGTCAGGAACACCGCTGCGGCCATCACGACCCACGCCCCGACCAGCCAGGGGCCCGACAACGGCAGGATGAACAGCCCGATGGCGACGCCCTGGACGAGCGTTTTCAGCTTTCCGCCCCGACTGGCGGGAATGACGCCGTGACGAAGGACCGCGAAGCGCAGCACTGTGATGCCGATCTCGCGCGTCAAGATCACCACGGTCACCCACCACGGCAGCTCGCCGAGCATTGACAGGCCGATCAGGGCCGCGCCGATGAGGGCCTTGTCGGCGATCGGATCGATGAGCGTGCCGAATTCGGTGACCATTCCGTAGCTGCGCGCCAGCGCGCCGTCGAACCGATCGGTGATCACCGCGACGGTGAACACGATGAATGCGGCTATCCGCCAGAACGTTTCGTGGCCATCACCGACGAAGAGGACGACCAGGAAAACCGGCACCAATACCAGGCGCACACCGGTGAGCGCGTTGGCGATGTTCGCCACCCGGACAGGCGGAACAACTGGATCCGTCGTGGGTTCGCCTGGCACCGCAACAGAATATCGGTTGCTCGCACCGATACTCTCCACGTGTGAGCGCAGATCCCGAACGGGTCCTCATTCGACGCGCCAGGACATCGGATGTGCCCGCCATGAAGGCTCTGGTCGACATCTACTCCGGCAAGATTCTTCTCGAGAAGAACCTGGTGACGCTCTACGAAGCGGTTCAGGAGTTCTGGGTCGCCGAGCTCGACGGCGAGCTGATCGGCTGCGGCGCCCTCCACGTGCTCTGGTCCGACCTGGGTGAGGTGCGAACCGTGGCGGTCCACCCGAAGGTCAGAGGCCAAGGTGTCGGGCACGCGATCGTCGACCGGCTGCTCGATGTCGCCCGGGATCTGCACCTGGAGCGAATCTTCGTGTTGACCTTCGAAGTGGACTTTTTCAGCCGACACGGGTTCACCGAGATCGACGGCACACCGGTGACCGCGGAGGTCTACGAGGAGATGTGCCGTTCCTACGACACCGGTGTGGCCGAATTCCTCGACCTGTCCTACGTCAAGCCGAACATCCTCGGTAACACGCGAATGCTGCTCACTCTTTAGCGATTTCGGTGCGCTGACGATCGCTCAGCGACTGTGAGCGCGCCGAAATCGCTAGTCGTCCTCGTCGTCGTCGCCGCCGGAGTCGCCGCGGATCAGCATCAGCGTGGCCGCCAGTTCGTCGGGCTTGACCAGCACCTCGCGGGCCTTGGAGCCCTCGCTGGGTCCGACGATGTTGCGGGTTTCCATCAGATCCATCAGCCGGCCCGCCTTGGCGAAGCCCACCCGCAGCTTGCGCTGCAGCATCGACGTCGAGCCGAATTGGCTGGATACCACCAACTCGACGGCCTGCAGGAACACGTCCATGTCATCGCCGATGTCGGGATCGACGTCGGTGCGCTCGCTGTTGGTCTTGGCGGCCGTCACACCCTCGGTGTACTCCGGCTCCGCCTGGGCCTTGGTGGCTTCGACGACCGCATGGATCTCCTCGTCGGTGATGAACGCCCCCTGCAGACGGATGGGTTTGTTCGCGCCCATCGGCAGGAACAACCCGTCGCCCATGCCGATCAGCTTCTCCGCGCCCTGCTGGTCGAGGATGACGCGGCTGTCGGTCAGCGACGACGTGGCGAACGCCAGCCGAGACGGCACGTTCGTCTTGATCAGTCCGGTGACGACGTCGACCGACGGGCGCTGGGTGGCCAGCACGAGGTGGATGCCTGCGGCGCGAGCCTTCTGCGTGATGCGCACGATCGCGTCCTCGACGTCGCGCGGAGCAGTCATCATCAGATCGGCCAGCTCGTCGACGATAGCGAGGATGTAGGGGTAGGGCTTGTACTCGCGCTGGCTGCCCAGCGGTGTGGTGATCTCCCCCGACCGGACCTTCTTGTTGAAGTCGTCGATGTGGCGTACGCGGGACGCCTGCATGTCCTGGTAGCGCTGCTCCATCTCCTCGACCAGCCACGCCAGCGCCGCTGCGGCCTTCTTCGGCTGCGTGATGATCGGGGTGATCAGATGCGGAATGCCCTCATAGGGTGTCAGTTCCACCATCTTCGGATCGATCAGGATCATCCTGACCTCTTCGGGAGTCGCCCGCGCGAGCAGCGACACGAGCATCGAGTTCACGAAGCTCGACTTGCCCGACCCCGTCGAACCCGCCACCAGCAGGTGCGGCATCTTCGCGAGGTTGGCCGAGATGTACTCGCCCTCGATGTCCTTGCCGAGGCCGATCACCAAGGGGTGGTGGTCGTTTCGGGTGCCCGGATCGGTCAGCACGTCGGCCAGCCGGACCATCTCACGATCGACATTGGGCACCTCGATGCCCACCGCCGACTTGCCGGGGATCGGCGCGAGCATGCGGACGCTCTCGGTGGCGACCGCATAGGCGATATTGCGTTGCAGCGCAGTGATTTTCTCGACCTTCACGCCGGGTCCCAGTTCGACCTCGTAGCGGGTCACCGTCGGGCCGCGTGTGCAGCCGGTCACCGAGGCGTTCACCTTGAACTGTTCGAGCACCTCGGTGATCGACTCGATCATCCGGTCATTGCCCGCGCTGCGCCGCTTCGGCGGATCGCCAGCGATCAACAGGTCGAGGGACGGCAACGTGTACGGCCCCTCCACGACGCGGTCGACGATCTTGGGCTTGGCCGGCTTCTTCTTGCGCACCCGGGCGGCGGGCTCGGGAATGGTCGGGGTTTCATCCTCGATCGGGTAGTTGTCCATCGGCGTTCCGGGCCACGCCTGCGACTCGTCGTCGCGGTGTCCGGCCGGGTCGTCGTAATAGCCGTCGGAAAAGTCGTCGGACTCCGCTACGTCGTCGTATTCCTCGTCGTCGTAATACTCGTCGTAGTCGTCCCCGCGCAACGCCCGCGCCGAGAACAGGCTCCGCATGGTGTCGGGCACCTCGCGGATTGTGGTCCCGGTCAACAGAAGCAGGCCGAACAGTGCCGCGATGAACAGCAGCGGTGCCGCGATCCAGACCGTCAGGCCCTCTGAGATCGGACCGCCCATTGCGAAGCCGAAAAAGCCCGCGGCGTGCTGACGCGCGACGGGATCCGCCGGGGAACCCGCTGCCAGATGCCAGAGCCCCAGCACGGGCAGCACGATCATCGTCACGCCGAGAATCAGCCGCGGCCGGGTCTCGGGGTTGGGCTCGGTGCGCATCAGGAGTACGGCGACCACGGCCAACGCGATCGGCAGCAACGCGACCGACGATCCGATGAGGACCCGCAGGAAGGTGTCGATCCATGCCCCGACCGGACGTGCCGCGTCGAACCACGAACTCGCGGCGATGACGACGGCGATGCCCAGCAGCGCCAGCGCGATGCCGTCGCGGCGGTGGCCGGGCTCGAGCTCGCGGGCCCGCCCGACCGAGCGTGCGGTGGAACCGGCGCCCTTGGCCAGCATCAGCCAGCCCGCGCGGACACCGCGGCCGACGGTCGCGCCGGCCGACGAGACGGGCGAGGAACTCCGTCGCGGTGCGGGCTTCCGCTTCTGTGCGGTCCGCGTCGAGGACCGTGCGCCGGACTTTGACCTGCTAGAACGGCTGCCGGAGCGCGCGGCGGTCTTACTGGGCATGCCTGTAAGCCTAGTCGCATCAGCCCCATATTCACCATCAGCCACACGGGTCACAGAAAGGTATCAATCGCTGACCTGGGCCGACGGCCGCCATATGCGCTGATCTGGGGCTATTACCGGGTAGCCGGAATTTAGTTAGGTTCACTGAGTAGGGTGTTCACCGTTCCGGCCAGCACTCACCGAGGAGTACCGCCCATGCCCATCGTCGTCGTCGCAACCATGAAGGCAAAACCGGAGTCGGTGGACGCCGTCCGAGACGCTTGCAAGCAGGCCATCGAGGCGGTGCACTCCGAGCCCGGCTGCGACCTCTACGCACTTCATGAGGCCGACGGCACCTTCGTCTTCGTCGAGCAGTGGACCGATGCGGATGCGCTGACCGCGCACAGCCAGGCTCCGGCTGTCGCGACGCTGTTCGGCACCGTCGGCGAACTCCTCGACGGCGCACCGGACATCAAGATGCTGCAGCCCGTCGTCGGCGGCGATCCCGCGAAGGGTGCACTGCGCCCGTAATGCGTGCCCTCGACGGCAAGGTCGCGTTCATCACCGGCGCCGCCCGCGGTCAGGGTCGCGCGGAGGCCATCCGGCTGGCATCCGACGGTGCGAACATCATCGCGGTCGACATCTGCGACCAGATCGCGTCGGTGCCCTATCCGCTGGCGACACCCGACGATCTTGCGCTCACCGTCAAGCTCGTCGAGGACACCGGTGCGCGAATCGTGGCGCAGCAGGCCGATGTCCGCGACCAGGACGGATTGAAGAGCGCGCTGGCTGCCGGACTCGACGAACTGGGCCGTCTGGACATCGTCATCGCCAACGCGGGCATCGCGCCGATGGATACGGGCCAGGCCGGCTGGCGCGACGTCGTCGACGTCAATCTGACCGGCACGTACCACACCGTCGAGGTCGCCATCCCGACGCTGATCGAGCAGGGTGAAGGTGGCTCGATTGTGCTGATCAGTTCTGTCGCGGGACTTGTCGGCATGGTGAGCGGGGATCCGGGCGCGATGGGCTACACAGCGGCGAAGCACGGCATTGTCGGGCTGATGCGCCAGTACGCGAATATTCTTGCCGAACACAGCATTCGCGTGAACTCCGTGCACCCCACGGGGGTGAACACGCCGATGATCGACAACGACTTCGTCCGAGCGTGGCTTCAGCGGATGGGTCCTCAGGCCGGGGGCAACGCGCTACCGGTACCTGCGGTCGAGCCCGAGGACATCGCCAACGCGGTGGCGTGGCTGGTTTCCGATGCCGCGCGCTACGTCACCGGGGTGACTCTCCCCGTGGACGCCGGAGCGATCGTCAAGCGCTGAGTTACTAGACCTCGATGACCGTGGGCACGATCATCGGCTGGCGGCGATAGGCCTCGCCGACCCACTTGCCCACCGCCCTCCGGACGGCCTGGGCGATCCGGGCGACGTCGGTGACCTGTTCGGCGGCAAGCGTTTCCAGTGCTTCCTGAACCTTACGGGTGGCGGGTTCCAGCGCTTTGGGATCCTCGGAGAAGCCGCGCGAGTGCAGCTGTGGCGCGGCCGCCAACTTGCCGGTGCCGCTGCGCAGCACCACCGTCACGCCGATGAACCCGGAAGACAGCGTCAGCCGTTCTCCGACAACGGTTTCGCCGACATCGCCGTGGACCAGCCCGTCGACGAACATCTTGCCCGTCGACACCGCACCGGCGATCGACGCACGGCCCGCGACCAGGTCGACGCTGACACCGTTCTCCGCCAGCACGATGTTCTCCTCCGGCACGCCCGTGCGTGCTGCCAGCGCCGCGTTGGCCCGCAACATACGCCAGGTGCCGTGCACCGGCATCACGTTGCGTGGCCGCACGCCGTTGTACAGGAAGAGCAGTTCACCGGCATAGGCGTGCCCCGACACATGCACCCGCACATGAGCGTTCGTCACGACGCGGGCACCGATCTTCGCCAGCGCATCGAGAACGCCGAAGATCGCCTCCTCGTTGCCCGGGATCTGTGACGACGACATGATGATGAGGTCGCCGGGGGTCAAGGTGATGCTGCGATGCTCGCCGCGCGACATCCGCGACAGCGCGGCCATCGTTTCGCCCTGGGTGCCGGTGGTCACCAGCACCACCCGCTCGGGAGGCATCATCTCGGCCGCGCCGATGTCGATGATGTCGTCGTTGTTGGTCAGTGTCAGGTAGCCGAGCTCCTTGGCGATCCCCATGTTGCGGACCATCGACCGTCCGACGAAAGCCACCTTGCGGTCCAGCGCGACCGCGGCGTCGATGATCTGTTGCACGCGACCGACATTGGATGCGAAGCAGGCCACGATCACCCGCCCCTGCGCCCCGCGCATCAGCCGGTGGATGTTCGGGCCGATCTCGCTCTCCGAGGGACCGACGCCGGGGATCTCGGAGTTCGTCGAATCGCAGAGGAACAGATCGACTCCGGCGTCGCCGAGCCGTGACATGCCCGGCAGGTCGGTCGGTTTACCGTCGGGCGGTGACTGATCGAGCTTGATGTCGCCGGTGTGCAGCACCGTGCCCGCGCCGGTGTGAATCGCGATCGCGAGACACCCGGGAATGGAGTGGTTGACGGCGAAGTATTCGCATTCGAAGACGCCGTGCGTGGAGCTCTGGCCCTCGTCGACCTCCTCGAACACCGGCTTGATGCGGTGTTCGCGGCACTTCTCCGCCACCAGCGCCAACGTGAACTTCGAACCGACCACCGGGATGTCGGGGCGCAGCTTGAGCAGGAACGGGATGGCGCCGATGTGGTCCTCGTGCGCGTGGGTCAGCACGAGAGCCTCCACATCGTCGAGGCGGTCCTGCACGAGGCGCAGATCGGGGAGGATCAGATCGACCCCCGGCTCGTCGTGAGTCGGGAACAGTACCCCACAGTCGACGATCAGCAGTTTGCCCAGATGCTCGAAAACGGTCATGTTGCGGCCGATCTCGCTGACGCCACCGAGCGCGGTGACCCGCAGTCCGCCTGGGACCAGAGGTCCCGGTGGCGCGAGTTCTTCGTTCACTACCGCAGCACCGTGGCGGCGCGCATATCTGCGGCCAGCGCGTCGATCTGCTCCGAAGTGGCCGGCATCTGCGGTAGCCGCGGCTCGCCGGCGTCGAAACCCTGCAGCCGCAGCCCCTCCTTGGCGAAGGTCACACCACCCAACCGTGCCTGTGCGTCGGCCAGCGGACCCAGCGTGACATTGATCTTGCGGGCCGTGGCGACATCACCGGAGTTGAACGCCGACAACATGTCCCGCAGCTGACTCGCGGCCACGTGGCCCCACACGCTGACGAAGCCGACAGCGCCCATCGCCAGCCACGGCAGGTTCAGCGCATCGTCACCCGAGTAGTACGCCAGCCCGGTTTCCGCAATGATCTGCCCGCCGCCGTGCAGATCGCCCTTGGCGTCCTTGATGGCCACGATGTTGGGATGGCCGGCCAGCGTGCGGATCGTGTCCCACTCGATCGGAATGGCCGAGCGCGGCGGAATGTCGTACAGCACGACCGGCAGCGGCGTGGCGTCGGCGATCGCGGTGAAGTGCGCGATCAGGCCGGACTGTGGCGGACGCGAGTAATACGGCGTCACGACCAGCAGGCCGTGCGCGCCCTCACCCTGACACGCCCGCGCGAGCTCGATGCTGTGCTCGGTGTCGTAGGTCCCCGCGCCGGCGATGATGCGTGCCCGGTCCCCGACGGCCTCCAGCACCGCGCGCAGCAGCGTCAGCTTCTCGCCGTCGGTCGTCGTCGGAGACTCACCGGTGGTGCCCGACAGCACGAGGCCGTCGCAGCCTGCGTCGACGAGGCGGGTCGCCAAACGCGCAGCGGCGTCGGTGTCCAGCGAACCGTCGGGCTTGAAGGGCGTAGCCATCGCGGTCAGCACGGTGCCCAACTGGGCCGTCACGTCGAATCCGCTGGTGCTCACGATCAGCAAGATTACTCGCTCGGCCTCACGCTTCTGTCGCTAGCGGGCTGGTTGCCACCTCCGTGCCGTCAGCCAGCGCGTAGATCTCGAAGTCCGAGAACGCCTGCGGTGCGACATCGATCAGCTGACGCAGACATTCGACCGCGAGCCGGCGAATCTCCAAGTCGGCGTGCTCGCTGGCGCGCATCGCGATGAAATGCCGCCACGCGCGATAGTTGCCGGTGACGACGATGCGGGTCTCGGTGGCGTTCGGCAGCACCGCGCGGGCTGCCTGCCTGGCCTGCTTGCGTCGCAGGACGGCCTTGCTGTCCCCCGGCTCGTCACCCATGTACTTGGCTTCGAGCTTGGCGAGCAACTCCGTGTAGGCCGCCCGGCTGGCATCGGCGGCGGCGGCGAAGATCTCGGCCAGCTCGGGTTCGTCCTCCATTCCCGGGGGCAGCACGACCTCCGAGTCGTGCTCGGGGACGTAGCGCTGGGAGAGCTGCGAGTAGGAGAAATGCCGGTGCCGGATCAGTTCATGGGTGGCCGACCGCGAGATCCCGGTGATGTAGAAGGACACCGATGCGTGTTCGAGCACTGAGAAGTGGCCGACGTCGATGATGTGCCGCACGAACGACTCGTTGGTCGCGGTCCGTGGATTCGGCTTTGACCAGCTCTGATAGCAGGCCCGTCCGGCGAACTCGACCAGCGCGGGCCCACCCTCGGCGTCGGTGCTCCACGGCACGTCCGACGGTGGGAGAAAGTCCGTCTTGGCGATCAGCTGTACGCGCAGCGGCGCGATGTCGGCCACGGCTCACCCTAACGTGAGCGCCTTCCGTCGATGAGCACTGACGTGCGCGTTTGGGCGCGGTGTCGGAGGGGAATTATGCAGTCCTCGATCGGCGTTTAACCCAGCACCGATCTTGGAGGGAGGGTCAGCCGAATGCCCACTGATTACGACGCACCTCGCGCACGCAATGCCGATGATGTCGGCGACGAGTCGTTAGAGGACCTCACTGCCCGTCGTCGAGAGCAGGTCGACGTGGCAGTGCTCGACGTCGCAGACGGGGACGCCGTCGACGCGATCGATCTGCCCGATATCGACCTGTCCGGTGAGGAGCTCACCGTCCGGGTGATACCGAAGCAAGCCAACGAATTCACGTGCTCCAGTTGCTTCCTCGTGCAGCACCGCAACCGGCTCGCCCTGCAGTCCGGCGATCGATTGGTGTGCGCCGACTGCGTCTAGAGGTTCGTACGCCGCCATCCGCGCTAGTGTGACGCCATGGCGGCCCAGGGCGTGGCATCCCGTCTGCTCGACATCATGGAGTTCGATGTTCTGCCGATGACCGAACGCGGTGTGGCTGCGGGCAACAAGGTGTTCGGAGCCGCACTGCTGCGCAAGTCCGACATGTCGCTGGTGGTCGCCGGGACGAACAGCGAGACCGACAACCCACTGCTGCACGGGGAGATCAGCACCCTGAATCAGTTCTATGCGATGCCCGACCGGCCAACCACTCAGGATCTGATGTTCCTGTCCAGCCACGAGCCGTGTCCTCTGTGCCTGTCGGCCATCACCTGGGCGGGGTTCGACAACTTCTACTACTTCTTCACCTTCGAGGACTCCCGCGACGCCTTCGGCATCCCCCACGACCTGAAGATCCTCGAGGAGGTCTTCGGCGTGGAGGACGGCGAGTACCGGCACACCAACGCGTTCTGGACCGCCCACTCGATCGGCGACCTCGTCGAGGCCGAACCCGAACCGCTGCGCACCCAGCTGCGCACGCAGGACCAGCGGATCCGCGACGTCTACGCCGGGCTGTCACAGCAGTACCAGGACTCCAAAGGCAACAACGACATTCCGTTCAACTGAGGCCTCGAGTAGCGCGCCGCAGCAGTGGTGCGAGGTCGCCGCGCTTGCCCACCCTCACGTCTGCCAGCCCCAGCCATGTCGCCATCGTCCGCAGTTCAGGGGCCAGCGCCGCCGCGACCCGCGCCGGCTGCTCCCCGGGTTCGGCGAACGCGCCGACGACGTTGAGCGCACCCTGCGTGCGATCGGCCTTCAGGTCGACGCGCCCGACGAGTCTGCCGTCGAGCAAGAACGGCCATACGTAATACCCGAACTGGCGTTTGGGCTGCGGCACATAGATTTCGATTCGATAGTGGAACGCGAACAGCCGCTCCACGCGGGGCCGGAAGAAGATCAACGGATCGAACGGGCACAGCAGCGCCGTTCCACGATCGCGGCGAGGGATCTTGTGTCCCGCAGGCATATACGCCGGCGCGGCCCATCCGTCGACGTCGACGGTTTCCAGCTCGCCGTCCGCCACCAGCTTCGCGACGGCCGGCTTGCTCTGCTTGGGGCTGAGCCGGAAGTAGTCGCGGATATCGGCCTCTGTCCCGACGCCGAGCGCACCGGCGGCGCGCAGTATCAGCTCGCGCACCGCCTCGTCGTCACCGACATCGCGGGCGACCACGTCCGGGGGCAGCACCCGTTCGGTCAGGTCGTAATGGCGGGCGAAGCCGACGCGGGTGGCCGTCGTCAGCACGCCCGCCGACCACAACGCTTCGGTCACCCACTTCGTGTCACTACGGTCCCACCACGGGCCTTTGCGCCCGCGCTGTTCGGCGCCCAGATGTGCCTCGATCTGACCGGCGGTCGCCGGGCCCAGTTCCGCGATGGCGGCGACGATGTCGTCGGCCAGCCGTCCGTTCTTCTTGACGATCTCCCTACCCCAGCGGCCGTGGGTGTACTCCCGCATCCGCCAGCGCAGCAGCGGCCAGTCGTCGACGGCCATCAACGCGGCCTCGTGCGCCCAGTACTCGACGAGCAGGCGCGGAGAGCGGGCGGTGTGGCTCCATGCCGCGCGATCAAGCACGTCACGGTCGTAGGGTCCGAGCCGGCTGAACACCGGCGCGTAGTGGGCACGCACCGCGACCGAGACCGAATCCAGTTGCAGCACTTGGATCCGCGAGATCAGGCGGCGCAGGTGTGCGCGCGTGACCGGCCCGGTCGGTTTCTGGTCGGCGAAGCCCTGCGCGGCGACGGCGATCCGGCGGGCCTGGGTCGCGGTCAGCCTGCTCACGGGCGAACGTAGCTGAAAAACCGATAGCGCAGACCGGTGGAGCTCGTCAGCCACTCCCCCGCGGTGCCTATCCAGGTTTCATCCAGCGTGGGCGCCACGACGTCGCCGTCGTCGCGGGGCAGATCGATCTCCACCTCGGTGACCTCACACCGCGTCGCCAGTGGCAGCGCCAGCGCATAGATCTGTTCACCGCCGATCACCCAGGTGATGTCGTCGGTCAGGGCGTCCTGAAGCAGGGGAACCACGTGCGCGCCATCGGCCATGTAGTCAGCTTGCCGCGTCAGTACGACATTTTTCCGGCCGGGCAGCGGCCGCACCTTCGCGGGCAGCGACTCCCAGGTCAGCCGCCCCATGACGACGGTGCGTCCCATCGTCAGCTCCTTGAAGCGGGCCTGGTCCTCCGGCAGCCGCCACGGTATGCCGCCGTCGCGGCCGATGACACCCGTACTCGACTGGGCCCAGATCAGCCCGACCGTGGTCATGGCCGCCCGTTCCGGCCCTGCAGGCAGGCCGTCATACAGCCACGGGCGCCTTGATCGCCGGGTGCGGGTCGTAGTTCTTGATCACGACGTCGTCGTAGGTGTAGTCGAAGATCGAATCACGTGGCGCCAGAACGAGTTCCGGGTACGGCCGCGGCTCGCGGCTGAGCTGCTCGGTGACCTGTTGGACGTGGTTGTCGTAGATGTGGCAGTCGCCGCCGGTCCAGATGAACTCGCCGACGCCCAGGCCGGCCTGTGCGGCCATCATGTGTGTCAGCAGTGCGTAGCTGGCGATGTTGAAGGGCACGCCGAGGAACAGGTCGGCGCTGCGCTGGTACAACTGGCAGCTCAGCCGCCCGTCGGCGACGTAGAACTGGAAAAACGCGTGACACGGCGGTAGCGCCATCTGGGGGATTTCGCCGACGTTCCACGCCGAGACGATGTTGCGCCGCGAATCGGGGTCGGTCTTCAGCAGCTCCAACGCGGCGCTGATCTGGTCGATGTGTTCACCCGACGGCGTCGGCCACGACCGCCACTGCACACCGTAAACGGGCCCGAGATCGCCTGTGTCAGAAGCCCACTCGTCCCAGATCGTGACACCGTGCTCCTGCAGCCAGCGCACGTTCGAGTCGCCGCGCAGGAACCACAGCAGCTCGTAGACGATCGACTTGGTGTGCACCTTCTTGGTAGTGAGCAGCGGAAATCCGGCCGTCAGGTCGTAGCGCATCTGGTGGCCGAACAGGCTGCGGGTGCCGGTGCCCGTGCGGTCCGCTTTGGGGGTGCCGTGCTCGAGTACCAGGCGCAGGAGGTCCTCGTACGGCGTGCTTATAGACCCAGTGACCGGCACTCGGTCAGCTTACGTCGGAAGGGCAGGAGTAGAACCGATGGCATGCCGACAATCACCGACTCCATCACCACAGCAGACGGGACCTGCCGGGTCAGCCTGCACACCCCCGACGGGGACGGCCCGTGGCCCGGGATCGTCATGTACCCCGACGCCGGCGGCGCGCGCCAGACGTTCCGCGACATGGGCGACCAACTGGCCGCCTACGGCTACGCAGTCCTGGTGCCTGACGTGTACTACCGCGACGGCGACTGGGCCCCGTTCGAAATGGCGTCGGTGTTCACCGACGAGAACGAGCGCAAGCGCCTGTTCTCGATGATCTCCAAGGTGACGCCGGACATGATGGCCGCCGATGCCGGCGCGTTCTTCGACTACCTGGTGTCACGGCCCGAGGTCAGCGGCGAGGTGTTCGGCACCACCGGCTACTGCATGGGTGGGCGGACGTCGCTGGTGGTCGCGGGCCGAGTGCCCGACCGTGTTGCGGCGGCGATGTCGTTCCATGGCGGGGGTCTGGCCGCCGACGACCCCGGCAGCCCCCACCTGCTGGCCGATCAGATGCAAGCCGCGGTCTACGTCGGCGGCGCGGAGAACGACGCGTCCTTCACGACCGATGCGGCCGAGACCCTGGCCAAGGCGCTCACCGCGGCCAACGTCGAGTACCTCATCGAGTGGTACGCGGCCGGGCACGGGTTCGCCGTTCCCGACAACGCACCGTATGACCAGGCGGCCGCGCAACGGCACTGGGATGCGATGGAGTCGTTCTTCGGAGTGCACCTCGGCTGACCCGCGTCACGCCCTCGCGGGCCGGTGCGCAACCATTTACTGATGGACGTCCAGGCGACTGCAGAGCAACCCGATCCCAGCCACGGTTCGCGTATCGACCCGGTACTGGCTCGCAGTTGGCTGCTCGTCAACGGCGCGCAGTACGACCGCTTCGCACCCGCGGCCATATCCCGCGCCGACATCGTCGTCCTCGACATCGAGGACGCGGTTGCACCGAAGGACAAAGCGGGTGCGCGCGACAACGTCATCCGGTGGCTCGACGAGGGCAACAGCGACTGGGTGCGCGTCAACGGTTTCGGCACGCCGTGGTGGGCCGACGACCTCGACGCCTTGAGTAAGACCAAGGTCGGCGGGATCATGCTCGCGATGGTGGAGTCCGTCGACCACGTGACCGAGACGGCCAAGCGACTGCCGAACGTGCCCATCGTGGCGTTGGTGGAGACGGCCCGCGGGCTGGAGCGCATCACCGAGATCGCCGCGACCAAAGGCACATTCCGGCTGGCGTTCGGGATCGGCGACTTCCGGCGTGACACCGGCTTCGGAGACAACCCCACGACACTGGCTTACGCGCGTTCACGTTTCACGATCGCGGCCAAGGCGGCGCATCTGCCCAGTGCGATCGACGGGCCGACGGTCGGCTCGAGCGCCCTCAAGCTCAGTGAAGCGACAGCGGTTTCCGCTGAGTTCGGGATGACCGGGAAGATCTGTCTGACGCCGGACCAGTGCCCGACGGTGAACGAGGGACTGTCACCGTCCGCGGAGGAAATCAGTTGGGCCAAGGAGTTTTTCACCGAGTTCGAACGCGACGGCGGGGAGATTCGCAACGGGTCTGATCTGCCACGGATCGCGAGGGCCAACAAGATCCTCGATCTGGCGCGGTCCTACGGCATCGAGCCCTCGGAATTCGACGACGTCGACGACCCCGCGCACATCCCGGCGCCGTCGGACACGTACCACTACTGAACGCGTAGCCGAAACCTGTCCGACCGTGCTGCTTTGATGGGGTCATGTCCGCGGCCGGGGTGGTGATTCGTCCCAAAGATCGTGTCGAGATGCTGTTCGACGAGTTGGCGGAGTTGGCCGGCCAACGCAACGCCATCGACGGGCGCATCGTCGAGATCGTGGCCGAATTCGACCACGACGAACTGGTCGGCATCACCGGCGCGCGGTCAGTCGCGGCGTTGGTCGCCTGGAAGCTGGGTATGTCCTCGGCGAACGCCGGCACGATCGCCGCGGTAGCGCACCGACTTCCGGAGTTTCCCCGCTGCGCGGCGGGTATGACCGAGGGCCGGCTGTCGCTGGATCAAGTCGGTGTCATCGCCAAGAAGGCCGCCGACGGCTCCGACGACCACTACGCAACGTTCGCCGAAGTGGCCACCGTCAGCCAACTCAATACGGCGGTCAAGCTGGAACCACGCCCCACACCCGACCCCGCCCCGTGGTCGGTACCGCAGCGGTCGATCACCAAGACGAGCGATGAGCAGTGCGTGCGTTATCGCATGACCCTCACCCACGACGACGCCGCGACCTTCGACGCCGCGCTGGCCTCCCATCAGGACGCCCTCGTCGCGGAGTGGAAGCGCGACCACGACGACGACTCCGCTCAGGCGCCGCCGTTCCCGACAGCGCCTGATGCGTTCATGAGCCTGGTCACGGCCGGTTGGGACGCCGACGTGGCCCGCCGCCCCCACGGACAGCACACCACCGTCGTGGTGCACCTCGACGTCAAAGATCGCATCGCCTCGCTGCATCTGGGTCCGCTGCTCACCGCGGCCGAACGGCAATATCTTTCCTGCGATGCCACGTGCGAGGTGTGGTTCGAGCGCAGCGGGCAGGTGATCGGTGCGGGACGGACCACGCGCACGATCAATCGCCGGCTGCGTCGTGCGCTCGAACACCGCCACCCCACCTGCGCTGTCCCCGGCTGCGGGGCCACCCGCGGTCTGCACGCCCACCACATCCAGCACTGGGAAGACGGCGGCACCACCGAACTGGACAACCTCGTGCTGGTCTGCCCCTACCACCACCGCCTGCACCACCGCGGCGGCATCACCATCACCGGACCCGCACCCAACATCACCGTCACCGACAGTGACGGACGCCAACTCCACTCCAGTTCGCTGGCGCGACCACCCAATCGACCCCCACCCGACGTCGCGCCCTACCGCGGACCCACGGGCGAACGCGCCGACTGGTGGTGGTACACCCCCTTCGAACCCCCACCACCAACAGACAACTAGCGTCAAACAGGTTGTGGCTGTGGCGAATTCGCGCTATTGAGACTTCTTGTCGCTTCGGTGCATGAATGATCCGATCGCCCGGATGATTCCGCGGCCCGCGTAGATGCCCGCCAGTACCGACAGGATGATCATCGCGATGAACATCACGAGCCAATTCGACCGGCTGTGGCTGACGTTCCACCAGACGATCGTGAACAGCACGGCGCAAATGAACACCACGATGTCGCGCCAGTTTCCGCTGTACGACGCCGCCGCCTCGCGGATAGCACGCGAGCGCTCGGTTCCGGCGATCAGATCGCTGATCCGCTCGTTGATGCTCGCCTCGAGACGCGCTTTCAGTTCCGGCTTGTCATCGGGGATGCGCTCGAGCAGGTCCATGTCCTTGGCGATCATGCCCCGTACATCAGGGCCCTTGAAGCTGCCGGCCGCGGCACCCAATAAGGCCCCGCCTGCGATCGGCGCTGCGCCCAAAGCGAGTTCGGCTATACCCGGCATGCGTGATCCTCCTCTGTGCTTTGCGCTTCCGCGAGCAGAATTGCGGCAAGCGCTTCCGGCTGGGTGTTCATCACCTGATGCCCGGCGTCGATCCGGACCACCCGGTCGACGCGCAGAGTTTCTGCGAACCGTTTCTGCCACAAGGTCGGCAGGCTCATGTCCCTCTCGCACACGACATAGGTCGACGCGACTGTCCCCAGGTGGTCATAGCGCCAGTCGAGATACATGTAGGAACTCGCCGGCCACATGTCGCGGCCCAACTTCGCAAGGAAGGCCTCCCGCTCCGGCGCCGACATGTCATTGCAGAACATGACCGCAAAACGCTCTTCAAATGACGTCGTCTTCGGATCCAATGGGTATCCGACCTGGTCCTCGTGCTCGCCGTGCCGGCAGTTGCCGATCAGCTCCAGCAGGCTGGTTCCCGGGGGCGGTGCAGAGCACGTCACGTAGACGAGCCTGCTGAACAGTTCGGGTGCGACTTCAACCATCTGCGACATCGGCATACCCGCTTGCGAGTGGCCGACGAGCACGACGTCGCGCATGCCCGATGTCTCGATGTCGCTGATGAGCTCTGCGACGATGTCGTCGAATTCGATTGCAGACGTGTCGCGCTCACGCTTGCGGCCGCAGCCTGGCACGTCGAGCGTGATGCAGTCACCCGATGCCGACAGCTCACCGATCACGTCGTCCCACACCCAGCTGCCCTGGCCGCCCCCGTGCAGCAGGGCGAAGTTCGTTGCCGCCACCATTGCTTCCGTCCTCGTGTCGAGGGGCAATAGTAGTTCGCGACCGAGGTCATCGGACTGTGTTCGCTCTACCCCATCAACGTCGCGGCGACCGTCGCGCCGAGCTCCCAACACGATTCGAGGTCGGCCTTGTTCGGCTTGCCCGAGACGACGACGTATTCAGCGGCCTTCGTCCAGCCCAGACCGGTCGTGATGGCGGTGACGCCGTTCTCGGCTCCCTCGGTGCCCTCGTTTCCGTGAAGGTAGAGGCCAAAGGGCCGCCCGCGTGTCGCGTCCAGGCACGGGTAGTAGATGACGTCGAACGCATGCTTGAGTGCCCCGCTCATGTAGCCGAGGTTGGCGGGACTGCCGAGCACATAGCCGTCGGCCTCGAGCACGTCGGTCGCCGAGACGGTGAGCGCCGGTCGCCGCACCACCTGCACACCCTCGATTTCGGGATCGCTCGCACCCGACACGACGGCCTCGAACATCTCATGCGTGTGCGGTGAGGGCGTGTGGTGAACGATCAGCAGCGTCTTCCTCGGTGGCGCAGTCAACTCCGCTCCTCCATCTCGACCGCCTTCTTCATGGCTTCGCGCGCGCGGCTGCGATCTCCCGCGTAGTCGTACGCACGGGCCAGTCGGTACCAGCGTCGCCAGTTGTCCGGATCGTCTTCCAGCTCGCCGCGCACCGTCGCGAACAACGCGTCGGCGGCGTCACGCTCGATGCGACCGGATGCCATCCGCGGTAGCGCGCTGACGTCGAGTTCCAACCCCTCCGCTTTGGCCATCCGGCCCAGCCGCTGGTGCGCGAGTCCGGCCCGCAGCGTGCTGACCATGACCCACACGCCGATCAGCGGCATGATCATCAACGCCAGACCGAGTCCGATCGCCGCCGGCTCGCCAGAGGAGATGAAGGCCAACGCGATTCGGCCGAGCAGAACGAAGTAGACCACCAGCGCTGCGCACATGAAGCCGATCAGCAGCTGGATGCGCAGGGCACGTGATCGCTCGCTCATCAGAGGTCGAGCAGCGGCTCGATACCCACGGTGAGGCCGGGATGCTCGGCTACCTTGCGCACCGCGAGCAGGACGCCGGGGACGAAGGAGGTGCGGTCGAAGCTGTCGTGCCGGATCGTCAATGTCTCGCCCATCGTCCCGAAGAGGACCTCCTGGTGCGCGACGAGGCCGGTCAACCGCACGGAGTGCACAGGGATCCCGTCGACATCGGCGCCCCGAGCACCCTGCAGGCCCGTACTGGTCGCGTCGGGGTTGGGCGGGAGTCCCTTTCGCGCCTCGGCGATCAGCCGGGCGGTGCGCGCCGCCGTGCCCGACGGCGCGTCTGCCTTCTGCGGATGGTGCAGTTCGATGACTTCGACGGACTCGAAGAACCGGGCGGCCTGTTGCGCGAAATGCATAGACAGGACAGCGCCGATCGCGAAGTTCGGTGCGATGAGCACCGAGACGTCGGGCTTGGCCGCCAGCCATTCACGCACCTCGCTCACCCGCTCGTCGGTGAATCCGGTGGTGCCGACGACCGCATGGATCCCGTTGTCTATCAAGAATCGCAGGTTCTCCATCACGACGTCGGGATGGGTGAAGTCGATCACGACCTCGGTGCGCGAATCGACCAGTTCGCTCAGCGCATCGCCGGCATCGACGCCGACCGTGAACGTCAGGTCCTCGGCATCCTCGACGGCCGCAACCATCGTTGCGCCGACCTTGCCTTTGGCTCCCAGCACCGCGACTCGCATGGGGGCAACCCTAGTCCGCGGCTACAGCGGGGAGGCGCCCCGCAGGTGCTCGAAGATCAACGACGTCTGGGTGCCCGCCACATCGGCGTCGGCATTGAGGTTCTCGACCACGAACGAGCGCAGGTCGTCGGTGTCACGCGCGGCGACGTGCAGGATGAAGTCCTCCGCACCCGCCAGGAAGTAGACGTCCATCACCTGCGGCTTGCGCCGGATCTGGTTGATGAAGCTGTGGATCTTGCCGCGGGCGTTGGATTGCAGACTCACCGAGATCATCGCCTGCAGGTGCAGGCCGATGGCCGCCGGATCGATGTCGGTGTAGAAGCCCCGGATCACCCCGAGGTCCTGCAACCGTTTCAGCCGGGCGTGACACGTCGACGCGGCGATGCCGACCGAATCCGCCAAGGCGCTGTTGGAGATGCGGGCGTCGGCATGCAACGTGAGCAGGATCCGCCGGTCCACCTCGTCGAGGTCGATCGCCCGAAAATCCTTCGGCGAACGCTGGAGACGCGCCGACGGTAACGATGTTTCTTCGCTCATTACCGCATATTATCGAATGATATGCTGGGTTATTGCCATTATGTCGAATGTTCTTCACACTTTAGGCAGTAAATTCGACTTAGGAGCGATCATGCGAGTCGGCGTCCCGACCGAGATCAAGAACAACGAGTTCCGTGTTGCCATCACCCCGGCCGGCGTCGCCGAGCTGGTTCACCGCGGCCATGAGGTCCTGATTCAGGCCGGCGCGGGCGAAGGCTCAGCGATCTCGGACAACGACTTCAAGCGGGCCGGCGCCCAGATGATCAACAGCGTCGACGAGGTGTGGGAGGAAGCCGAGCTGCTGCTGAAGGTCAAGGAGCCGATCGAGGCCGAGTACTCGCGCCTGCGTGAGGGCCAGACCCTGTTCACCTACCTGCACCTGGCCGCGTCGAAGCCGTGCACGGACGCGCTGTTGGCCTCGGGTACCACCTCGATCGCCTATGAGACCGTTCAGCTGGCCGATGGATCCCTGCCGCTGCTGGCCCCGATGAGCGAGGTCGCGGGACGACTGGCCGCCCAGGTCGGCGCGTATCACCTGATGCGCAGCCACGGTGGCCGCGGCGTCCTGATGGGCGGCGTGCCCGGTGTCGCACCGGCCGAGGTCGTTGTCGTCGGTGGCGGTGTGGCCGGCTACAACGCCGCACGCATCGCCAAAGGCATGGGTGCTCACGTGTCCGTCTTCGACGTCAACATCAACACCCTGCGCAAGATCGACAACGAGAACAGCGGAGCTATCGAGACCCGCTACTCGTCGATGCTCGATCTCGAGGATGCGGTCAAGGAGGCCGATCTGGTGATCGGCGCCGTGCTGGTGCCCGGCGCGAAGGCGCCGAAGCTGGTGACGAATTCGACTGTCGCACATATGAAGTCCGGTGCGGTGCTCGTCGACATCGCAATCGATCAGGGCGGGTGCTTCGAGGATTCGCGGCCCACCACGCACGATGACCCCACGTTCGCGGTGCACGACACCGTGTTCTACTGCGTGGCCAACATGCCGGGCGCGGTGCCGCGCACGTCGACCTACGCGCTCACCAACGCCACGATGCCGTACGTCCTGAAGCTGGCCGACAAGGGTTGGCAGGCCGCGTGCGAAGCCGATCCGGCGCTGGCCAAGGGCCTGTCGACGCACGAGGGTTCGCTGCTGTCCGAGCAGGTCGCCACCGATCTGGATCTATCCTTCACCGACCCGGCGACGCTGCTCGCCTGATCACCTGAACATCTCCCCGTCCACGTAGAACCATCGCCGGGCTCGAACGGCGAAGCGGGACCGCTCGTGCAGATAGCCGCTCCGTCGGTCCTGTAGGTAGTGGGCGCGGAACTCGACCTCGCCCGATTCGTCGCCGCGGCGGCCGTCGACGGTCTCGATGATCTCCAGACCGGTCCACGTCAGTCCGGTATCCGCCAGCTCGGACGGCCGCGTCGTCGGATGCCATGTCTGCCAGACATAGTCGAGATTCCCCGCGGCATACGCGCTGAAGCGCGCCCGCATCAGTTGTTCGGCGGTGTCGGCCTGACGTTCGCCGAGGTGCAGCGGCAGACAGCACCGCCCGTACGGCTCGTCCGAGCCACAGGGACACAGCGCGGTTGCAGGCATGGTCATCAGTGTGCCAACGCGCTACGCGAGCAGCGTCGGCATCACCAGCGTGGTCACTTCTCCGATGAGTGGGCGCAGGTTCTCGGCCTTGGGATCGTTGGCCTGAGTTCGCGTCATGATCGCGAGCAGAACACGCTGCCCCTCTGGCCCGTACGCGATCCCGACGTCGTTCGTGCTGCCGTAGTCCCCGCTGCCGGTCTTGTCGGCGCTGGTCCAGCCCGCTGGAAGTCCGGGTCGCATGCTCGACGTCTGATTGGCGCGCATCCAGTCGTCGAGCAATCCGCGCTGGGGCGGTGCCAGGACGTCTCCGTCGAGTAGAGCGCGGAAACCCGCGCCGAGCGCCTCGGGCGTGCTGGTGTCGCGGAGGTCGCCGGGGATCGCCGAGTTCAGCTCAGTCTCCCAGCGGTCCAGCCGCGTCTGGTGGTCGCCGATGCTGCGCGCAAACGCCGTGATCGCCTGCGGACCGCCGATTCTGTTCAGCAGAATGTTGGCGCCCGCATTGTCGCTCTGCTGCAACACTGCCTGGCACAGCTCGGCGAGCGTCATCTCACCGCCGGCGCGCGGTGCCGTGACGGGCGAATTCGGCAAGATCCCGGCCGGATCGACGAACATCGGATCGTCCAACGACAACTCACCGTGTTGTGCCATCTGCAGGATGCGGCCTGAGGCGTACGCCTTGAACGTCGAGCACATCGCGAACGGCTCCTGCGCGCGATGAGCGACGGTCTTGCCGGACGCCAGGTTCGTCGCGAACACGCCGATGGAGGCGTTGTGCTTCTGTTCCAGGCCTTGGATCAAAGCCTCGACGGACAACGACGGCGGCTCCGCCGGGTCGGCCAACGCAGGTTTCTCTGAAGTTGCGGCCACTGCGGCGAGGGTCAATCCGCCGAGCAGAACGTGCCGCCGGGACAGTTCAGTCATCGATCCCAGGTTAGGCGATCAGTGAGTCATGGCCCGAAGCGGCTGCGGCAACGCCCTTTTCGAAGTTTGCGGACCGAGAACAGCACCACCGTATGGACCGGTCAGGAGTTTGCGCGCGACAGTGTTGACCTCATCGAGCGTCACCGCTTCGATCTTGGCGAGGGTGTCGGCGATGCTGCGATGCGTACCGAAGTTCAGCTCGCTGCGGCCGATGCGGTTCATCCGGGAACCGGAGTCCTCGAGTCCGAGCACCAGTCCACCGCGCATCGAGCCCTTCGCGATCCGGTATTCGGTCTCGGTGATGCCGTCGCGGGCCACGGCCTCCAGCACGTCTGACGTCACGCGGGTGACTTCGCCGAAACGCTCGGGGAGGCACGCCGCGTAGATGGACAGCGCACCGCTGTCGGCGAACGTGTCCACCGTCGAGTACACCGAGTACGCCAGCCCGCGGGTTTCCCGGATCTGTTGGAAGAGGCGCGAACTCAGGCCGCCGCCCAACGCGGTGTTCAGCACCGACAACGCCCATCGATGTTCCCAGTGCCTGCCCGGGGTGCGGACGCCCAGCGAAAGGTGGGTCTGCTCGGCGTCCCTGTTGACCAGTTCGAACGTCGGCCGTCCCGTGACGCGGCCCTTGCCTTTGCGTGGCGGTACGGGTTTGCGGCCACGGACCAGCCGCGCGCCGAAGTGTTCGCGCACCAGTGCCATCACGTCGTCGTGGTCCACGTTTCCGGCGACCGCGACCACCATTCGCTCAGGCGTGTAGCGACGCATGTGGAACGAATGCAGCTGCGTCCGCGTCATCGCCGCGATCGACTCGGAACTGCCGATCACCGGTCGGCCGACGGGATGGCTGCCGAACATCGCAGAAAGGAACACGTCGCCGAGAGTGTCCTCGGGATCGTCGTCGCGCATCGCGATCTCCTCGAGCACGACGTCGCGCTCGATCTCGACATCGTCTGCGGCACAACGCCCGCGCAACACCACATCGGCAACCAGGTCGACAGCCAGTTCGAGGTCGGTGTCGAGCACGTGGGCGTAGTAACACGTGTGTTCCCGGGTGGTGAACGCGTTCAGCTCACCGCCGACCGCGTCGACCGCCTGCGCGATCTCGACCGCCGTACGCGTCGGCGTGGACTTGAACAACAGGTGTTCCAGGAAGTGCGCCGCCCCGGCGACCGTCGGACCCTCGTCACGGGAGCCCACATCGACCCACACCCCGACCGACGCCGAGTGCACCGAGGGGATGTACTCGGTGACCACGCGCAGGCCACCGGGCAACACCGTGCGACGCACCGTGGAGATGTCGCGTGTGGATGATTCCGCGGTGTTCGCGCCGCGGCGCAACGCCCTAGCTGGTCGCCGCTGCGGCATCTGCCGGTGCAGTCTCCGACGGAGCGTCCGCTGCCTCGTCTTCAGCGACGAGGACCAGCGAGATCTTTCCGCGGTTGTCGATGTCAGCGATCTCCACGCGCAGCTTGTCGCCGACCTTGACGACATCCTCCACCTTGGCGATTCGCTTGCCACGGCCCAGCTTGGAGATGTGCACCAAACCGTCCCGGCCGGGCAGCAGCGACACGAATGCGCCGAAATCGGTTGTCTTGACGACGGTC
The DNA here is from genome assembly GCF_000230895.2 of Mycolicibacterium rhodesiae NBB3. Next base: position 5,726,973 of record NC_016604.1, read on the forward strand.
CCGAGGAACCGCTCACCGATCTTGGGCAGCTGCGGGTTGGCGATCGCGTTGATCTTGTCGATCGCGGCCTGAGCCGCTTCGCCGTTGGACGCGCCGACGAACACGGTGCCGTCGTCCTCGATCGAGATCGACGCACCGGTCTCCTCGGTGATCGAGTTGATCATCTTGCCCTTGGGCCCGATGACCTCGCCGATCTTGTCGACCGGCACCTTGATCGTGGTGATCCGCGGTGCGTACGGGCTCATCTCGTCAGGCGTGTCGATGGCTTCGGCCATCACCTCGAGAATCGTCAACCGCGCATCCTTGGCCTGCGCCAGCGCGGCCGCCAACACCTGCGACGGGATGCCGTCGAGCTTGGTGTCCAACTGCAGCGCGGTGACGAAGTCCTTGGTGCCGGCGCACTTGAAGTCCATGTCGCCGAAGGCATCCTCGGCGCCGAGGATGTCGGTGAGTGTGACGAAGCGACGTTCCCCGTCGACGTCATCGGACACCAGACCCATCGCGATACCGGCGACCGGGGCCTTCAGCGGCACACCGGCGTTCAGCAGCGACAGAGTCGACGCGCACACCGAGCCCATCGATGTCGAGCCGTTGGAGCTCAACGCCTCCGACACCTGGCGTATTGCGTACGGGAACTCCTCGACGCTGGGCAGCACGGGCATCAGGGCCCGCTCGGCCAGCGCGCCGTGGCCGATCTCGCGACGCTTGGGCGAACCGACACGGCCGGTCTCACCGGTCGAGTACGGCGGGAAGTTGTAGTGGTGCATGTAGCGCTTGCTGGTCTCGGGCCCCAGCGAGTCGATCTGCTGCGCCATCTTGACCATGTCCAGCGTGGTGACACCCATGATCTGGGTCTCGCCGCGCTCGAACAACGCACTACCGTGCGCACGCGGGACCACGGCCACCTCGGCCGACAGGGCGCGGATGTCGGTGACACCGCGGCCGTCGATGCGGAAGTGGTCGGTCAGGATGCGCTGGCGCACAAGCTGTTTGGTCAGCGACCGGAAGGCCGCACCGATCTCCTTCTCGCGGCCGGCGTACTGCTCGGCCAACCGGTCGAGCACCTCGACCTTGATCTCGTCGGTGCGATCGTTGCGCTCTTCCTTGCCCGCGATCGTCAGCGCCTTGGACAGTTCGTCGGTGGCCACCGCGGACACGGACTCGAACACGTCGTCCTGGTAATCGGGGAACAGCGGGTAGTCGGCGGTCGGCTTGGCGGCCTTCTCGGCGAGCTCCTGCTGGGCGTTGCACAGCGCGGCGATGAACGGTTTCGCGGCCTCCAGGCCCTCGGCGACAACGGATTCCGTCGGCGCGCCCGCGCCGCCGCCGATCAGCTCGATGACCTTGTCGGTCGCCTCGGCCTCGACCATCATGATCGCTATATCTGCACCGGCGGAGTCGCCTGCTTTACGGCCCGCGACGACCATGTCGAAGACCGCTCCCTCGAGTTGCTCGACGGTCGGGAACGCCACCCACTGGCCGTCGATCAGCGCGACCCGCACGCCGCCGACCGGGCCGGAGAACGGCAGGCCGGAGATCTGCGTCGACGCCGACGCGGCGTTGATGGCCAGCACGTCGTACAGGTCCTTGGGATCCAGGCTCAGGATGGTGACCACGACCTGGATCTCGTTGCGCAGCCCCGAGACGAACGTCGGGCGCAGCGGCCGGTCGATCAGGCGGCAGGTCAGGATCGCGTCGGTCGACGGGCGTCCTTCACGCCGGAAGAACGAGCCGGGGATACGTCCCGCGGCGTACATCCGCTCCTCGACGTCGATCGTCAGGGGGAAGAAGTCGAAGTGGTCCTTCGGGGACTTGCTGGCGGTGGTGGCCGACAGCAGCATGGTCTCGTCGTCGAGGTAGGCGACGACAGCGCCGGCGGCCTGCTTGGCCAGCCGGCCGGTCTCAAAGCGGATGGTGCGGGTGCCGAAGCTCCCGTTGTCGATGGTGGCGGTGGATTCGAACACGCCTTCTTCAAGTTCAACTACAGACATGGGCGTCCGTATGGCCTCTCTGGTTCTCAGTATTCACTGTTCAGCTGTTTTCGCGTTGTCACAGCGTGTGAACCACCGGCCTCGACTTGGCCACGGCCATCGATCGAAGCTGTCGGGTATCAGACCCGGCAGCCACTACCGAAGACCGCGCGATCAGGCATGTCGTTGATCCAGCACTTCGATATGACACGCGGGAACGGCGCTCGCGGAACTGCGATCACCGCACCCAAACATTCGAGCCGCAATTCGGCTGTCGAACTACGCCATCCTACATTGCAGCAGGTACGGGACCGAAATCCCCGGGGCATACCCGCGGGTTCCTCAGGCCACGTCCTCCACGCAGACGGTGAAGCCCCGCTCGTCGTAGGCGTAGCCGACGCCGCTGGCGCACTGGTCGACGTTGGCGACGTCGTCGAGGATCTGCGTGGCGCGCTGTCGGTTGGGCACCGACGAATCGTCGCAGGCCACCTGGAGCGGATCCTTGTCGTTGGTCGGGTCGACGCTCATACAGTTGCCGACGACCCAGGCGATGTCCATGCAGATCGTCGTGCTGGTGTCGGAGAACGCGGTGCGCATCGAGTAGTACGAGTCGACGTCGGCCGGGCACTGCTCGCTGTTCTCGACGGTGGCAGCCACCTTGAAGTTGGACTCCGGGCTGCCGCAGGCGACCTTGGTCACCTCGGGCCGCTCCGGCGTGCCGCCCGTCTTGAGGCAGTCACCTACCGCCAGATTCGCGGCAGAAGAGGACGAGCACCCGGCCACGCCGCCGATCGCGACGACCGCCGTGACGGCGACCGCAGGCAGGTTTGCCACCTGCGTGGCGTCAGCGACGCAGGCCCAGGCGCTCGATCAGGGAGCGGTAGCGCGCCACATCGACCTGGGCCACGTACTTCAGCAGACGGCGGCGACGGCCGACCAGCAGCAGCAGACCGCGACGCGAGTGGTGGTCGTGCTTGTGCTTCTTCAAATGCTCGGTCAGGTCCGCGATCCGCTTGGTCAGCAGCGCGACCTGGGCCTCCGGCGAACCGGTGTCGGTGTCATGCAGGCCGTATTCGCCAAGAATGGTCTTCTTCTGTTCGGCAGTGAGCGCCACGAAACAACTCCATCTATTTCAGTTCGCGTACTTCAGGGCTTGCGGGCCCGAAATGAGCGAAGCCACCGCGAACTGCAGCACACGCTCGGTCGGCGAGGAGTCTACAGCGCACCCCGGGACGCTGCGAAATCGCAGGTCTACTGCGCGGCCAGGATGCCGCGCGCCTTCTCGGTGTCGACGCCCATGGCCGTCACCAGATCCTCGACCTTGCCGAACTTCTCCTGCCCGCGGATGCGCGCCACGAAATCGACGGCCACATGCTGACCGTAGAGGTCGGCCGACGCGTCGAGCACGAACGCCTCCACCGTGCGGGTCCGGCCCGAGAAGGTCGGATTGGTGCCCACCGACACAGCGGCCTGGTAGCGCTCACCTGGCACGACGGCGCCGGCGATCGGACCGTGGCCGAGCACTGTGAACCAGGCCGCGTAGACGCCGTCGGCAGGAATGGCCGAATACATCGGCGGGGCGACGTTGGCCGTCGGAAAGCCCAGCACCTTGCCACGCCCGTCACCACGGACCACGACACCCTCCACCCGATGCGGACGTCCGAGAGCCTCGGTGGCGGCGACCATGTCACCGGCGTCGACGCATGACCGGATGTAGGTCGACGAGAATGTGACGGTCTCATCGCCGTTGGTGGCGGCCTCGGACACCAGCGACATGCCCTCGACCGCGAAACCGAACCGTTCGCCGGCCTTGCGGAGCAGGCCGACGTTGCCCGCCGCCTTCTTGCCGAAGGTGAAGTTCTCGCCTACGACGACCTCAACCACGTGCAGGCGCTCGACCAGCAACTCGTGCACGTAGCGCTCGGGTGTCAGCTTCATGAAGTCGGAGGTGAAGGGCATGACGAGGAACACGTCGATGCCCATTTCCTCGACCAGCTCGGCGCGGCGGGTCAGCGTCGTCAGCTGGGCGGGGTGGCTGCCAGGGAACACGACCTCCATCGGATGGGGATCGAACGTCATGAGCACCGTCGGCACCCCCCGCGACCGGCCCGCCTTCACCGCGTGGTTGATCAGCTCCTGATGGCCCCGATGAACACCGTCGAACACACCGATGGTGACGACACATCGGCCCCAGTCCGTCGGGATCTCGTCCTGTCCCCGCCAGCGCTGCACGACGCCAGCCTACGGCGCGCGGGGCCCTGCGGCCTCGCCAGATCCCCAGATCAGGTGATGATTGCCTAAACTTCCTAATTGTGAGTCCGAACGGTAACCCCCGCGACTTGACGATGGTCGCCCAGGATTACCTCAAAGTGATCTGGACGGCCCAGGAGTGGTCGCGGGAAAAGGTCAGCACCAAGATGCTGGCCGAGCGGATCGGGGTGTCCGCGAGCACCGCGTCGGAGTCCATCCGCAAGCTCGCCGATCAAGGGTTCGTCGACCACGAGAAGTACGGCGCCGTGACGCTGACCGATGCCGGCCGCGCCGCCGCGCTCGCGATGGTGCGCAGACACCGGCTGATGGAGACGTTCCTTGTCCGCGAGCTGGGTTACAGCTGGGACGAGGTGCACGACGAGGCCGAGGTGCTCGAACATGCGGTGTCCGACACCATGCTGGCCCGCATCGACGCCAAGCTCGGCCACCCGACCCGCGATCCGCACGGCGATCCGATTCCGGCCGCCGACGGCCATGTCCCGACACCCGACGCGCGACAGCTGTCGGTGTGCCGGGATGGCGACACCGGGGTCGTCGCGCGGATCTCCGACGCCGACCCGGAGATGCTGCGCTACTTCGACAGCGTCGGCATCACCCTGGACTCACGACTTCTGGTGCTGGCCCGTCGCGACTTCGCAGGCATGATCTCCGTCGCGGTCAAGTCGGCCCACTCGGGAGAACACGAAAAGGGCACCACTGTCGAGCTGGGAAGCCCTGCGGCAGAAGCGATCTGGGTGGTCGGCTAGCCAGTCAGGCGACGGTGGCCCCGAGGAACTGTCCGGCCGTCATCAGACTGGTCAGCCCTCGGCGTTCGTCGAGCGGCCGCAGCCAGTACCCGTGCATCAGTCCCGGCCACATCCGCGTATCGCAACGCCCGCCGGCGGCGATCACCTTGGCGGCGAACGCCTCCGCGTCAGCGCGCATCAGTTCCCGTGAGCCGTAGTGCAGGTCGATAGGCGGCAGCTCGGAGAGATCCGCGTTCAGCAGACACAGGCGAGGGTCGTCGACATCGTGGCCGCCGACATAGATGGCCAGTGCGCGCGCCGCGAGTTTGGGATGCAAGGGTTGCTTGCGGCTGCGCGGATCGGCGCTCGAAGCGCGAAATGCGGGGTCGATCAGCGGGCCGAACAACGACAGCGCCGCCGGGCCGGGCACACCTTCTCGCTTGGCGCGCAACGCGACCGCCACCGCGAGGTGCCCGCCCGCAGAGTCGCCCGCGATGACCACCTTGGCCGGATCGTAGCCACGGTCGAGCAACCATCGGTAGGCCGCAAAGGAGTCGTCTTCGGCTGCCGGAAAAGGACTCTCAGGCGCAAGCCGGTAGTTGACCGTGAGCGCGAGGATGCCCGAGTGCGCCGACAGGTGAGACGCGAACCCGCGATGAGTCCGCGCCGAGCAGGCGACGTATCCGCTGCCGTGCAGCACCAGGATCACCGGCCCCTCGCCGCGAACGGGTACCGGGACGCCGGGACCACGAACCCATTCGCCGCCAAGCGGAAGCCGGGCGGGCACCACCTCGGTGCCCGGCACGACCGGACTCATCCGGGCGATCGCCGCATCGAGGCTCGGCCGCAGCCGCACCAGCAGCGACGGGTTCGACACCGCGAATCCGAGCAGGGCGGAAAATCCGGCCCCTGAGGCGCGACTCGAGGCAGAACGGCCGATCACGGGTACCGAACGCGTCATTTAGACCACAATCCCTTGGCATCACGAGCGAGTTGCTCGCCACGGTACTTAGGTCATGTACCCATTTCGGCCGAACACCCGAATTGCGTCCGCCACGCCGATCGCGGGCCCTGGCGGACGGCTCACAACGTCGCGGGACGCAGCACCACCACCGACCGGGTGCGACCGGCATCGTCGCGCAGCAGTGCGATGACGTGCCCCTCGCCGGTGGTGGCCGCGTACACCCCGCCGATGCCCGCGGGCGCGAGCGGGCGGCCGTGCCGCGTGTGCTCGGCCTCGTCGTCGCTCAGATCCCTGCGCGGAAACGTGCGCAGGCACGCCTCGTCGAGGGAGTACGACAGACGTGGCCGCTCGGTGAGTTCGTCGAGGGTGGCAGCCTGGTCCAGCCCGAAGGAACCGACACGGGTTCGGCGCAGTGCGGTCAGGTGCCCGCCGACGCCAAGCGCAGCACCGACGTCGCGCGCCAGCGCACGGATGTAGGTTCCGCTCGAGCAGTCCACCACGACGTCCACGTCGACGAAGTCTCCCTCACGCCGGACCGACCGCACGTCGAAGCGCTCGATGCGCACCGTTCGCGGCGCCAGCTCGACGGACTGTCCTTCCCGCGCCAGCTTGTAGGCACGCTGGCCGCCGACCTTGATGGCGCTGACCGTCGAGGGAATCTGGTCGATCTCACCACGCAGCGCGGCCGCCGCCGATTCGATCTGCGTCTGGTCGACCCCGGCCGCCGAGACCGTGTCCAGCACTTCGCCTTCGGCATCCTCGGTCGACGTGGTCTGGCCCAGCCGGATCGTCGCCGCGTATGACTTGTCGGTCGCGGTGAGCAAGCCGAGGATCTTGGTGGCCCGCTCGATACCGACGACCAGCACCCCGGTTGCCATCGGATCGAGAGTGCCTGCGTGGCCCACCTTTCGGGTGCCGAAGATGCGTCTGCAGCGGCCGACCACGTCGTGACTGGTCATTCCCGCCGGCTTGTCCACGACGACAAGGCCAGCGGTGTCAATTCCCCGGTCGCTGCGCTCCTGCCCGCCGGAAGTCACAGGACGATCGCCGTCAGCGCCAGACCGTCGCGCACCGACCAGCGCCCCGACAGCGTCTGCAGCGGCGGCCCCGTCGGCGCGGACGGATCGATCAGAATCCGCGACTGGAACCCACCCGCGGTGCCGCTGCCGTCGACGTCGAAGGTGATGTGCGCGTCCTCGAATCCCAGCCAGCGCCGTGTCACCGGAAACCACGCCTTGTACGTTGCCTCCTTGGCGCAGAACAGGATTCGATCCCAGTGCAGCCCGGCCGGCAGCGCCGCGAGCTCGACCCGCTCCCCCGGCAGGCTGACCGCCTCGAGCACACCTTTGGGCAGCACGTCGTGCGGCTCGGCGTCGATGCCGACCGAACGCACCTCATCGTGTCGGGCCACCGCGGCACCGCGAAATCCCTCGCAGTGAGTGAGGCTGCCGACGATGCCGTCGGGCCAACACGGTTCGCCCTTCTCCCCCTTGAGAATCGGCACCGGCGCGATGCCGAGTTCGCCCAGCGCCTCCCGGGCGCAGTACCGCACGGTGATGAATTCGTTGCGCCGCTTGGCCACCGACTTCGCGATCAGCGGCTCCTCCTCGGGCAGCGGCGCGAGTTCCGTTGGATCGGTGTACATCTCGGCCGCGGCGAGTCGGCGCGCGTCGTCGGGCAACACGCCGGACAACAGGGCCGCGATGACGGTCACGACTGCCTGGCCCTGATGCGCTGCTGGACCTTCTGGGCGTGCTCGCGCATCTCGTCGGTGATCTCGAAGTGTCCGCCGAACTCGTTGAGGTAACCGGGCGCATACCTCGGGTCCGGCAGCACCTGGCGCAACCACCGATACGGCTTGCGGCGGCGCCACTCCCGCGGATACCCGACGGAGACTTCTTCGTGGCGCACGCCGTCGTACCACGTGGTGCGCGGGATGTGCAGATGCCCGTACACCGAACACACCGCGTTGTATCGGGTGTGCCAGTCGGCGGTCGCGGTGGTGCCGCACCACAGCGCGAACTCGGGATAGAACATCGCATCGCAGGGTTCGCGGACCAACGGGAAGTGGTTCACCAGAACGGTGGGCTCCATCCAGTCCAGATCCTCGAGCCGCTTGCGGGTGTGTGCGACACGATCGCGACACCACGCGTCACGGGTGGCGTACGGCTCGCACGACAGCAGGAATTCATCGGTGCCCACGACGTTGCGCTCGCGCGCGATCGCCAGGCCCTCCGCCTTCGTCGCCGCCCCCTCGGGCAGGAACGTGTAGTCGTAGAGCAGAAACATCGGCACGATCGTCGCCGGGCCGCCGCCTTCGGTCCACACCGGGAACGGGTGCTCGGGGGTGATGACGCCCATCTCGTCGCAGATGTTGACGAGGTAGTCGTAGCGGGCCTTGCCGAAGATCTGCATCGGATCGCGGTTGGTGGTCCACAACTCGTGGTTGCCCGGAACCCAGATGACCTTGGCGAAGCGCTTGCGCAGCAGATCGAGTGCCCAGTGGATCTCGTCGGTGCGTTCGCCGACATCCCCGGCCACGATCAGCCAGTCGTCAGGCGTGGCCGGATACAGCGACTCGGTGATGGGCTTGTTTCCCGTGTGACCGGTGTGAAGATCGCTGATGGCCCACAGAGTGGGTTGCCGGCCGTCGCGTGTCACAGCCCTCCAGCCTACGTGCGCACGCCCAAGCTCTGGCATTCCAACTAGAACAGGTTCTGGTTTCCGCTTCGGGCACTCGTCGCGGGCCGCTACACTCCCCGGGCAGGGTCGGGTCCCGATGACGGCGGCCACGCCGCCACGACAGTTAGGGGTGGAATGGTCGCCAAGCTGCGCGTTCTCGCAGCGTTGTGTGCGCTGGTCGCGGCGGTGGTCGTGGTGAGTCAGTCCCATCCGGGCGGCCCTCTGCAGGTGCGTGCAACCGACATTCCGATGACCAACGTCACAACGAGCATCAAGTACCCGGTCATCGAGACGACCGATCCGGACCCGTTCAATCCGTGCCGCGACATCCCGCTCGACGCGGTCGCGGCCATGGGCCTCGCCTTCACGCCGCCCCAGCCCGAGGAAGCGCTGCGGTGCAAGTACGACGCGGGCAACTATCAGATGGCCATCGAGGCCTTCGTATGGAAGACGTACGAGGAGGCCTTACCCACCGACGCCATTGAGCTCGACATCGACGGCCACCGCGCCGCGCAGTGGTGGGTGATGAAGCCGACCGACTGGAACAACCGCTGGTGGATCACCTGCGCGATCGGATTGAAGACCAGCTATGGCCTGATCCAGCAGACGATGTTCTTCTCGCCGATCTACTCGAACCCGCCGCCCGACTGCATGCAGACCAACCTGCAGCGCGCACACGACCTGATCCCCTACTACAAGTTCCAGGGCGACTCTAGCGAGTGATCTGGTCCTTCGGGATCGACCGTTCGAGCATTCCGATCGTCTCTTCGCCGTTCCACCGGTAGCGCACACCAGCCTGCTGCAGCGCCGGGAACGTCCAGTTGGCCAGTAGTTTCGCCATGTCGGGCGGCACGTCGCTGGGATCGGTGATGTCGTGTGTCGAGACGACGGTCTCCCCCTCGATCCTCTCGGTGCCCTTCGCCGTCTGCAGCACCACCGAGACGTCCTCACCCAGCGGCTGGAGCCGGCTCAGCCACGGCGCCTCGACCACGGTCGCGGGGATGAGGTCGCCGTCGCCGGCCGAATCGCCGAGGTACAGGTATCCCTCGTTGAAGGCGGGCTCGCCGTCGGGCCGCTGCGGATAGGCGATGTAGCCGAAGCCTCGCCCGCTGCCAAACAGAGCCGACTGCCAGCAGTGCCCCCAGAAGCCGTCGAGCTTGCGCACGCCCTGACGCCTGATGCGCAGCCCGCTCCCGGTGAACGAGTGCTCCTCGCCTGCAACCTGGACGCGGCCGGTCGCCCGGTAGAGCTGTTCGTAGCGCGGGCCGCCCATCAGATCGCCCACGATCGACGTCTTCAGCTGGTTGCCGGCCTCGGGCTGCAGTGCGCCCTGCACCCACGGCGGCACCGCCATCTTCGCCTCGACCTCGAACCGTAGATCGACCAGCGGACCGTCCTTACGGCCGGCCACCAGGTCGGCGGACGACGTCGCGACGGCCCGCCCGTCGAACGTCATCGTCCACACGTCGAACGGTTCCACGCACGTGAACGCGAGGGGCCCGGCGCCCAGCACCGTGGGTCTGCCGTCCGCGGCCTCGACGGGACGACTCGCGCCGTCTTCCCGCAAGCGGTACACCCGGCCGTCCCCGAAGGCGACGTTCACCTGGACGTTGTGCTGCTCCCAGTTGGAGGCGACCGCTTCGATGCCCACCCGCGGCAGACCGACCGTCCCCGACTCGTCGAACGTCCAGAAACTGACCGAGTCGCGCATCTCGGGGTTGTCAGGCCGCCGCGCGAAAGGGAGTTCGCGCTGTATGTCGATGCCGCCCGTCAGGTCAATTGCCATGCGAGTCCCCTATATAGGTGTCGACGTAGGTGGCGAACAGCGGCCGAATCGTGTCGAGGTCCAGACCGAAGACCTGCGGGTTCGCCTTCGGATGCGGCTCACGCTTCTGCGCGTTGTCGGCCCACCAGCGCCGCATCGCGTCCTCGAACTCCCCGGTCACCGGTTCGCCGAGCCAGGCGTACAACCGGCGCACCTCGCCGATCGGGTCGTCCTGCATCGCGCGGAAGTCGATGTCGTAGAAGCGATCCTCGGCACCGTTCGTCCGGAACTCCATCGTGCGGTGCATTCCCGTCGACCATTGTTTGACGTTGAGTTCGCCGAGATACCGACGGTCTACGTGATCGCTGAATCCACCGGCGATGTCGGCGTATACGTCGGCGACCGACAGCATCACGTCGGTGGGGTCGCGGTGCGTCATCACGAAGCGGGCATCAGGAAACACCCGATCGAGGTAGCCGAGCGAAATGACGTGGGCGGGTGACTTCAACCGCCACGGCCGCGCCGGCTCGCCCCACTGCAGCAGCTTGAGCACGCGCCGCTCGTAGCGGTAGGTGGAGGTGAAGTCGGCGCGGTCCAGCAGCCAGTCGGAGTAGCTCGGAATCTGCGCGAACGCCTGGAACATCTGCGAGGTGAAGTCGAGCGCCATCAGGTCGAGGCACTCCATCGGCCCCTGGATGTCATTGGGAACGTGGTGCCGGGTGCCGACGACGACGGGGCGCTCCTCCGGCGGAATCCGGGGATCGTCGCCCTGCACGGTCGAGGGCGGTGGGCACGGCCGGGTCGACTCCCAGCTGCGCAGATAGCGAACGCCGGGATCACGGGACAGCAGGAACGACAGTGCGGTCGACCCGGTGCGGGGTAAGCCGAGGCCGAACAATGGCGCCTCAATCGTCTCGTCGTCGATCTCGGGATGACGTCGATACCAGTCTTCGACCTGCAATCGCTGGCACAGGTGCAGCCGGAGCCGGTCGTAGATGAACGCTTCGCCGCGGGCGTTCAATCGCGCCTCCTCGTCCAGGGCGCGCACCAGGATCTCCAGTCCTTCGCGGAAGGAATCGTCGCCGAAGTCGGCGAGCCCGGTGCGCTCGACCGCAGCGGTCATCAGCTCGTCGGGTGACGGCACAGCACCTCCAACGCGCCCGGCAGATTTGGTGACAGTACACTGTCACTATTATGAGCGGGTCGTCAATAGCTCCCAGGCGGACGTACGACAACCGCGCACGCCAGGAGAAGGCCGCGCAGACCAGGGAGCGCATCGTCACGGCGGGCAGCGAGTTGGTGCACGAGTTCGACTCCTGGAACTGGCGGGACCTGACGTTCAAGGCCGTGGCAGAACGTGCGGGTGTCGGCGAGCGGACGGTATACCGCCACTTCCCCACCGAACGACATCTCCACGACGCGGTCATGCAACAGCTGGAGTCCGAAGCGGGCGTGTCGTACGAAGACGTCGACTTGACCAACATCGGCGACGTGACGGCCAAAGTATTCGCGTCGCTGCAACGGTTTTCGGTGCGCACGTCCGTCGAGACGCCACAGGATCCGACTTTCGTCGGCGTCGACGTCCGCAGGCGGGATGCCCTTCTGCGGGCGGTGTCGACGTCCGCCCCCGAATGGTCGGCCGCCGAGAAGCACGCGACGGCGGCGCTGCTCGACGTGCTGTGGAACGTGCCGAGCTACGAGCGGCTCGTCGGCGAATGGGGCATCGACGCAGCCGACGCGACGCGCGCGATCGGCTGGCTGATGTCCAAGGTCGTCGGCGCTATCGAGGATGACGATCCACCGCCTGCGTAGCCTATGTGGAATGACCGCGGTATCCGATGCAGCCACCGCTTTGCCGGCCAAGGGAAAGATCAAGGCGTTCACGGGACGAACGCTGAGCCGACTGCTCCACCTGCCGCCGCAGACATCCGACCACACCGTGCACCACCGCGTGCGGGTGCCGATGCGCGACGGGGTCGAGCTGCTCGCCGACCACTATGAGCCCACGACGGCCACCCCGGTGGGCACGCTCCTGGTGCGCTGCCCCTATGGTCGCGGCTTCCCGTTCTCCACCCTCTTCGGCTCCGTCTACGCCACCCGGGGATATCACGTCGTATTCCAAAGCGTGCGAGGCACATTCGGCTCCGGAGGCGACTTCGACCCGATGGTCAACGAGATCGCCGACGGCGCGGACACCGTCGAATGGCTGCGTCACCAGCCGTGGTTCACGGGGTCGTTCGCCACGATCGGCCTGTCGTACCTGGGCTTCACTCAGTGGGCCCTGCTGGCCGACCCGCCGCCGGAGATGAAGGCCGCCGTCATCACGGTGGGTCCGCACGATGTCAGCGGCCCGCGGTGGGGACCGGGTTCGTTCGGGCTGCACGATTTCCTCGGCTGGAGCGCCCTGGTGGCCCGTCAGGAAGATCGCAACCGGCTGCGCCTACTGATCCGGCAGGCACGTTCGCGGCGGGCGCTGGCCCGCGCGACGACCGGCCTACCCGCGGGCCAGGCAGGCCGCAAGCTGCTGGGTGACGGCGCGACGTGGTGGGAGGACTGGCTGAGCCACCCCGAGCCCGACGACCCGTTCTGGGCCAACACGAACATTCGAGACGCGTTGAAGCGCACCGACATTCCAGTGCTGCTGATCGGCGGCTGGCAGGATCTGTTCCTGGAGCAGACGCTCGCACAGTACAGCGCGCTGAAGGAGCGTGGCGTTGACGTCGCCACGACCGTCGGCTCCTGGACCCACACCCAGGTGATGTCCAAGGGCGCACCCACAGTGATCCGGGAAACGCTCGACTGGCTCGACGCCCACCTCGGCGGTCGAGGCACGACACGACGCCCGGTTCGCATCGAGATGAAGGGCGAGGGCTGGATCGACCTGTCGGACTGGCCACCGACGATGCCCGAACGAGTGCTGTACCTACAACCCACCGGGCGTCTCGGCGATACCGCTCCACCAGACACCGCTGCACCGATGCGCTTCACGTACAACCCGGTGGATCCGACGCCGACGATCGGCGGCCGCCTGCTATCGCCCGAGGCCGGCTACCGGCGCGACACGAAACTGGCCGAACGGCCCGACGTGCTGTGCTTCACCGGCGACCGCCTCCCGACCGACCTCTACGTCGTCGGAACCCCGTTCATCGAGCTGTCGCACTCGTGCGACAACCCGTATCACGACCTGTTCGTGCGCATCAGCGAAGTCGATGCCAAAGACGTCTCGCGCAACGTGAGCGACGGATACCGCCGCAGCCCAACAGTTTCGAAGGGGGCAGGCACCATCCGCATCGACCTCGATTCGGTCGCGCACCGATTCCGCGCCGGATCGCGCATCCGGGTTCTGGTCGCCGGTGGCTCGCATCCGCGCTTCGCGCGCAACCTCGGTACCAGCGAGCCGTTGCTCAGCGGCCGCGAACTGATGGTCTCGACCCACACGATTCACCTGGGCGAGGGCGGGGTGTCGCGGCTCGTGCTGCCCGCCGGATCGCAGCCCCCGTCAGGCCACTGAGCGACGCACCCGCGCCGCGATCTCGGCCAGCGCGTCGTCGGCGTACACCGGTGACGCCCATTCCGGATCGACGGGAAGCGGCACCCAACTCTTGCAGCCCGCATAGTCGGGGGTACGGGTCAGTCGCACGGGCTCGTGCAGTGGGCTGGCCTGAACGACCAATACGGTGAGCCGGCGTTTGGGCCGGAAGTCCAAGCGGTCGACCTGAACGGACTCGGCGGTCCAGATGTGCAGCGACTCGATCTCGTGCAGGTTCTCGGGCCGGCCCACCTCGACGGCAGCGACGACCTTGGCACCGGCCCGCAAGATGACCTCGTCGTCGGTGCTGTCGTCGGCAGCCGCGTGCAGCAGATCGGCGTGTTCGGGCCGTACCCGCTCGGCGTGGCTGTGCGCCACCGTCGGGAAGAAAAGGAATCGCGGCGCGGTGAACCGCGAGACAACGGACGCGGTGAGCGCGAATCGTTTCTCGTGGATGCCACCCTTGCGCAACAGCACGGTCTGTCTGCCGTCGAGCAGAGCGTGCACCACCGCGCTCCACTCCTTGAGCGCCGCGGTCACCCGGTGCCGGCGGCCCGGGCCTCGATGCGCGCCCGCACCTCGGGACGCCGCAGCGGCGGGACGGTCTTGGGTGGCTGCCGTCGCGGCGCAAGCCCATCGAGGAGCCGGGTGGTGATGGCCGTGACTTCGGCGACCGCCTCCTCGAAGGCCTCGACGTTGGCGCCCGAGGGTCGGGTGATGCCGCTGACCTTGCGGACGTACTGACGCGAGGCGGCCTCGATTTCCTCCGCGGTGGCTGCCGGCTCCAGACCGCGTAGCTCGGTGATGTTTCGGCACATGGCTCCACGATAGGTTCGTTGGGTGACCAACCCCAATGACACCGCTGTGCTGCTGATCGACACCCGGGATCGGGTCCGCACGCTGACGCTGAATCGCCCGCAGGCCCGCAACGCCTTGTCCGCGGAGCTTCGCGCGAAGTTCTTCGCCGCGCTGGCCGACGCCGAGAGCGCCGACGACGTCGACGTCGTCATCTTCACCGGCACCGATCCGGTGTTCTGCGCGGGGCTGGACCTCAAGGAACTCGGCGACTCCACCGAGCTGCCCGACATCTCCCCGAAATGGCCGGCGATGACCAAGCCGGTGATCGGTGCGATCAACGGCGCCGCCGTGACCGGCGGGCTGGAGCTGGCGCTGTACTGCGACATCCTGATCGCGTCGGAGAACGCCCGGTTCGCCGACACCCACGCCAGGGTTGGCCTGCTGCCCACCTGGGGGCTGTCGGTGCGGCTGCCGCAGAAGGTCGGCGTGGGATTGGCCCGCCGGATGAGCATGACCGGCGACTACCTGTCTGCCGTCGACGCGCTGCGGGCGGGTCTTGTCACCGAGGTCGTTCCGCACGATGAGCTGATCCCGACCGCGCGGCGGGTGGCGGCGTCGATCGTCGGCAACAACCCGAAGGCGGTGCGCGCGCTGCTCGCGTCGTATCACCGCATCGACGAGGAGGGCACCGCACGCGGCTTGGCGATCGAGGCCGAATCGGCTCTCGAGTGGATGCGTTCGGCCAGCGGTGACGACATCGCCGCCAGCCGGGCCGCGGTATTCGAACGCGGACGGGCGCAAGTCCGGTGACCTCATCTGCGATTTCGGTGCCCTTGCGACCGGTGAGCGGTCGTCAGCGCACCGAAGTCGTGTTAGATGTCGACGCGGACGACCTGCTCGATGCCCGGTTGATACGTGACGGGCTCCGACGGGGTCGGGCCGAATGTCGGACTCACCTCGCCGCCTGGACCGGCGAACTGGACGTTGAACGTGGGCATGACCGGGGCGCTCGTGATGTATAGCGCCTCGCAGACACCGTCGCGCAGCCTCGATCGGAAGAACTGACCGACCGCGACTTTGGGGCTGTCGGTCGCGGTGGCGCCTTCGGAGAGCACCACCGACGATCCTCGACGAACGGGACCGAGCGCTGCCGTGCCGACGCACTGGTCATCGCCGTCGACCGGTGTGAAGGACTGCCGGATCTGCACGTAAACAGCTGTGCCGACGCTCGGCTGGGCCACTGCCTGTGGTGCCGCAACAAGGCTTGCCGTTGCCATGACGAGACCGTATGCGAGCGGTTTCACGAGGTTGAGCCTAACCAGTGCCTGAAACCAGCCATCGACCGGAAAAGGCTCGCCAGCCGACGAACGCCAGACGCAGCACCATGAAGGACGACAACCCGGCCCAGATGCCGAGCAGACCCCAGCCGAACGCCAGCGACAGCCAGATCAACGGCAGGAATCCGACCAGTGCACTGATCAGTGTGGCCGTGCGCATGAATTTCGCGTCGCCGGCACCGAGCAGCACGCCATCGAGCGCGAAAACGATTCCCGCGACCGGCAATTGAGCGACCATGAACCACCACGGCACGCCGATGGCGTCGAGCACCGAACGGTCGTCGGTGAAGACACTGGGAAACACCGAGGCGCCGGCCGCGAAGACGCCCGCCAACACCGCGGACGCGAGCGTCGAGAAGATGGTGACGCGCCACGCCACCGACTTGGCGTGCGCCAGTCGGCCCGCGCCCAGCGCGGCGCCCACCAACGACTGCGCCGCGATGGCGAGCGAGTCCAGCACCAGTGCAAGGAAATTCCAGAGTTGCAGCACCACCTGATGCGCGGCGACAGCGGCGACGCCGAATCGTGCGGCGACCGCCCCAGCCGAGACGAAGCACGCCTGAAACGCCAGGGTGCGCAGCAGCAGATCACGGCCCAGCACGACCTGCGCCCGCAGGATCGCCGGATCGATCCGCCACGACACCCGCTCGACGAGCAGGGCACGCAGGAACAGCAGGGCGGCCAGCCACTGCCCGACGAGGTTCGCGACGGCCGAGCCTTCCAGCTCGAGCCGCGGCATGCCCAGCCACCCGTACACCAGTAGCGGACACAGCACCGCCGACAGCGCGAAGCCGGTCACGACGTACCGCAGCGGACGCATCGTGTCCTGGACGCCGCGCATCCAGCCGTTGCCCGCCGCGGACACCAGGATCGCCGGCACGCCGACCGTCGCGATCCGTACCCATGGCAACGCCTCGTCGGCGATCTCGCCGGACCCGGCCAGTGCGGACACCAGCGGTACCCCGGCGAGCTGGACGACGGCGACGATCAGCGTCCCCAGACCCAACGCCAGCCAGGTGGCCTGCATGCCCTCGCCCACCGCTGCCGGACGGTTCCCGGCGCCGAAGAACCGCGCCGAGCGTGCGGTCGTCCCGTAGGACAGAAACGTCATCTGCGAACTGAGCGTGGCGAGGATCAGCCCGCCGATCGCCAGACCCGCCAGCGGCAGCGCGCCGAGTCGCCCGACGATCGCGATGTCGAACAGCAGGTAGATCGGTTCGGCGGCGAGCACACCGAGTGCGGGTAGCGCCAGCTTCGCGATGCGTCGGCCAGTGGCAACCGGTACCTCCGAGCCATCGACCGGTTCAGCCAAGGTGCCGGGTCAGTGCAGAGCCTGGCGCAGAGCAGCCACGACCTCGTCGGCAGACCCGGTCGCCGAGTAGCCGGCGGCCAGTCGGTGCCCGCCCCCGCCGAATGTGCTCGCCAGGGTGGCCAGGTCGTAGGACTTCGCGCGCATCGACACCGACCAGTGCCCTGGCTCGATCTCCTTGAAGACCGCGGCCACCTCGGCCTGCTGGGTGGTGCGCACGATATCGACGATGCTCTCGACTTCCTCCGGCCGCGCGGTCGCCCATTCGTCATGTCCGACAACGGCATACACCAGACCGCGGCCACCGGCCGCGTCGGGCAGCAGCTGCGCCGACCCCAGCACGCGCGACAGCATCGGCAGCCATGCGAACGGGTGGGTGTCCAGCAGCGTGCGGCTGATCGACGCGTTGTCGACGCCGAGTTCGACCAGCCGGGCCGCGAGCCGGTGGGCGCGCGCGCTGGCCCAGCGGAACGAGCCGGTGTCGGTGGTCAGCCCGGCATAGAGACAGTGCGCCACGCCGAGGTCGATCGGTTTGCCCCAGGCGTCGAGGAGGTCTGCCACCAGCATCGTGGTGGAGTCGGCCGACGGGTCGACGAAGTTGGCGCTGCCGAACAGCAGATTGGAGGCGTGGTGGTCGATGACCAACACCTCACGCTCCGGGTCGGCCAGCTCGCGTAGCGCACCCAGCCGGTTGACGCTGGGGATGTCGACGGTGACCACCAGATCGGTGTCGCGGCGCATCGCGTCCGGTGCGACGAGGAGGTGCGCGCCGGGTAGCGATTGAAGCGATTCCGGCAGTTCGGCCGGGGCGGCGAAGCTGACCTGGACACTCTTGCCCGCATTGTCGAGGACCAGCGCCAACGCCAAGCCCGCGCCGAGGGTGTCGGCGTCGGGATACACATGGCAGACCACACTGACGGTGCCCGCCGCGGACAATAGGTCGGCAGCGGTACGGGCATCGACTCGTTCGCCCGCTGTGCCCTCGAGGGGAACGTCAGTCGCTTTGTCGATCGCGGTCACCGGTGTCCTCAGCGTCGAACTCGTCGTCTCGGTCCCCACCGATCTCCTGCACCCCGTCTACACGGTACGGGTCGGCATCGCCGGCGTGCCGGGCACCTTCTCGAACTCTTGCCAAATCCTCATCCGCGGCGCGCGCGCGAGCCAGCAGCTCCTCCATCCGGTTCGCCGCGTCCGGCACGGTGTCCCGCGCGAACGCCAAGGTCGGGGTGAAGCGCACTCCGAGCGCCGCGCCCACCCTGGAGCGCAGCACGCCCGTCGCCTTCGACAGCCCGGCCTCCGCGCCGGCGTAATCCGGCTCCTCGTCGAGCGAACTGCCCAGGACGGTGTAGTACAGCGTGGCGTCGTGCAGGTCGTTCGTCACCTTGGCGTCGGTGATCGTCACGCCGGCCAGTCGCGGATCCTTGATCTCGTACTCGATCGCCGTGGCGACTATCTCGGATATGCGCTTGGCCAGCCGGCGTGCTCGTGCCGGATCAGGCATGCTCAGGCCCTCTGTTCTTCGCCTGAGCGGCCCATCACGTGCGTTCCTTCTCGACGAGCTCGTACGCCTCGATGACGTCGCCTTCCTTGATGTCGGAGTACGTCAGCGTGAGACCGCACTCGTATCCGTCGCGCACCTCCGTGACGTCGTCCTTCTCCCGTCGCAGCGACGAGATCGTGACGGTCTGGGCCACCACGACGTTGTCGCGAAGCAGTCGTGCCTTCGCGTTGCGTCGGATGACACCCGAGGTGACCAGGCAGCCGGCGATGTTGCCGACCTTCGACGACCGGAAGATGGCCCGGATCTCGGCCCGACCGAGTTCCTTCTCCTCGTAGACCGGCTTGAGCATGCCCTTGAGCGCGCTCTCGATCTCGTCGATGGCCTGGTAGATCACCGAGTAATAGCGGATCTCCACACCTTCGCGGTTGGCCAGCTCGGTGGCCTTGCCCTCGGCGCGAACGTTGAAACCGATGATGATCGCGTCCGACGCCGACGCCAGGTTGACGTTGGTCTCGGTGACACCACCCACACCGCGGTCGATGACGCGCAGCTCGACCTCGTCGTCGATCTGAATGCCCAGCAGGGCTTCCTCCAGCGCCTCGACCGTGCCTGCGTTGTCGCCCTTGAGGATCAGGTTCAGCTGGCTGGTTTCCTTCAGTGCCGAATCCAGGTCCTCGAGGCTGATCCGCTTGCGCGCCCGCGCGGCCATGGCGTTGCGCTTGCGTGCGCTGCGCCGGTCGGCGATCTGGCGGGCGATGCGGTCCTCGTCGACGACGAGGAAGTTGTCGCCCGCGCCCGGCACCGATGTGAAGCCGATGACCTGCACCGGCCGCGACGGCAGCGCCTCCTCGACGTCCTCACCGTGCTCGTCGACCATGCGGCGCACACGCCCGTAGGCGTCGCCCGCCACCACCGAGTCGCCGACCCGCAGGGTGCCGCGGGTGATCAGCACGGTCGCCACCGGGCCGCGACCGCGGTCCAGATGCGCCTCGATCGCCACACCCTGCGCCTCCATGTCGGGGTTGGCCCGCAGGTCCAGCGACGCGTCGGCAGTCAGGACGACCGCCTCGAGCAGCGACTCGATATTGGTGCCCGCCTTGGCGGAGATGTCGACGAACATCGTGTCGCCGCCGTACTCCTCGGGAATGAGACCGTACTCGGTGAGCTGTCCGCGGATCTTCGACGGATCCGCGCCTTCCTTGTCGATCTTGTTGACCGCCACCACGATTGGCACTTCCGCAGCCTGTGCGTGGTTGAGCGCCTCCACCGTCTGAGGCATGACGCCGTCGTCGGCCGCGACCACGAGGATCGCGATGTCGGTGGCCTTCGCACCGCGGGCACGCATGGCGGTGAACGCCTCGTGACCCGGGGTGTCGATGAAGGTGATCGGCCTCGGCGTGCCGTCGAGATCGACCTCGACCTGGTAGGCGCCGATGTGCTGGGTGATGCCGCCCGCCTCGCCCTCGCGGACGGTGGCATTGCGGATCGTGTCCAGCAGTCGGGTCTTGCCGTGGTCGACGTGACCCATGACGGTGACCACCGGCGGACGGACCTCGAGGTCGTCCTCGCTGCCCTCGTCCTCGCCGTAGGTCAGGTCGAAGGACTCCAACAGCTCGCGGTCCTCGTCTTCAGGCGACACGACCTGCACGACGTAGTTCATCTCGCCGCCGAGCAGTTCCAGCGTCTCGTCGCCGACCGACTGCGTGGCGGTCACCATCTCGCCGAGGTTGAACAGCGCCTGCACCAACGACGCCGGGTTCGCGTCGATCTTCTCGGCGAAGTCGCTCAGCGAGGCGCCACGGGCGAGCCGGATCGTCTCGCCGTTGCCGTGGGGCAGCCGAACGCCACCGACGACGGGCGCCTGCATGTTCTCGTATTCGGCGCGTTTCGCCCTCTTCGACTTACGGCCGCGCTTGGGGGCGCCGCCGGGACGACCGAACGCGCCCGCCGCGCCACCGCGCTGACCGGGGCGGCCGCCGCCACCGGGACGACCGCGGTAGCCGCCACCCGCAGGTGCGCCGCCACCGGCGCCACCGCCGCCAGTGCCACCGCCGCGGTAGTTACCGCCACCGCCACCGCCGCCGGGACCGCCTGGACGACCACCGCCACCGCCGGGACCGCGGCCACCGGGACCGGGACGCGGTCCACCGGGACGGCCGCCACCGGCGGGGACGCCCGGACGGGGTCCGGCCGGGCGCGGAGGCATGTTGCCCGGCGACATGCCGGGTCGCGGAGCTCCGGGCCGCGGCGCACCCGGACGGGGTGCCTGCGGACGCGGAATCGGCCGGTCGACCGGCTGCTGCGACGAGAAAGGATTGTTGCCGACGCGCGGCGCACGTGCGGCGGGCTTGGGAGCGCCGCCGGGCGCCGGTCCGGGCCGGGGTCCCGGCGTCGGGCCGGGCTGGGCCGGGGGCGCCGCCGGAGGTGCCGGTGGAGCCGCTGCGGCTGCCGGGGGCGGCGCGGGTGCGGTGGGCTCCGGAGGCGGCGCGGGCTTGGGCGCGGCCGGCTTCGCGGATGTCTTTGCGGCCGGCGTGGCCGGTGCGGCGGCGGCAGAGCCGTTGCCGCCGGCCTTGACCGTGTCGGCGGCCGGCTTGGCGCCGCCGAACGATTCGCGCAACCGGCGCGCGACGGGGGCCTCCACTGTGGAGGACGCGGATTTGACGAATTCGCCCTGATCGCTCAGGCGGGCGAGAACTTCCTTACTGGTGACACCGAGTTCTTTGGCCAACTCGTGTACACGGGCCTTACCTGCCACTACATCTCCTGTCTAGGAGGCGACAGCGGTGGTAGGCGCCGCGCCTCGGGTTAGCTATGACGCATGGTCATCGAGACTTCACGGTGTGCTCATGTTCTTCGCTACCTGTTCTGTTGCGCGGTCGTGGGGGCGCTTGAGCGCTGTGAGCAGCGCCTACGTGCTCCACGACCGCGGTGGTGTCCGGTGAACCGGTGATGCGCAACGCTCGAACGAATGCCTGCCGTCGGATTGCTGCGTCTAGACACTGCGGATCGGGATGCAACCACGCACCCCGCCCCGGAAGTTTCCTCGCGGTGTCAACGGTCACGGCGCAAGCGCCGTTCCCGCCGTCCACAGCGACCACACGAAGCAGTTCGACGGCCAGCCCTCGCTTCCGGCAGCCGACGCACGTCCGGACCGGTCCTTCTGGTCGTTTGTGCGGCGGAGCCGAAGTCTCGCGCTGGATCACGGTTCAGTCTAGCCACACCTGGTCGTTGTGCCTAAATGGCCATCCGCGCCGATCAGTCCCGCCTGCGCCTACGCCGTCGGTACCGCCTCCGCATCGCTGCGGATGTCGATGCGCCAGCCCGTCAGCCGGGCGGCGAGCCGGGCGTTCTGTCCCTCTTTGCCGATCGCGAGCGACAGCTGGAAATCGGGCACGACGACGCGCGCCGCCCTGGCCGCCTCATCGATGACGCTCACCGACACCACCTTGGCCGGTGACAGGGCGTTGGCCACGAACTTCGCCGGATCGGGGTCGAAGTCGATGATGTCGATCTTCTCGCCCGAAAGCTCACTCATCACGTTGCGCACACGCTGGCCCATCGGCCCGATGCAGGCGCCTTTGGCGTTGAGCCCGGGCACCCGCGACGTCACCGCGATCTTGGAACGGTGGCCGGCCTCGCGTGCGACAGCCGCGATCTCCACCGACCCCTCGGCGATCTCGGGAACCTCGAGCGAGAACAGTTTGCGCACCAGGTTCGGGTGGGTGCGCGACAACGTGATCAGCGGCTCGCGGGCACCGCGGGTGACGCCGACGACGTAGCAGCGCAGGCGGTCGCCGTGTTCGTAGCGCTCCCCCGGCACCTGCTCGGCGGCGGGAATGACACCTTCGGAGCCCTTGGTCTCGCTACCCATCCGCACCACGACGAGGCCACGGGCATTGGCACGGGCATCGCGCTGGATGACACCACCGACGATGTCGCCCTCGCGCGCGGAGAACTCACCGTAGTTCTTCTCGTTCTCGGCGTCGCGCAACCGCTGCAGGATGACCTGACGCGCAGTGGTTGCCGCGATGCGGCCGAAACCCTCTGGGGTGTCATCCCATTCGGATATGACGTTGCCGTCTTCGTCGGTTTCGCGTGCCAGCACCTGGACCACACCGGTCTTGCGGTCGATCTCGATGCGCGCGTCCGCCTCGTGGCCCTCGGTGTGGCGGTACGCGGTGAGCAGCGCCGACTTGATGGTTTCGACGACGACGTCGACCGAAATACCCTTATCGGCCTCGATGGCATGCAATGCCGCCATGTCGATATTCACTGCGGAGCCTCCTTCCCAGTTTGACCGGCCAGCTCGAGCTCGCGCTGGTTCGGAGGTGAAAACTCAACCTGCACAACTGCTTTGGTGATGGTGTCCAACGATATTTCGCGGACCGCGAGATCGCGGCCGTCGCGCACCACCAATCGCACGGCGCCGCCGCTGGTTTCGCCGATACGGCCCGTCAACTGGGTGCCATCGGACAGCACCATGTCGACCTTGCGCCCGCGGGCGCGTCGAAAGTGTTTCTCGTCCGTCAGCGGCCGGTCCACGCCGGGCGAGGTGACCTCGAGGACATATGGCGTTGCGTTGTCGTCGACACTGTCCAAGAGTTCTGATGCCGACCGAGACAGCGTGGCGGCCGCATCCAGATCCAGGCCTTGGTCACCGTCGGCCACCACAGTGATGCGAGCTGGACGCGCGGCCGCGTCGATGACTACATCCTCGATCTCGTAGCCGGCGCGCGCGAACTCATCGTCAAGTAGCTCGACGACCTGTCGCTGGGACGGTAATCCCGTGGACCGCTCCGTCACGGCGAGCTCCTCATCTTGAGTTGTCTCCGACAATGGTTCGGCGTATCGCTGGCAGACAGTTGAACCGCTCATCAACGATACGCCAGCAGCCCGGCGGTAAACGGCAAAAGCGCGGGTCGCCGGAGGCCGGGCCCGCAATGGCAAGATGTTGCACGTGCCGAGCCTGAACCCCACCGTCAGCCGGCGGCGAGTCTTGGTCGGGGCCGCGGCGTTGGCGCTGCTCAGCGCACCCGTGGTCGCCTGCGGGTCGTCGCCACCGCCGCCGGAGGTCGATGAACTCGTCGCGCAACTCGAGCGGGCGCGCAGCGACAGCCAGCTGGCGTCCGATGCGGCAGCGGCCGCGCGCGGGGAGATCGCGGAGGCGCTGAGCGCTGTCGCTTCCGAGCGGTCGGCTCATGCGCAGGCACTGTCTGACGAGCTGGTCAGGATCCAGAGGACGACTGCGTCCACCACAAGCCCGTCCGAGCCGACCAGCACGACCGCCGAGGCCGCGAAGGCCCCGACCGTGGGAGACGTCATCGGCGCGCTGAAAATGTCGGCGCAAAGCGCCGCCGGCCTGGCCGCCACGTCGTCGGGTTACCGCGCCGGCCTGCTCGGTTCGATCGCCGCGGCATGCACTGCGGCCTACACCGTCGCGCTGGTTCCCCCGGAGAAGCCGCAATGACATCTCCTAATCCGGGGCCCCAGCCGTCACCGACGACGACGACGTCATCGCGGGCCGCCGAGCCGACCAGCCCGGCGCGGCCGTCAGACGGCTCCGACGGCGCGATGTTCGACGCGATCGCGACCACGCAGGCGTCGATCTACGGCTATGGCATCGTGTCGGCGCATTCCAGTCCCGAGATGAACTCGCTGGTGTCGTCGTCGATGGCCGAGCATCGCAAACGGCGCGAAGAAGCGCTCGCGATGCTGCAGGCGCGCTCGGTGCAGGCCCCGCTGCCCGCGGCGGGGTATCAACTCCCGTTCGAGGTCGACAACCCCACCGACGCGGCGAAACTCGCGGTGCGCATGGAGGAGGACTCCGCCGTCGCCTGGCGGGCCGTCATCGAACAGGCCAACAACGAGCAGGACCGGACGTTCGCGGTCAGCGCGCTGACGGAATGCGCGGTCACAGCGGCCCGATGGAGTCGCGTGCTCGGCGCGAAGCCGATCACGGTCGCCTTCCCCGGCGGCAGCGAGTAATCAGGCGCGCAGCGCCGTCGCGATGTCGGTGGCCGCGTTCGCGACGGGCACCTCCTGGGTCTCCCCGCTGAACCGGTTGCGCAGTTCCACGACACCATCGGCCCAGCCACGACCGACGACCACGATCGAGGGCACTCCGAGCAACTCGGCGTCCTTGAACTTGATCCCGGGTGAGGCCTTCCGGTCGTCGAGCAGCACCTCGAAGCCCTGCCGGTCCAACTCACCTGCCAACTCCGTGGCACCGGCGCGGGCGGCGTCGTCTTTGTTGGCGATCACGACGTGCACGTCGAACGGCGAGACCGACGCCGGCCAGCGCAGGCCGAGGTCGTCGTGGTGCTGTTCGGCGATCACCGCCACCAACCGGGACACCCCGATGCCGTAGGAGCCCATGGTCAACCGCACCGGCTTGCCGTTCTCGCCGAGCACGTCGGCCTCGAAGGCGTCGGCGTACTTGCGGCCCAGCTGGAACACGTGACCGATCTCGATACCGCGCGCAGCCACCAGCGGGCCGCGGCCGTCCGGCGAGGGGTCGCCCTCGCGGACTTCGGCGGCCTCGATGGTTCCGTCGGGCGTGAAGTCGCGGCCCGCCACCAGGTTCACGACGTGCTTACCCTTTTCGTCGGCACCGGTGATCCACGACGTTCCGTCGACGATCCGCGGATCGACAAGATAGCGAACACCGTTGGCCAGCAAGCCTTTCGGGCCGATATAGCCGCGCTTGAGGAACGGGTAGCGGCCGAAGTCGGCATCGTCGAGCATGGCGTACTCGGCGGGTTCGAGCGCCGCGCCCAGCCGTTTGTCGTCGACTTCGCGATCACCCGGAACGCCGACGGCGAGAAGTTCCCACTCGCCGCCAGGCTCACGCACTTTCAGAAGCACGTTCTTCAGCGTGTCGGCCGCCACGATCTCGCGGCCGAGGTCGGCGCCGTTGGCCCACTCGACCAGCGTCGCGATGGTCGGGGTGTCGCCGGTGTCGTACACCTGAGCCTCGGGCAGCCCGTCGAACGGAATCGACTCAGGGACTGCGGTGATCACCGCCTCGACGTTGGCGGCGTACCCCGAGGCCGGACACCGCACATACGTGTCCTCACCGATGTCGCTCTCGGCCAGGAACTCCTCCGATGCGCTGCCGCCCATGGCACCCGACGTGGCCGCCACGATCACATAGGACACCTCGAGCTTCTCGAAGATCCGTTGGTAGGCCTCGCGATGTGCGTGGTAGGCCTTTTTGAGCCCGTCGTCGTCGACGTCGAACGAATACGAGTCCTTCATGATGAACTCGCGGCCACGCAGGATTCCCGCGCGGGGACGCGCCTCGTCGCGGTACTTCGTCTGGATCTGGTAGAGCCGCAGCGGAAAGTCCTTGTACGACGAGTACTCCCCCTTGACCGTGAGCGTGAAGAACTCCTCGTGCGTCGGCCCGAGCATGTAGTCGTTGCCCCGACGGTCCTGCAGGCGGAAAACGCCGTCACCGTACTCGGTCCAGCGGTTACTGGTCTCGTAGGGTGCGCGCGGCAGCAGCGCGGGGAACAGGATCTCCTGCCCGCCAATGGCGTTCATCTCGCTGCGGACGATGTGTTCGATCTTGCGCAGCACCCGCAGCCCCAGCGGCAGCCAGCTGTACAGACCGGGCCCGACCGGCCGGACATATCCGGCCCGGATGAGCAGCCTGTGGCTGGGCACCTCGGCGTCGGCGGGGTCGTCACGCAACGTGCGCAGGAACAGCTCGGACATGCGGGTGATCACAGCCGACCACCTTACTGATGTATCCGACTACAGCTCGCCGGCCTCCACCGCCTCACGGGTGTGCTGGGCCGCGGCGATCTGACGCGCCGAGAAGCCGATCCAGAACGCCGTCACGCCCACGATGACCGCAATGCCCGCGACCCACAGCAACGAGTACGTGTAGCCGTAACCCAGGGCGTCCAGCTGGGCGGGAGTCATGTTCTTGACCGGGCCCATCGTGCCGCCGAGATAGAGCGTGCGCGACGTCTGCACAGCCTGGATCACGACCAGCACCACCGGTCCGCCGAGGTTCTGCACCATCAGCGTGATCGACGACACGGGACCGATCTCGCGCGGGCCCACCTCGGCGACGGCGCACAGCGGCAGGATCACTGCGATGGCACCGATGCCGAATCCGCCGACGACGATGGGCCCGAACAGATCCGGGAAGTAGGGAATGTCGCGCGTGAGCGTCGATCCGAACAGCATCGCGCCGACCACGAAACACCCTGAGCCGATGAGCAGCCAGCGTGGCGCCACGTGCGGCGCGAGCTTGGCGGCGACGATGCTGCCGATGCCGAAAGCGATCGCGAACGGCACGAATGCGATGCCGGCCTTCAACGCCGAGTACCCGAGCACGTCCTGCACGAGCAGCCCGATCATCACCGTCAACGTCAGCATCACGCCGCCGGCGAGGAACAACGACATGAACGTCATCACCCGGTTGCGGTTGTCGAACACCGAAAACGGCACGATCGGGTGGTCGGCGGTGCGCTCGACGATCAAAAACGCGATGAAGAAAATCGCCGACGCGATACCCGCGCCGAACACCCAGGGGTCGACCCAGCCTCGCGGCGGCCCCTGGGTGAACACCAGCACCGCCGAGGTGCAGCCCAGGGTGGCCAGGATCGCGCCGGTGACGTCGAGCTTGAGCCGTTCGTGGTGGGTCTCGTTGACCTTCAGCACGGCGACGGCGATGATCGCGATCCCGATCGGGATGTTGATCAGGAACGCCAGGCGCCAGGAGACGACGGTCAAGGCGCCGCCGAGCACCAGCCCCAGGACCGAGCCGATGCCCTGCATCGCCGCCGACACCGCCATGGCGCGATTACGGGCCTGTCCGACCGCGTACGTCGTCGCGATGAGCGCCAGGCCCGTCGGCGCGGCGATCGCGGCGCCCGTGCCCTGCACTGCCCGCGCGATGATCAGCGTGACCCCTTCAGTCGCCAGGCCGCACACCAACGACGCGATCGTGAAGACGCCGACACCGGAGAGAAACGCTCGCTTATGGCCGATGGCGTCGCCGATACGGCCGCCGAGCAGCAGCAGTCCGCCGAAGGCGAGCACGTAGGAAGTGATGACCCAGCTCTTGGCCGCATCGGAAAGGTCCAGGTCGGCCTGCATCCGCGGTAGCGCGACGATGACGATCGTGCCGTCGAGCGTCGACATGAGCTGCATGCCGGTGATCGCGATGATCGCCATGCCCAGCACCGACGACGACAGCGGCGTGGTGGCCCGGTCCGACCCTGAGGTACCGCCCACCGCAGACATGGCTTGCCAGCCTACCGAGACGCGGATTCGGCGCGCTCACAGACGGTCAGCGAACGTATGCGCACCGAAATCGCCGGAAGCTAAAGCTCTCCCTGGTCGATCGCGTCCTTGACTTCCTGCGCGTGCGCGACCTGCGCTGCGGTGTAGCCGATGAACAGCGACACGGCGCCGACGATCACCGCGACCGCGGCCACCCACAGCAGGCCATAGGTGTAGCCCTGATCGAGAGCGTGCAGCTGCGCGGCGTTCATGTCCTTGACCGGTCCGTTGGTGCCGCCCAGGTACAGCGTGCGCGACGTGATGACCGCCTGGATCACGGCGAGCACGACGGGACCGCCGAGGTTCTGCAGCATCAACGCGATCGCCGACACCGGGCCGATCTGATCGAATCCGACTCCCGCGATCGCCGACACGGTCAGCGGGACCACGATCATGCCGATGCCGAAGCCGCCGACGGTGATCGGGATGACCAGGTTCGGGAAGTACGGGATGCCGCCGTTGAGCGTGGAGCCGTAGAGCATCGCCGCGAGCACCAGCACACCGCCTGCGATGACCAGCACACGCGGTGGGAACCGCGACACCAGCGCCGAGGACACGCCGAGCCCGATGCCGAGCGCGATCACGAACGGGATGAAGCCGATGCCCGCGCGTAATGCGCTGTAGCCCATGATGTCCTGGACGTACAAGCCGATCAGCACGGTCAACGTGAACATCACGCCGCCGGCAAGGAAGACCGCGGCGAACGTCGCGACCCGGTTGCGGTCCCTAAACAGATCCAGAGGCATCACGGGGTTGTCGGCCGTGCGCTCGACGTACAGGAACGCCAGCAGGAACGCGCCGGCGGCCAGGCCCGAACCGATCGTCACCGGCGAGATCCAGCCCTGCTCGGGCCCCATCGAGAAGGCGAACACCGCGGCAGTGCAACCCAGGGTCGCCAGTATCGCGCCGGCGGCGTCGAGCTTCAGCCGCTCGCGGTGGGTCTCACGCAGTGTCCTGCGGGCCAGGTGGATCATCAGCAGCCCGATCGGGATGTTGATCAGGAACGCCCAGCGCCATGACACCTCGGTCAGCGCGCCACCGACGATCAGACCCATGACGGATCCGACGCCCGTCATCGCCGCGAAGATCGCCGTCGCGGCATTGCGCGCGGGTCCCTTCGGGAACGTAGTCGCGATCAGCGCCAGAGCGGTCGGGGACGCGATCGCTGCGCCGACGCCCTGCAGCAGCCGGGCGGTGACCAGTGTCGCCTCGTTCCACGCGAGACCGCACAGGACCGACGCGATGGTGAACAGTGCGACGCCGACGATGAACGTGCGCTTGCGTCCGATGACATCGCCGAGGCGACCGCCGAGCAGCATCAGCCCGCCGAACGTCAAAACGTAGGCGGTGATGACCCAGCTGCGGCCCGCATCGGAGAGACTCAGCTCGTCCTGAATCTTAGGAAGCGCGACGATGGCGACAGTGCTGTCCATGGTGGCGAGCAGCTGCATACCGCCGATGGCAATAACCGCCGCGATGAACCGTCGCGACGGCAACCAAGCCGGGTAGCTGCCGGTTCGCTCCTTCACGGGGTTGCCCAGGCGCGAAGATAACGACCGCTTTGCCCCGCCTTCGGCGTCGCGGTACATGGCTGCCCGCTCTGCGTCATTGAGAGCCGTCATAGCGGGTTACCTTACAGTAATCTTAAGAATCCTTTAACCGCCGAAGGCCGCAACAGAGCCGATCACGATGATCGCCGGGGGCCTGACGCCGTCCTCGCGGATGCGTTCGGGAGCGTCCGCGAGAGTGGCTCGCAACGTCCGCTGCGCGGCTGTCGTGCCGTGCTGGACGACAAGTACCGGAGTATCCGCAGGTCGGCCGCCTGCGAGCAGGACGCTCGCGAACTGTTCGATGCGCTCCACGGCCATCAGCAACACGATCGTGCCGGACATCGAGGCCAGTGCATCCCAATTCACTAACGATTCCGGGTGGTCGGGTGCAACATGCCCGCTGACCACTACGAACTCGTGGGTGACGGCCCGATGCGTCACGGGAACGCCCGCAAGGGCAGGAACCGCTATGGCACTTGTCACACCCGGCACAACAGTGACAGGAATCCCGGCATCCGCGCACGCGATGACCTCTTCGTAACCGCGCGCGAACACGAACGGGTCGCCGCCCTTGAGCCGGACGACGAACTTGCCCGCCTTGGCCCGGTCGATGAGCACCTCGTTGATCGCGTCCTGCGCCATCGCACGTCCGTACGGAATTTTCGCGGCGTCGATGACCTCCACGTGCGGGGCGAGCTCGGCGAGCAGTTCCGGCGGCGCCAGTCGGTCGGCGACGACGACGTCGGCGTGGGCGAGCAGGCGCCGTCCGCGCACGGTGATCAGTTCCGGGTCGCCGGGGCCGCCGCCGACGAGCGCCACTCCACCGGGCAGGACGCCGGGGGTCTCGGCCGCGATGAGCCCCTGCTGCAGCGCTTCGTGTATCGCCGACCGGATCGCCGCGGACCGGCGATGGTCCCCACCGGCAAGCACTCCGACGGACAGACCTTCGTACTCGAAGGACGCCGGGGTCACGGCCGTACCCTCGCGCGCCACGTCGGCGCGCACACAGAAGATCAGGCGCCGCTCCGCCTCGGCGACCACGGCGGCATTGACGGCCGGATCGTCGGTGGCCGCGATCGCATACCAGGCACCTTCAAGGTCACCCTCACGAAATTCTCTGAGCTCCAATGTGATTCCGGCCAGGGCCTCGACAGCCGGGGTGGCGCTGCGGGTGATCACGTGCACATCGGCACCGTTGGCCACCAGCAGGGGCAGCCGTCGCTGCGCCACGGAGCCGCCGCCGACGACCACGACCTTTCTGCCGGCCAGGCGCAGGCCGACGAGGTAGGCGTTATCGCTCACCCGGCGAGCTTAGAGGTTGCGAGGGCTCGAGTAGAACCGCGACTCCGCTGCCGACACGAACCTGGCGATGGCCTGCGGGTGTGCGGCCGGATGCGTGTGTAGATAGCTGGCGTGCACCCCGCCCGCCACCACACCGTCCCGCACGGCGTCGACGCCGCGACCGTTGTACGCCCATGCCGGCGAACAACCCTCACGCAAATTCACTGCGGTGCGATGGAACTCGTGGCCCACGGCACGCTCCCCGAGCGCGTACAGCGGCGATTCGGTCACCGCCACCGCCGTGCGGTAGCCCAGCGTGAGGCGATCGGTGAAGTGCGCCGAGCCGGGCAGCACCCCGCACATCGGATGCCCGTCGAGATCGTCGACCAGATAGGTCAGACCCGCGCATTCGGCATGCACCGGCGCACCGGACGCGGCGAGCGCGTTGATCTGCTGTCGCACAACATCATTGCCCGACAGCTCGGTACTGAACTGTTCCGGGAATCCACCGGGCAGCACCAACGCGGCGGCGCGCGGCGGCAACGGATCGATCAGCGGATCGAACTCCACCACTTCGGCGCCGGTCGCGCACAGCAACTCACGATGTTCGGCGTAACCGAAGGTGAACGCCCTTCCCGCGGCGAGCGCCACCACCACGTGACCCGCGACCGGCTGTGCTGGTGCCGGATTCCAGGGTTCGCCGTCGACCCGGCTGGCGGCGATCCCAGCGATCCCCGCAAGATCGACGTGGCGGCTGACCTGTCCGATCATCGCGTCCACCGCCGCGCCCGCCTGCGCGCCGTGTTCGGCTGCCGTGATCAGGCCGAGATGCCTTGACGGCACGGACAACTCGTCGACCCGCGGGATCGCGCCGAAAACAGTAACTCCGGCATGCTCGCACGCTTGGCGCAAGACCTCTTCGTGGCGGGGCGAGCCGACGCGGTTGAGGATCACACCGGCGATCCGGATCCTCGTATCGAACGTCGAAAAGCCGTGTAGCAGCGCCGCGACACTGTGACTTTGGCCACGTCCATCGACGACCAGGACGACCGGTACGCCGAGGATCGCGGCCACCTGCGCGGTCGATCCTTGCGCGGTGCCGGTGAAGCCGTCTGCGATCCGACCGTCGAACAACCCCATGACGCCCTCGACGACAGCGATGTCGGCCGCTGCACTGCCATGCCGATACAGCGGACCGATCAGCGACTCACCGACCAGTACCGGGTCGAGATTGCGGCCCACGCGCCGTGCGGCCAGCGCGTGGTATCCGGGGTCGATGTAGTCCGGCCCGACCTTGAACGGCGCGACGGTGGTGCCCGCCCGGCGCAGGGCACCCATCAAACCCGTTGCCACCGTGGTCTTTCCACTGCCCGACGACGGCGCGGCGATGACAACGGCAGGTGTCGACGCGGTCACTCCCCACTCCGACCGCGAGCGTGCGTGTCTGGGCGGGGCACGCCGGGTAATGGTCGAAGTTTGCGCACGTTCATGCGCAGAACAAGGAAACTATGCGGCGTGTCGCCCGCAGACACGCACGCTCGGCAGGGAAGTCTCACCACTCGATGCCCTTCTGGCCCTTACGGCCGGCATCCATCGGGTGTTTGACCTTGGTCATCTCGGTGACGAGGTCGGCGGCGTCGAGCAGCTTCTGCGGCGCATCGCGCCCGGTGATGACGACGTGCTGGGTGCCCGGCCGCCCCGTCAGCACGGCGACCACCTCGTCGACGTCCACCCAACCCCACTTCAGCGGGTAGGTGAACTCGTCGAGAACGTAGAAGTCGTGACGCTCGTGCGCAAGTCGGCGGCTGATCTCCGCCCAGCCGTCGGCCGCCGCGGCGGCATGGTCGTCTTCGTCGCCGTGCTTGCGCGACCATGACCAGCCCGCGCCCATTTTGTGCCACTCGACGGGGCCGCCGACTCCGTGCTCATCGTGCAGCCTGCCGAGCTGGCCGAAGGCGGCCTCCTCACCGACCTTCCACTTGGCGCTCTTGACGAATTGGAACACCGCGACCGAGAAACCCTGGTTCCATGCCCGCAAGGCCATGCCGAACGCGGCGGTCGACTTACCCTTGCCCGCACCGGTGTGCACCGCGAGCAGCGGAGCGTTGCGGCGCGCGCGGGTGGTGAGCCCGTCGTCGGGAACGGTGGCCGGTTGACCCTGCGGCATAAGTCACTCCCCCATCAGGCGGCGGTGCGCACCACGTCGGTGAGGCTGTCAGCGCGAAGCTGCGCCAGACGCACAGCCGGCGCACCCAGCTGACGGGCCAATTGCTCCGCCAAACCCAATCGTACGTAGGAGGTTTCGCAGTCCACCACGACAGCGGCCGCACCTTCGGCCATCAGCCGAGCCGCCGCCTCCCTGGTGCGCCCCAACGGATCGGGGCCGCCGGTCGCGCGACCGTCCGTCAGCACCACGACCAGGCTGCGCCGGGCACGGTCACGCGCCTTCTCCCGGACGACCACGTCGCGGGCGGCCAGCAGACCTTGCGCCAGGGGCGTTTTGCCGCCGGTGTCGAAGCGTGCGAGCCGACGGCTCGCGATGTGCACCGAGGACGTCGGCGGCAGCAGTAACCGGGCACCGGATTGCCGGAACGTGATCACGGCGACCTTGTCCCGGCGCTGGTACGCGTCGCGCAACAACGACAACGCCGCACCGCTGACCGCCGACATGCGGTCGCGGGCGGCCATCGAGCCCGACGCGTCGACCACGAAGATCACCAGATTCCCTTCGCGCCCTTCGCGAACGGCGTGCCGCACGTCCTCGAGCACCGGCCGGGGTCGTCCCGGCGCCTGTTGGTGTCCGGCCGCGGCCAGCAGCGTCCCGAACACGTGCACGCCGTGGCCCTCGGCGGCGTGCGTGGTGGACGAGACCACGGTTCCGGTGCGGTTGCGCGCGCGTGATCTGCGCCCGGGCGCGCCATCTCCCACGCCGGGTACGACGAGTGCGCGGGTCCGGAACACCGCCGACGGTGGCGCGCTGGGACGGGTCGCCGAGCTCGAATTCCGCTGCGGGGCAGCAGGTTCAGACGTCTGATCCGATGCCGATTCTCCACCACCGGGCGGGTCGGGCTCCGGGTCGGGGTCCGCGGACTCCCCCGCCTGTTGCATCGCCTGGTCGAGCTGGTCGGGGTCGAGTCCGGGATCGTCGAACGGGTCGCGCCGTCGCCGGTGCGGCAGCGCGAGTTCGGCGGCCACCCGGACATCGTCCTCGGTGACCGTGTCATCGCCGCGCCAGGCCGCGTGAGCAACCGCAGTCCGCGCGACCACCAAATCGGCGCGCATACCGTCGACGTCGAATGCCGCGCACAGGGCGGCGATCCGACGTAACTCGCTGTCCGGCAACGTCACCGCCGCCACTTTCTGGCGAGCCGCGGCGATGCGGTCGACCAATTCGGCGTCGGCTGCGGCGTACCGTTGCGCGAACCCCGCCGGGTCGGCCTCGAACGCCATCCGCTGCCGAACGACCTCGACACGGACGTCGACATCGCGAGAGGCGTGCACGTCGACGGTCAACCCGAACCGGTCGAGCAACTGCGGACGCAGTTCGCCCTCTTCGGGATTCATCGTCCCGACGAGGACGAAACGTGCGTCGTGACTGTGCGATACCCCGTCGCGCTCCACGTGCACCCGACCCATCGCGGCCGCGTCCAGCAGCACGTCCACGAGGTGATCGTGTAGCAGATTGACTTCGTCGACATAGAGCACGCCACCGTGCGCGCGGGCCAACAGGCCGGGCGAGAACGCGTGCTCGCCATCGCGGAGCACCTTCTGCAGGTCCAGTGAACCGACGACGCGATCCTCGGTCGCGCCGATCGGCAGCTCGACCAGGGCCGCGCCGTCCACTGCGGCAAGCACCTCGGCGAGGCCCCGCACCGCGGTCGATTTCGCCGTGCCCTTCTCCCCGCGGATCAGCACGCCGCCGATCTCCGGGCGCACCGCACACAGCAGCAGCGCCAGGCGCAGCCGGTCGTGGCCGACGATCGCGTTGAAGGGGTACGTGGTCATGACTTCACCATCGGGACGTGCGGGACGCCGTCGTCGAGGAATTCCGCACCGTCACGGACGAATCCATGGCGGGCGTACATCTCCTCGAGGTAGGTCTGTGCGTTGATACGGCATGGATGATCGCCCACCTCGGCGAGCGCCGCCTGCAAAAGCCGGGTGGTGTGCCCCTGGCCGCGCGCCTCCCGCTTGGTGCAGACCCGGCCGATGCGAAAGCCCTTCTGGCCGCCGGGATGTTCTTCCATCAGACGCAGCGTGCAGATGACCTCGCCGTCGGCTCCCTCGAGCCAGAAGTGACGGGTTTCGGTGAGCAGATCCCGTCCGTCCAGTTCGGGGTAGGGCGTGGCCTGTTCCACGACGAAGACCTCGACGCGCAGTTTGAGCAGTTCGTAGAGCGTCGCCGCGTCCAGGTCCTTGGCCCAGCTCCGGCGTAGCGCGACCGTCATCGGGCGTGCACCGGCGCAACGGCGGTCGTGGCTACCTGCGGGTCAGACACCCGAACGATCATCCTTCGTGTCGATTTCCTCGCGGCTGGCGGTTTTCAGGTTATCCCGCGGACCTATGCCCGCGTCGGCCCAGGTCGGCGACGACCCACGACTAAGGTGGCTGAGGTGACCGAGTGGGAGCCAGACGTGCTGGCCGGTTACCGGCAACAGACGATCGAGCTGGGACCCGATCCCGACGGTGAGGGGCACCTCGTCGCCACGCTGGTGCGCCGCGGTGCGGTCCAGCCGTCGGCGACCCGCGCCGTGCTGGTGGTGCACGGCTTCACCGACTACTTCTTCCACACCGAGCTGGCCGATCACCTCGCCAGTCGCGGGTTCGCCTTCTATGCGCTGGACTTACACAAGTGCGGCCGGTCGTGGCGCGAGGGCCAGACTCCGCACTTCACCACCGACCTGACCCGGTACGACGACGAGCTGAGTCGCGCGCTGGACATCATCAACGCCGAATGCCCGGCCGACGTCCTCGTCTACGGTCACTCCGCCGGCGGGCTCATCGTGTCGCTGTATCTGGACCGGCTGCACAGCGGTGGCCTGACGAGACGCAAACGCGTCACCGGACTTGTCCTCAACAGCCCATGGCTCGACCTGCAGGGACCGTCATTCCTGCGCACCGCACCCACCGGCGCCGCGATCGCCGCGTTGTCGCGGATGCGGAAGCTCTCGGTGGTGCGCTCCCCGACCCCGGGCGGTTACGGAACCACGCTGCACCGCGACTACGCGGGCGAATTCGACTACGACCTGAAGTGGAAGCCGATCGGCGGGTTTCCCGTCACGTTCGGATGGATCCACGCGATCCGGCGCGGTCACGCCAGACTTCACCGCGGCCTCGACGTGGGTGTGCCCAACCTGATCCTGCGGTCGGATCACAGTGTGCGTGAGGTCAATGACCCGGACACCATCCAGCGCGGCGACGCGGTCCTGGACGTCAAGCAGATCGCCCGCTGGGCCGGTTGCATCGGCAATCGCACCGCCGTCGTGCCGATCACCGACGCCAAGCACGACGTGTTCCTGTCCGTCGCCGACGTGCGTGAGGTCGCCTACGACGAACTCGATCGATGGCTGACCGACTATACCGCCGACGGCGCAGAGCCTCCTAGCCAGACAACCGAAACCATTGCACAGCAACATAACCCGCATAAGGGGTAACGAGATGACGCACTTCGATATCGCGATCATAGGTACCGGTTCCGGTAACTCCATCCTCGACGAACGGTACGAGGACAAGCGGGTGGCCATTTGCGAGCAGAGTGTGTTCGGCGGAACCTGTCTCAACGTCGGCTGTATCCCCACGAAGATGTTCGTCTACTCGGCCGGGGTCGCTCAACAGGTAAGGGAGTCATCGCAATACGGCATCGACGCCCACATCGACAACATCCGCTTTCCTGACATCGTCTCGCGTGTGTTCGGTCGCATCGACCCGATCGCCGCCGGTGGCGAGAACTACCGACGCTCGTCGCCCAATGTGGAGGTGTTCGGCAGCCATACGCGCTTCGCGCCGACGAAAGCCGACGGACGCTACGCATTTCGCACCGACGACGGCGACGAATTCACCGCCGACCAGGTGGTGATCGCGGCGGGTTCGAGGGCCGTCGCCCCGGAGGCGGTCACGGCGTGCGGCGTGGACTATCACACCAGCGACACCATCATGCGTATCTCCGACGTGCCGGAGCATCTGGTCATCATCGGCGGTGGTTTCATCGCTTGCGAGTTCGCGCACATCTTCTCGGCTCTCGGCAGTCATGTGACGCTACTGATCCGCGGCAGCACGCTGCTGCGCGGCCACGATGACGACATCGCCATGCGCTTCACGGACATCGCGTCGAGGAAGTGGGAGATCCGCAGCCACCACGAGCTGGCCGACGCGCACAACGTCGGCGACGGTGTCGAGATCACGTGCAAGGACGGGACGAAGGTGCGGGGCGACGCGTTGCTGGTGGCCACCGGCCGTGTCCCCAACGGGGATCTGCTCGACGCCGAGAACGCCGGAGTGAAGGTCAACGCGAACGGGCAGGTCGTGGTCGACGAGTTCCAACGCACCAGCGCGCGTGGGGTGTTCGCACTCGGCGACGTGTCCTCGGACTATCAGCTCAAGCATGTGGCCAACCACGAGGCCCGGCGGGTGAAGCACAACCTCCTGCAGGACTGGGACGACACCGACGCGCTCATGCCGTCCGATCATCGCAACGTGCCGTCCGCAGTCTTCACCGACCCGCAGATCGCCAACGTCGGTCTGACCGAAAACGAAGCCCGGGCAAAGGGTTTCAAAATCAGGGTAAAGATCCAGGACTTCGGCGACGTCGCGTACGGATGGGCGATGGAGGACACCACGGGGATCGCGAAAATCATCGTCGACGACGACACCGGGCTGATCCTCGGCGCTCACATCATGGGACACCAGGCATCGTCACTGATCCAGCCGTTGATCCAGGCGATGAACTTCGACCTTCCGGCGCAGGATATGGCCCGCGGCCAGTACTGGATCCACCCCGCGCTGCCCGAGGTGATCGAGAACGCGCTGCTGGCACTGTGCGGGGAACCGCCCTGGCCCCCGTCCAAGAGGCACTAGTCGACGGCAGGCGCCCAGCGATCCTCGACGTTCCCCAAGCGCCAGACGGCCAACGCGATCAGCCATGCCGCCAGGAAGAGTCCGACGATCATGAACCCGACGAATTCCAGGTCCAGCGATCCGACCGCGGCCAGCGGTCCTGACTCGAGGCCGAGGCGGTCGGCCACCAGGCCGGCGAGCACGATGACGCCGATCAGCAGCGCGACGACCACCGAGAGCACCGTCACGGTCAGGTTGTAGTACACCTTACGAATCGGTTTGAGGAACGCCCAGCCGTAGGCACGTGACATGAAGACGCCATCGGCGGCGTCGAACAAGCTCATTCCGGCGGCGAACAACACGGGTAGCACCAGGATCGCGTACCAGGGCAACGTGAAGGCCGCAGTACCCGCGGCAAGCACGAGCAGCGCGACCTGCGTGGCGGTGTCGAAGCCCAATCC
The DNA here is from genome assembly GCF_000230895.2 of Mycolicibacterium rhodesiae NBB3. The sequence goes on from NC_016604.1 coordinate 5,765,469, forward strand.
CATCAGCAGCCCGACCGGGTAGAGGTGCCACGGCTTGCTCACCCGCCGCATCACCCTGGCGAACAGCCGCGCGAGGAAGCCGCGCTGCTGGAGGAGCCGCTCGAGTTCGGCCTCGTCGAAGTCGCCGCTGCGCATGCGGCGGTAGACCTTGGCGATGCCGACGGCGGCGAACAGATTCGACAGTCCGATGAGGATCAGGAAGGTGCCTGCGACCAGCGAACCGATCAGGCCGAGGGTCTGCAACATCGGCGACCCCTCGTCCTGCACCGGTCCGACGACCGCGCGAACGCCGATCGCCAGCAGGAACGCCAGGCCGAACACCACGCTGGAGTGGCCGAGCGAGAACCAGAAACCCGCCGAGAGGGACCGTGTGCCCTCGCCGACGAGCTTCCGGGTGGTGTTGTCGATCACCGCGATGTGGTCGGCGTCGAACGCGTGGCGCACCCCCAGCAGGTAGGCGGTGACGCCGAGTCCGACACCGAAGACGCCGGCCGATCCGAGGGTGATGTGTTGCGGCGCAACCCCGAAAACCAGCACGCCCCAACCGAAGAGATGCAGCGCGAGCACTACCGACGACATCGCGGCAATCGTTGTCCAATCGGTGCGATCGAACTTGGTGACTGCACGGCCTTCGGAGTGGGTCGCGACGCTCATTGGGGCAACCCTATTCACACATCCGCTCACCTGTCTAGCTGAACAGATGTTCATGTGTGGGTTTCAGGCGTCTAGGCCTTCTTGGCGGTGACCACGAGATACTCGGCCTCCCACCGTGCACGCCCGCCGTCCCCCCGGTTCGTACTGGTGAGGAATTCCAAGAAGGCGTTGTCGAGGGCCTCGACCTGGGTGGGTGCGTCGGCGTTGAACTTGTACGCCGCGATCGTCGGCCCGTAGTTGCGCTTCCAGTACTCGCGGAACTCCGTCGGTTCCTCGCAGTGGTCGAGCACGACGGTCCGGCGTTGCATCGTCAGGTCCGTGACGCGGTCGGAGAACAACTCGCGCACGTGGTCCTCCGAACCCCACAGCGGTGCCGGGCTGGCACCGGGCGGAGGCGGCGGGGCGTACGGCTTCATGGTCTTGAACAAGTTGCCGATGAATCCTTCGGGCGTCCAGTTGATCAACGCGATGGTCCCGCCTGGCCGGACCACGCGGATCAACTCGTCGGCGGCAGCCTGATGATGCGGTGCGAACATCACCCCGACGCAGGACATCGCGACGTCGAAGCCGTTGTCGGCGAACGGCAGCGCCTCGGCGTCCGCCTCCACCCATTCCAGCTCGACTCCTCGTTGCGCGGCGATGCGGCGGCCGGCGTCGAACAGTTCGGGGGTCAAGTCGCTTGCCGTGACGATCGCTCCGGCCTCCGCCGCGGGGATCGCGGCATTGCCGGAGCCGGCGGCGATGTCGAGAACCCGATCTCCGGGTCGTATTCCGGCGGCCCTCACCAGTTCGGGTCCCAGCGCGGGGATCAGCTCGGCGGCCACCGCTGGGTAGTCGCCCGACGCCCACAGCGCTCGGTGCTTGGCCTTGAGCTCACGGTCGAATTCTGATTTCACAATGCTGGTCATAATTCCTTCTCCTTCAATGGTTTGTCGGTGAATCGGCGGTTGCGAAGGGTGCTGAACCAGGCGGGAAGATGCGCGACCCGCCTAGTTCGGCGGCTTAGGTCACGGAGTGGCGCTGGAAATTCGCGCTGGCACGGGCGGCGTCCCTCATGTGCTCGCGCGCCGCCTTGGTGTCGCCTTGGTCTCGCGCCACGTTGGCCATGTGCATGCTGCTGTCGATCGCCTTGGCGATGTTTCGGCAGTTGGGGCTCTCAATCGGCCTGGCAGCGGCAGTGCCCGCGGTGAGTAGGGCGGCTGCCGGCGTCGCGAATGTCGCCGACAGCAGTCCGGCGGCGATCGCTCGTTTCAGCGTTGTGTGGTGTCCCATCGGTTTTCCTTTGCTCGCTCGCCCACCGGCCTTTCCGGTGGGGTCTTGACGGGAGCAACCTTCGCGGTCACGGTTTCGGCAGCTGTTGGACGAAAATGAAATGGCCAGGTCAACGCCAGGAACGGCGGCTTGTTACTAGGCCGTTTTCGACGTCCAGCGCACCAGACTCGTGCGAGCCCGCACCACCGCATCCGAGGGGCTCAGCGGATCTGATGGTGGGTCGCCCACCGCATCATGCGCCAGCGGCGAGAGCCTGCCGGCGGCGACGAGCGCGTGATGCAGGGCGGCGGCGTCGTCATGCGCGCCCATCCGAGCAAGGAAGCGCGCGACGTAGCGCACGTTGAGCCATTGCTGACTCCAATCGCCGACCCGGTCCCAATGGTCGAGCACTTCGATGAGGGCATATGCCGCGCTCACCGGATCGCCGTGCACCGAGCGGGTGGCCGCCGCCTCCATCAGTGCGATGCCGTGCCACCAGAAGTTCTGCACCGACGCGGCCAGCTCGGCGGCGTCGTCGAACAATGCCAGCGCCCGGTCTGGATCCGACTTCTTGAGCACCAGACCCAGGGCATAGCGGCCCATGGACCGCGCCGTCGGGTTCGCCGTTTCCTCCGCGACCCGCAGTGACTCCTCCGCGGCGCCCATGCCGTCCAGCGGCTCGCGCATCGCGGCGTGACAGATCGAGACGTAGAACAGCGTCCATACCAATCGGATCGGGTCGTCATCGTGTCGTGCGCGGGCCACCTCGCCGTCGTAATGGGCCAAAGCCTGTGCTGCATCGCCTCGGTAAAGCGCCACGTCGGCCAGGACGTCACCGGGATAGGCGACGCGCCCGGCGCCTCGGCCCGGGGTGCGCCCACGCGCGAGTGAGGCCAGCGCCTCCGCCGCGACGAAGTCGCCACGATTCCATGCGCCGCGTGCGGCGAACCCGACCGCTGCGACGTACAGCGGGTGGCTGGTGTCGGCCAGTTCGACGACCCGTTCTGCCCAGCCAGACGATTCGTAACCTATTCGCAAATGGATGAATTCGGGCAACGACGTGACCAGCCGAAGTGCAGTGTCCACATCGGAATCCGCCATCAGATGCTCGAACGCCACGCGCAGGTTGTCGTAGTCGGGCAGCATCCGCTGCACCCACGCCTGCTCGTCGCCGCCTTGGGTGCCCGACGCGGCGCGCTCGGCCAGCGCGGTGAAGTACTCGGCGTGACGCATGGCGTACTCATCGTCAACGGTGTTCTCCCGCAGGCGGTCCCGCCCGTAGGCACGCAGTGTTTCCAGAACGCTGTATCGCGAGATCTGAGTGCCTCCCCGCGCGGTGACCATCGACTTGTCGATGAGACCCGTCAGCACTTCGAGAGTATCGTCTTCGTGAGTGCACTCGTCGCCGCAGACGCCGTGGGCGGCCTCGATGTCGAAACCGCCTGCGAATACCGACAACCGAGTGAACAAAGCCTGTTCCGGCTCCGAGAGCAGGTGGTAGGACCAGTCGATCGTCGCCGAAAGACTCTGATGGCGCGGATGGGTGCCGCGTGCCCCGCCGCTCAGCAGACGCAGCCGATCCAGCCGTCGTGCGACGTCAAGACTGCTCATCGCGCGCATCCGCGCCGCCGCCAACTCGATCGCCAGTGGCAGCCCGTCCAGGCGGCGGCAGATCTCCGCCACGGCGCCGACCGGTTCGCTATCGAGGTCGAAGTCCGACCGGGTCGCCTTCGCGCGGTCGGCGAACAACACCGTTGCGTCGCCCACGGGCAAGGGCTCGACGGGCACGATGCGCTCCCCCGCGACGCCGAGCGCTTCCCTGCTGGTGGCCAGCACGGTGATGCCGGGGCAGTGCCCCGCGATGCGTTCGAGCAGCAGCGCCGCGTCGTCGAGGACGTGCTCGCAGTTGTCGACGACCAGCAACAGTTCGCGCGCGCGCAGATACTCGATGACCGTGTCCTCGATGCCGAGACCCTGCTGCTGCTGCAGGCGCAACGCTGCCGCCACCGCATGCGTGACCGCCGACCCGTCGTCGATCGGCGCCAGTTCGCAGATCGAGACGCCGTCGGCGAAGCGTGCATGCTCGCGCTCCGCGGCCTCTAGCGCCAGCCGTGTCTTACCGACTCCGCCGACGCCGGTCAGGGTCACCAGCGGACTGTCGGCGAGTGCGGCGCCAATGCGCGCCAGGTCGGGTTCCCGGCCGACGAAGGTGGTGGCGCGCCGCGGTAGGCCGGCCAACGGTCGGGTCGCAACGTGAACAGGCGGTGGCGGTGCCGCCTCTCCGTCGAGGATCTGTCGGTGCACTGCTTGCAGCACCGGACTGGGATCGACGCCGAGTTCGTCGACGAGCCGGTCGCGCGTCTTCCGGTAGGTATCGAGGGCCTGCGCCTGCCTGCCGCTGCGGTACTGCGCGAGCATCAACTGTCCGGCCAGACGCTCATCCAGTGGGTGGGACTGAACGGCCGCGGTCAGCTCGCCGAGCAACTCGGCGTGCCGTCCGGCGCGTAGTGCCGCCTCATTGCGGTCCATTGCGACCGAAAATCGCTCGACCTCAAGGGAATCCCGCATGTCGTTGAACCACGGCGTGTCCAGTGCGGCAAAGGGTGTGCCGCGCCAGAGCGCCAGCGCCTCGTCGAACAGCGTGGCGGCGCGGGCCGGATCCGTGGCCGCCCGGGCGCGGGCGACGATGTCACGAAACCGGTGCAGGTCGACCGACAGCGCGTCGGCAGACAGCGTGTAACCGCCGGGTTCTCGCACGATCTGCACGGAAGCGTTCGCCAGCAGCGGCCGCAGCCGCGACAGGTAGGCGGCGAGCGTATTGCGTGCCCGGTGCGGTGTATCGGCCGCCCACACCCGGTCGATCAGCTGGTCGGCGGGGATCGGGCGGTTCACGTCCACCAACATCGCCGCCAGCACACACCGCTGGCGGGCGTGGCCGATGTCCACCCGCTGGCCGTCGAGGCGGGCCTCGACGTCGCCGAGTAGCCGGAACTCCACCGTCACGACCTACAGCCTTCCCCAGGCCCCAGAGGATTACGGGCGGATTCGCGTGTTGGCCGCGTCGTAGAGCGGCCGCAGCGAGACCGAGATCGGGTACAGCCGTCCGCCCACATTGACCTCGTAGCGTCCCGCACGCACCCAGTCAGCGCTCACGATCGCATTGTCGGTCGCCCTCAGATAGGCCAGTCCAACGCATGATCCGGTCGTCTCGCCCCATGCCGCCGAGGTCACCTGCCCGGCCACCGCGCCGTCGCGCAGGACCAACTCGCCTCCCCACAGCATTGCCTCGGGCGATTCGACGGCGAACCCGACCAGCTTGCGGCGCTGTCCTTCGGCCTTGGCCTTCTCCACTGCCTCGCGGCCGAGGAAGGCGATGTCCGTCTTGAGCTTGCACGCGAAAAGCAGCCCGGCCTCGACCGGGTTCTCACTGGGCGTCAATTCCCGCCCGAATGCGCGGTAGCCCTTCTCCAACCTGAGCGACTCGATCGCGTAATAACCACCGCGGCGGACACCGAATTCTGCGCCCGCACTCATCAGGTCCTCGTAGACGCCGACCGCGAACTCCGCAGGAACGTAGAGTTCCCAACCCAATTCGCCCACATACGTGATCCGCGTCGCGCGCACCGTCGCATATCCGAGCGAGATCAGCCTGCTGGTGCCGAATCCGAAGGCGCCGTCGGAGAGGTCGGCGGTCGTCAGCCTCGCCAGCAGATCCCGGGACCTCGGGCCCATCACGCCGAATACCGCGTAGGCGGATGTCACGTCGACCAGCGACGCGTCGACACCCGATGGCAGGTTCTTGCGGATGTGGTCCTTGTCGCGCTCGGTCGTCGCCGCGCTGCTGACGATCAGGAACTCGTCGGGGCCGGTGCGGGTCACCGTCACATCGGACTCGTATGTGCCGCGTTCGTTGAGCATCCCCGTGTACACGGATCGACCTACCGGCACTGCGACGTCGGCGGTGCACAGCCATTGCAGTGCGGATTCGGCGTCACGGCCCACCACCATGTACTTGGAGAACGACGTCTGGTCGAACACCGTGACGTTCGTGCGGGTGGCGGTCTGCTCGGCCGCCGACCAAGCAAGCCAGTTCGGCTTACCCCAGGTGTACTCGATCGTCGGATCCGTGTCCGGCGGGGCGAAGAAATTGGCCCGCTCCCAACCCATTCTGCTGCCGAAGTTGGCGTTCGCGGCTTGCAGCAGATGGTGAACGGGCGAACGGCGGAACGGGCGAGCGGTCGCCATTTCCCTGTTGGGCCAGGGGATCTCGTAATGCAGTCCCAGGACCTCGGCGACGCGGTCGTGCAACCATCGGGTGTTGCCGTTGAACGGTGCGAACCTGCGGATGTCCACGCCGGTCATGTCCGATGTCGGCGCACCGTTGACGATCCACTCCGCGAGGGCGCGGCCCGCACCGCCCGCGGTGGCGATGCCGACCGAGTTGAATCCCGCACCGACGAAGAAGTTGGCGAGTTCGGGCGCCTCGCCAAGGATGAACTGGTTGTCCGGAGTGAAGCTCTCCGGTCCGTTGTAGAACTTCTTGATTCCCGTCGTCTCCAGCGCGGGTATCCGCAGCAGCGCACTGTTCATCAGGATCTCGAAGTGCTCCCAATCCTCTTCGAGGAGTTGAAATTCGAAGGGGTACGGAATCTTGTCCGGCGACACCCAGGGTTTGGCCTCGGGTTCGAACCCGCCGATCACCAATCCCCCGACCTCTTCCTTGAAGTAGGTGTAGCCGTCTGGATCGCGGAGGATCGGCAGATCCGTGTGCACACCGTCGATGGCCTCGCTGACGACGTAGAAATGTTCCGCGGAGTGCAAAGGAACATTGACTCCCGCCAATGCGCCGATCTGCTTCGCCCATTGACCGGCGCAGTTGACGACGACCTCGGCCTCGACGTCGCCTTTGTCGGTACGCACTCCCCGCACCCTGCCGCCATCGCTGAGAATGTCTGTCACCCGTACCTTCTCGACGATGCGTGCGCCACGCATTCTGGCGCCCTTGGCCAGTGCGAAGGTCAGGTCCGTGGGGTTGGCCTTGCCGTCGCCCGGTAGCCAGATCGCCCCGACGAGGTCGTCGACACGCATCACCGGATAACGCTCCAGCGCCTGTCTGGGGCTCAGCAGTTCGCACTCCATGTCGAAAGCTTCGGCGTTGGCAGCGGTGCGGCGCAGCTGGATCATCCTGTCCTCGGTGCGCGCGACGGTCACACCCCCGCACTGCTTGTAACCGGCGGAGAGGCCGACCTCGCTCTCCAACTCGGCGTAGAGCTGCGTCGAGTACTGCACCAGCCGTGTCGCGCTCTCGGAAGCCCGCAGTTGGCCGACCAGTCCGGCTGCGTGCCAGGTGGTTCCACTGGACAGCTGTCCCTGTTCGAGTAGCACGACATCGGAGACACCGAGTTTGGTCAGGTGGTAGGCGACGCTGGTGCCGATCACACCGCCACCGATGATGACGGTGTGGGCGCGCTGGGGAAGCTCAGTCGTCATCAGTCGGCCGCCTGCGCGTCGTCGAGCAGCCGAGCCAGGTTCGGTCCCCTGAACTCGGCCACCGCACCTTCGTAGCGTTCCATCGCCCATCCCCAGAAGTCGAAATCGATTGCACTCGAACCGTTCTGTATGCAACCCCACAGCGTCCAGCCGTACTTCCCCACGATGCCCTGCAGTTGTGCCCTGGCGGTCTTGTGCCGCAGGCGCCTCCCGTAGTACGCGGTGACGAACTCCTCGAGCTGTTCGGTGGACAATCCGCACTCGGCCCATGTGTTACCCAGCTCGAAACACGGATCGTTGTTGCCGGAGTACTCGTAGTCGATCAGCCAGATCCGGTCACCGTCTTCGATGAAGTTGCCGGCCAGCAGATCGTTGTTGCAGGGCACGGTTCCCTGATCGGTTGCGGCCAGCACACGGGCGATCTCGTCGAACGTGTCGGCGTGGTCGAGGTAGTCGGCGGGGATCCGGAATCCTTTGTCCCTGGCGGTTTTCAGATATATCGGCTGCTGCTCGAACATGTCGAAGCGGCCGACGAACCGCGGACCGGAGTGCAGTGTCCGAATCGCACCCGCCGCCTTGGCGATGACACCGGGCCGTTGAAAGTCGTCGTTCGACAATGTCTTTCCCTCGAGGTACCCGAGCAACATGATGCCGAGGTCTGGGCGGTAATCGATCACCGGCGCACCGACGCCTGCTTGTTCGGCGGCCCTGGTGTTGTGACACTCGCGGTCCCTGTCGATTCCCAACAGGTTCGACGACGTGTCGGTGCATCGCGCGACGTATGTCGCGTCGGGTGTGGTGATCTTGACGTTGCGGTTGGTGAGCCCGCCGGAGAGCTCCTCGAGGCGCCGCGGCCGGCCGGCCAACACTGGGAACTCCTCGAACAGCTCGTTGAGTCGGTCGTCGCTCAGCGTCAGCGCCATGCGGACCTCGTCAGCCGTGTCGGGCGCCGATCCAGTGCAGCAGATCGTGCACGATCTCGTCCTCGAGCCGGTAACTCACCGCGCGGCCCACCCGCGTCGAGCTCACCCAACCCTGCTGGCGAAGCACCCGCAGTGCCTGCGACACCGCATTCTCGGATCTGCCCAGCACCGAGGCGAGGTCGCCGACATTGATGCCTGGTGCACGGTGCAGAACGAGCAGGATCTCCAAGCGGTGAGGGTCGGACAGCAGGTCGAAGCGCTGCGCCCAGCCCGCGGTATCGACGTCGGCCAGCGCAGACGACGCCCGCTGCACCACCGCCTCGACCTCCGCGTGGCCACCCGCTTCCACCATCGTTCAAATCTAACCCCCCAGGCATCCGGAATGGCCGCGATGACGTCTGTGTTTGCGGTGCCACCGAAGTCATCTCAGTCCAGGAATCCGTGCAGAAGTGTGGCCGACCCCTCGACGTGGGCCCGCATCGCGGCCGCCGCACCCTCGCCGTCACCGGCGAGTATCGCGATCACGATCGCCTCGTGCTGCTCGTCGGAGTGGGCTATGTTGCGCGGCAGCAAGGGAATCTGGTCGAGCAGGGCGTTCAGCCGCATCCGGTTCTCGGCCAGCAGCGGAACCAGCGACGGCGATCCAGCGGCCTCGGCGATCGCCAGGTGCAGCCGCGAATCCAGCCGCCGGTAGTCCTCGGGTTCGGCGCCGCGGACGTCGGTCAGCCGTGTCCACAGCACCTCCCGTTCGGCTGCGGTCAGTGTGCGGTTGGCCGCCATGCGCGCCGCGCCGACCTCGAGGATCTCCCGCAACCGCAGGGCATCGTCGATCTCCGCACGCGTGACGTCGTCACTATCACCGGTGTGACTTGGCAACTCGTCGGCAAGGAAGGTGCCTCCGTAGCGGCCCCGCCGCGAGACCAGATAGCCGGCATCGGCCAACGATTTGATCGCCTCGCGCACGGTGTCTCGGCTGACACCGAGCTTGGTGGCGAGCTCACGTTCGGGTGGCAACGATTCGCCCGGCGCGAGCATCCCGAGCCGGATGGTCTGCAACAGCCGCCCGACGGTGTCCTCGAACGCGTTTGGAGGCCGCACCGGGCGCAGCAGGGCCTCACTTGCCTGCGGGACGTCCGGGTCGGCGGTCATGATGGGCTTACAGCGGAGTGACGTAGTGGCCGCTGATGCCGCCGTCGACCAGAAAGGTCGATGCGGTGATGAAAGAGGCGTCGTCGCTGGCCAGGAACGCCACGGCCGCCGCCAGTTCCTCCGGCTCGGCGAATCGCCCTACCGGGACGTGCACCAGCCGTCGCGCCGCCCGCTCCGGGTCCTTGGCGAACAACTCCTGCAGCAGCGGCGTGTTCACCGGACCCGGGCACAGCGCATTGACGCGGATGCCCTGACGCGCGTACTGCACCCCCAGTTCCCGGGACATGGCAAGGACCCCGCCCTTGGAAGCGGTGTAAGAGATCTGCGATGTCGCCGAACCCATCACCGCGACGAACGACGCGGTGTTGATGATCGAGCCCTTCTGCTGGGGCACCATGTAGCGCAGTGCGGCCTTGCAGCAGAAGAACACCGACTTGAGGTTGATGTCCTGCACACGCTGCCACGCGTCGATGCCGGTGTCCTCGATGAGATCGTCCTCGGGCGGCGAGATTCCGGCGTTGTTGAACGCGATGTCCACCGAGCCGTGTGTCTGCGCCGCGGTGTCGAACAGCGCATCCACCGCGACCTGGTCCGAAACATCCACCGGGACAAAGGTTCCGTTGAGATCGTCGGCGACGGTCTTGCCCGTCTTCGGATCGATGTCGCCGATCACGATGGTCGCACCCTCGGCCGCCATGCGCTTGGCGCTGGCCAGTCCGATGCCGCTGGCGCCGCCGGTGATCACGGCGACCTTGCCTGCCAGTCGTTGGGTCAGGTCCATCAAGCATCTCCGATCGCGATAAAGACGTTCTTGGTTTCGGTGAAAGACAGCGGCGCATCGGGGCCGAGCTCACGGCCGAGGCCCGACTGTTTGAAGCCGCCGAACGGTGTGTTGTAGCGGACCGACGAATGCGAATTGACCGACAAGTTGCCCGATTCCACTGCCCGTGATACCCGCAGTCCGCGCGACATGTTGTCGGTCCAGATCGATCCGGACAGTCCGTAGGGAGTGTCGTTCGCCAGCGAGATCGCGTCGGCCTCGTCGTCGAACGGCAGCACCGTCACCACCGGGCCGAAGATCTCGTCGGTGACCGTTCGGTCGGTGCGCGGCGGCGTCAACACGGTCGCCGGGAACCAGAACCCAGGCCCCGACGGTGCATCGCCGCGGAATGCCACGGGTGCGTCGTCGGGGACGTACGCGGCGACCGTCTCCCAGTGCGCTTTCGAGACCAACGGGCCCATCTCCGTGGCCTTGTCGGTCGGATCGCCGACGACGACGCCCTTGACGGCCGGCTCGAGCAATTCCATGAACCGGTCATAGACAGTGCGCTGCACGAGGATTCGGCTTCGCGCACAACAGTCCTGACCGGCGTTGTCGAAGACGCTGTACGGTGCCGTCGCGGCGGCCTTTTCCAGGTCGCAGTCGTCGAAGACGATGTTGGCGCTCTTGCCGCCCAACTCGAGCGTCACCCGCTTGACCTGTGTTGCCGCACCTGCCATCACGCGGGTACCGACCTCGGTGGATCCTGTGAAGACGATTTTGCGGACATCGGGATGGGTCACGAAGCGCTCCCCCACCACCGAACCCTTGCCCGGCAGCACTGCGAACAGGTCGGCGGGCACACCGGCCTCGACAGCGAGTTCGCCCAGCCGAATCGTGGTCAGCGGCGTCCACTCCGCCGGTTTCACCAGCACCGCGTTGCCCGCGGCCAGCGCCGGGGCGAAACCCCACGAGGCGATCGTCATCGGGAAGTTCCACGGCGTGATGACACCGACGACCCCGAGCGGTTCGTTGAACGTGACGTCCAATCCACCCGCCACCGGGATCTGCTTCCCCGACAAGCGTTCCGGGCTGGCCGAGTAGAACTGCAGGACGTCGCGGACGTGACCGGCCTCCCACTGCGCGTTGCCGATCGGATGCCCGGAATTGGCGACCTCGAGCGCGGCCAGTTCGTCCACGTGGGCGTCGACGACTGCCGCGAAGTCGCGCAAAGTCGCGGCCCGCTCCGCGGGGGCTCGCCGAGCCCAATCCCGTTGGGCCACCTTGGCGCGCGCCACTGCGTCATCGACGCCCGCCAGGTCGGTCTGCTCGACGGTGCGCAGCAGTTCCTCGGTGGCGGGGTTGATCACATCGCTAGTCGTCACGCGTTCACTCTTCCTCTCCGATAAGCAGCCGCCGCTTCCACCACACCGGCGAACAGCCGCAGGTCGTCCAACCGCTCCTCGGGGTGCCACTGCACCGCCACCACCCACTTGTCCGGCTCGGTGGCCGGATCGAGCTCGACCGCTTCGATGACACCGTCGGTGTCCTGAGCGCTGACGATCAGGCCCGCACCGAGGCGGTCGATGGCTTGATGGTGATAGCACTGTGCATCCGAGGACTCGCCGATCAAGGCGGCCAGTCGAGTCCCGGGCACGGTACGCACCGACGACGTGCTGAACACCGCGTTGCCCTGCTGATGACGGGGGTGACCGAGCACGTCGGGCAGATGCTGATGCAGTGTTCCGCCCATCGCGACATTGACCACCTGGGCGCCGCGGCAGATCCCCAGAACGGGCATGCCACGGCGCACCGCTCCTGCGAACAGTGCGAACTCGAATGCGTCGCGTAACCGGTTGTCCTCCACGGGATCGTCGGTAGCAGGGTGACGCTGTTGTCCATACGTGCCCGGATCGACATCCCGCCCGCCGGTGATCACCAAGCCGTCGAGTCCGTCCAGCACACGTTCGGCGATGTCCGCGTCGACGGGTTGTGGCGGCAGCAGTGTGGAGATTCCGCCGGCGAGCGCGACTGCTTCGAAGTAGATCGCGGGCAGGAAGCTGGCCCGCACGTCCCACACCCCGGTTTGCGCCTTCTGCAGATAAGTCGTCAATCCGATCACTGGGCGGAGTCCGCGCGATCCGCCTTCGCTACTCGCGTCAAAGCCGCTCAAAGCCGCGCACCCTTTCCCAGTCGGTCACGGCGGCGTTGAACGCGTTCACCTCGATGCGAGCGTTGTTGAGGTAGTGGTCGACAACGTCGTCGCCGAACGCCGAACGCGCGATCTCGGACTTGTCGAACAGATCCGCCGCTTCGGCCAGCGTGGTGGGCAGACAATCCGCGCCACTGGTGTAAGCGTTGCCCTCCAACGCCTCCGGCAGCTCGAGTTCCTGCTCGATGCCGTGCAGTCCGCCTGCGATCAACGCGGAAACGGCGAGGTACTGGTTCACGTCGCCGCCCGGGGCCCGGCATTCCACCCGCATACCGTGACCGTGCCCAACCACGCGAAGCGCGCACGTCCGGTTGTCCATCCCCCACGCGATCGCGGTGGGCGCGAAGCTGCCGAGCGCGAATCGCTTGTAGGAGTTGATGTTCGGCGCGTAAAACAGTGTCAGTTCCCGCAGGGTCGCCAGCTGTCCGGCGATGAAGCTGCGGAACATCGGCGACATACCGAGGTCGTCATCCGGGTCGGCGAACACTGCACTGCCGTCGTCACCCCGCAACGAAATGTGGATGTGACAGCTGTTGCCTTCGCGCTCATCGAATTTCGCCATGAAGGTCAGGCTCTTGTCATGCTGGTCGGCGATCTCTTTCGCGCCGTTCTTGTAGATGGTGTGGTTATCACACGTCACGCGGGCGTGGTCGTAGCGGAACCCAATCTCCTGTTGCCCGAGGTTGCATTCGCCTTTCACACCCTCGCAATACATGCCGGCCCCCTCCATGCCGAGCCGGATGTCGCGCAGCAACGGCTCCATCCGGGTCGAGGCGTGCATGGCGTAATCCACGTTGTAATCGGTCGCCGCCGGCAGGCCGCGGTAGCCGTCGGCCCAGGCCTGCCGGTATCCGATGTCGAACACCATGAATTCCAGCTCCGTGCCGACGTACGGCACCAGTCCGCGTTCGGCGAGCCGGTCGATCTGGCGATTGAGGATGCTTCGGGGCGCTTGCGTGACCGCTGTGCCGTCCGTCCACGAGAGGTCGGCCATCACCATGGCGGTGCCGGGCAACCAGGGCAGCAGTCGCAGCGTCGTGAAATCCGGCGTCATCACCATGTCGCCGTAGCCGGTCTCCCAGCTGGAGATGGCGTAGCCGTCCACGGTGTTCATGTCGACGTCGACGGCCAACAGATAATTGCAGCACTCCGCGCCGTGCTCAGCGACGTCGTCGACGAACAGACGCGCCGAGACCCGCTTGCCGGTGAGCCTGCCCTGCATATCGCAGAACGCGACGATCACCGTGTCGATCTCACCGTCGGCAACGAGGCTCTCGAGCTCGGCTTGCGACACCAGGCCGGGTTGTCTGCCCATTGCTGCACTCCTCACCAGACGACGGATTACGCGGTCAAGTCAACCATTGGTCAACGAGTTGACGCGCATTCTGCGGCGATATGCGCGAAAATCGCACTCCAAAGGTAGAACATCAGACCAACGCCGATCTATTGTCCCTAGGCAGTGAGCCCGAATCCACCGCGTCGGGCTGCCGCCACGTTCACGAAGGAGAACCGCCGTGCCAGAAGGTCACGAACATCTCGACGAGGACGAACGGCATCTCGCCAGCCTCGGCTACACCCAGGAGCTGAACCGCTCGTGGTCCGGCTTCTCCAACTTCGCGATCTCGTTCTCGATCATCTCGATACTGGCGGGCTGCTTCACGTCGTTCGGCCTCGGCTGGAACAACGGCGGTCCCGCCGCGATCGCGTGGGGTTGGCCGATCGTGTCGGTCTTCATCCTGATCATCGGGCTGTGTATGTCCGAGCTGGTCTCGGCCTACCCGACGTCCGGCGGAATCTACTGGTGGGCGGCCAAACTCGGCGGTGCGAAGGCAGGCTTCTACACAGGCTGGCTCAACCTCATCGGGCTCATCGCGATCCTGGCATCGGTGGCCTACGGCTGCGCGACGTTCCTGGATCTAACGCTGGGCACCTTCAGCGAGACCTGGGTCGAGGGATACAGCCTGACCAGGACATTCATCATCTTCCTGATCATCCTCGTGCTCGTTGCGACCATCAACATCTTCTCGTCGCATCTGCTCGCCGTCATCAACAACATCTCGGTGTGGTGGCACGTGGCGGGCGCGATGGTCGTGGTGGCGATCCTGTGGTTGCTGCCCGAGCAGCACGCCAGCTTCTCCACGGTGTTCGCGACCACCGTCAACAACACCGGTTTCTTCGGGGGTGAAACCGGTATCGCGTTCATCTTCTTCGTGCTGCCCATCTCGGCGATCCTGACGCAGTACACGATCACCGGCTACGACGCGTCGGCACATCTGTCAGAGGAGACCAAGAGCGCGGCCGACGGTGCAGCCAAAGGCATTTGGCGATCGATCTTCTACTCCGCAATCGGTGGCTGGATCCTGCTGCTGACCTTCCTGTTCGCCGTTCAGGACGTCGACGAGGTGACCGCAGGCGGTGGCGCCGTCGCGGTCATCTTCGGTCAGGCGCTCGACAGCAGCTGGATGGGCATCGTGTTGCTCATTTCGACTGCCGGACAGTTCTTCTGCACCACCGCCTGTCAGACCAGCGCGTCGCGGATGCTGTTCGCGTTCAGTCGCGACCGCGCGGTCCCCGGCCACCAGCTGTGGTCGAAGGTGAGCAAGAGCAGAATCCCCGCCAACGCCGTCATCGTCACCGCGGCGATCGCGGCCCTCATCACACTGCCTGCCCTCGTCGAGGTCGACATCAACGGCGCTCCGGTGCCTGTCGCGTTCTTCGCGGTGGTGTCCATCGGGGTCGTCGGTCTTTATCTGTGCTTCGCCGTACCCATCTACTACCGCTGGAAGTTGGGCGATGAATTCCAGGTGGGCAGATGGAATCTGCGTGGGCATCACAAGTGGATGGCGCCCGTCGCGCTCATGGAGATCCTGCTCACGTCGTTCATCGCACTGTGGCCGACGTCAAACCTCGGCGCGCCGTGGGATCCCGGCTTCGAGTGGAAGTACGTCAACTACACCCCGCTGCTCGTGGGTGGCGTGCTCATCCTGCTCTACATCTACTGGCATGTGTCGGTGAAGAAGTGGTTCACCGGGCCCGTCAGGCAGATCGACGAGACCGGTGAAGCGCTCGAAGGTGTCAGCTGACGCTTCATTGCTGTGACGATCGTCTCGATCACCGCTGCACCCAGGGTTTGACCGGGTTCTTCCTGGGGAATTAACAGCAGCGTCGCGCCGTCACGTGCGGCGAGCCAGTCAGCTCAATTGAGGTAGCGCCGAGACAGAAGTAGGGTCGAACAGGTGTGTGGAGCCACCGGCGAGGTGCGCCTCGACGGATTACCCCCTGACATAGCGGCGGTCTCGGCCATGGCCGAGGCGATGACACCGAGAGGCCCCGACGGCGCGGGCGTCTGGTCGCAGGGCCGCGTCGCGCTGGGTCATCGTCGCCTGAAGATCATCGACCTGACCGAGGCGGGCGCCCAGCCGATGGTCGACTCCGACCTCGGGTTGTCGATCGCCTGGAACGGCTGCATCTACAACTACAAGGAACTGCGCCAGGACCTGAGCGGCCGCGGCTATCGCTTCTTCTCCACCAGCGACACCGAAGTCCTGCTCAAGGCCTACCATCACTGGGGCGACCGATTCGTCGACCACCTCAAGGGCATGTTCGCCTTCGCGATCGTGGAGCGGGACAGCGGCCGGGTGCTATTGGGCCGTGACCGGCTGGGAATCAAGCCGCTGTATCTCGCGGAGGACGCGAAACGCATCCGGTTCGCGTCCTCGCTGCCCGCGCTGATCGCCGGTGGCGGCGTGGACACCCGTATCGATCCCGTCGCGCTCAACCATTACCTGTCCTTCCACTCCGTGGTCCCGCCGCCGCGCACGATCCTGCGCGGCGTGTCCAAGGTGCCCCCCGCGGCCCTCGTCGCGATCGAGCCGGACGGACGCCGCGTGACCACCCGGTACTGGGAACCCGATTTCACGCGGCGGGCAGAAACGGCCGCCTGGTCCGAAAAGGACTGGGAGGACGCGGTTCTCGAATCGCTGCGCCTGGCCGTCAAGCGCCGGCTGGTCGCCGACGTGCCGGTGGGCTGCCTGCTCTCCGGTGGCGTCGACTCCAGCCTCATCGTCGGGCTGCTCGCCGAAGCGGGCCAGCACGGGCTGGCGACCTTCTCCATCGGCTTCGAGTCCGTGGGCGGCGTGAAGGGCGACGAGTTCAAGTACTCCGACATCGTCGCCCAGCGCTTCGGCACCGACCACCATCAGATCCGCATCGACACCGCCCGGATGCTGCCCGCACTCGACGGTGCTATCGGCGCGATGAGCGAACCGATGGTCAGCCATGACTGCGTGGCTTTCTACCTGCTCAGCCAGGAGGTGGCCAAGCACGTCAAGGTCGTGCAGTCCGGTCAGGGCGCAGACGAGGTGTTCGCCGGCTATCACTGGTATCCGCCGATGGCCGACGCGGCATCGCTGGACGACGCGGTGGCCAGGTACCGCGCGGCGTTCTTCGACCGCGACCCCAGCGGAGTCGCCGCGCTCGTCAATGCGGACTATCTCGCGGAAAGCGATCCGAGCCTGGAGTTCGTCACCGAGCACTTCGCGAATCCGGGGGC
The DNA here is from genome assembly GCF_000230895.2 of Mycolicibacterium rhodesiae NBB3. The sequence continues at coordinate 5,782,460 of NC_016604.1, forward strand.
CGACGGCGGGATCGACCGCGCGCTGCGGCTCGACACCACGGTCATGCTGGTCGACGACCCGGTGAAGCGCGTCGACAACATGACGATGGCCTGGGGTCTCGAGGGCCGGGTACCGTTCCTCGACCACGAGCTCGTCGAGCTGGCGGCTACCTGCCCGCCCGAGCTGAAGATCGCGCATGACGGCAAGGGAGTGCTCAAGCAGGCCGCCCGCCGGGTGATCCCGTCGGAAGTCATCGACCGCCCCAAGGGCTACTTCCCCGTCCCCGCCCTGACGCACCTCGAGGGGCCCTACCTGGAGATGGTCCGCGACGCCCTCTACGCACCCGTGGCCAAGGAACGCGGGCTGTTCCGCCCCGACGCCGTCGAGCAGCTGCTTGCCGACCCGAACGGGCGGCTGACCCCGCTACGCGGCAACGAGCTGTGGCAGCTTGCGCTGCTCGAGTTGTGGCTGCAGCGCCACGGAATCAACGGGACGGCAGCGTGACGGTCGGAGCCGGAAGGCCGGCGACATCCAGCTCAGGAGCCGGAAGGCCGGCGACATCCAGCTCAGGAGCCGGAAGGCCGGCGACATCCAGCTCAGGAGCCGGAAGGCCGGCGACATCCGGCCCCGTGGATCCCGACCACACCGAAGCGATCACGCTCGGCCTGCACGACGCGTCGCCGCAACACCTCGTCGATGCGATGGCCGACGATGTGGCTGTCGAAATGGGTTGGGGACGACTGATATTCGGGCAAACGTTCGCCGATCCTGCCAAGCTCGCCGAGGTCCTGCGGCAAGAAGGGCATGGACGACGCGACATCTGCATATACGCCCGCGAGCCGCATGTCCTGGTCTCGATGGCACCTGCGGAGTTGTTCATCGACCCGAGCCACACCTACCGGCTGAGGTTCACCGAAGGCGACGAGCCGCCCGCCGCTCCCACCGGATTCACCGTTCGCCCGCTGGAACGCGCCGAGGAGACCGACGAGATCAACCGCGTGTACATGCGCTGCGGGATGGTGCCCGCGCCCGTCGACGTGCTGTGGGACAACAGCGAACACCGCGACGCCGTCGACTATTTGGTGGCCGTGCGCGATGACGACGGTTCGCTGATCGGCACCGTCACCGGCGTAGACCACGAGCGCCTGTTCAACGACCCCGAGAACGGCTCGAGTCTGTGGACGCTGGCCGTCGACCCGACCACCAGCCTGCCCGGTGTCGGCGCCGCGCTCACCCGCGCTCTGGCCGCCCTCTATCGCGAGCGGGGCCGGGCGTACATGGACTTGTCGGTGGCCCATGACAATGAGGCGGCGATCGGCCTGTACGAGAAGCTCGGCTTCGAGCGCGTGCCGGTCATGGCCGTCAAACGCAAGAACGCGATCAACGAGCCGCTGTTCACGCATCCGCCGGAAACCGTCGACGATCTGAATCCGTATGCGCGGATCATCGCCGACGAGGCGATGCGTCGCGGAATCTGGGTCGAGATCCTCGACGCGGGTGCAGGTGAGATGCGCCTATCGCACGGTGGCCGCAGCGTGATCACCCGGGAGTCGTTGTCGGAGTACACGTCCGCGGTGGCGATGGCGCGCTGTGACGACAAGCGGTTGACGCGCCGTCTGGTGTCGGAGGCGGGGATACAGGTTCCGAAGGGGCGTCTGGCCACGTTCGACGAGCAGGATCATGCGTTTCTCGAAGAGGTCGGCGACGTCGTCGTGAAGCCCACCCGCGGAGAACAGGGCAAGGGCATCACCGTCGGGGTCAGCAGCACGCAGGAGTTGGACGCCGCGTTGGCGCGCGCCCGTGAAGAGCATCCGAACGTGTTGATCGAGCAGCGCGCGGCGGGTGATGACCTGCGCCTCGTGGTGATCGACGGCAAGGTCGTGGCCGCCGCGCTGCGCAAGCCCGCCGAAATCGTCGGCACCGGCCATCACACGGTTCGCGAGCTCATCGAGGCGCAGAGTCGTCGCAGGGCGGCGGCAACCGGCGGCGAGTCCCGCATCCCCATGGACGAGGTGACCGAGTCGACGGTCGCCGAGGCCGGTTTCACCTTCGACGACGTGCTGCCAGAGGGACAGAAACTCCGGGTACGACGGACGGCGAACCTGCACCAGGGCGGCACGATTCACGACGTGACAGCGAAGGTGAATCCGCATCTCAGCGAGGTCGCGGTGACGGCCGCCGACGCCATCGGCATCCCCGTGACGGGCATCGACCTCCTGGTTCCCGACGTCACCGCGGCGGACTACGTGTTCATCGAGGCCAACGAACGTCCAGGGTTGGCCAACCACGAGCCTCAGCCCACCGCAAAGGCTTTCGTCGACTTCCTTTTTCCGGGCAGTCCCGCGTTGCCACAGGCGTGGACACCCGACGAGCCGCCGACGAGCTAGACCTACCAGGTGCTGGTGCGCATCACGATCTCGGCAGCGAGTTGCGCCGTGGACTCCTGGGCGTTTCGCCTGCCCAACAGATCGACCATCCGGTAGTCGCCGTACACATAACGCTGGCTCGCTTTGGCGACAGCGCGGGCGGCCGCGGTACTGACCAGCGCGGTGGTGTTCATCTCCACAGGCGGACAGGCGTCGTCGCGTATCGCCCCGGTGAGATCGGCGACCCGCGGATGACCGCGGTCGATGACCACCAGCCCGATGAACCGATCCAATCGGGTCGCGGCGAGCTCCCACGCCAGCTCCGCGCCAACACGGTCACCGACCAGCAGCGCCCACTTCACCTCGAGCGCGTCCATGACCCCGATGACCGACTCGGCGGTCAGACGTGGGTCGGGCGCGATGACCACCGTCCGAAGTGACGCGGTGTGCAATCGCTGACACACCGCGTCGTAGGCGGTAGCCGCGTGATGTGCAGCGCCGAGCACCACGACGACGGACCCCTTGTCGGGGCCTGCAACGTTGACGGATACGCCAACACCGTCGACAGTGATCGTGGTTGGCGGCATTTCGCCACGCTACAGGCGGTCACTTGAGAGCGGGTGGGTTTTCGCGGCGAGGCGCGGAGCGTCAAGCCGTTCGCGCGCGGTCGGCCTGCTTTGCTGTGATGTCCAGAAACGTCTGCGGGAGCGAACCTTTGACTCCGATCGACGGATTCGGGGTCGGAAAAGCGACACCGAACACCGCTGTGTCGCCGATGTTCTCGAACGAGAAGTACACGCTATCGGAGGTGTCACCCAACCGCATGGTCTGCTCGTACACCAACGCGTCCGGCCGCGGTGTCTGAAGTCTCGTCGTGGTGATCGGGATACCGGGCGTCGACGGGTCGAAGAACGTTTGGAACTCGGCGCAGCGATCGGCCACCGCCGCCAACTTCTCGAGGTCCAGACGCCACGTCAACACGGTGATGACCATTCGCGCGCCGTCGTAGGCAACCAGATACTCGGCTGCGCTGCCCGGGCCGCGCTCGGCCGAGTCGGCGATCACCCGGGTCAGCCCGTCCGAACACCCCTCGGGGCGGGACAGCATCGCCGGTGGCGCGCCGGCGCCGTCGGCCTGACCGGGCTCTTGGTTGATGAGGTCGTACTGGACACCGTCGGGGAAGTCCGCGGGTGTGAGCAGCACTTTCTCGAGTCGAGCGCCCGGCCAGGTCGCCGTGCCGGCGATCGGCTGGGCGCAGCCCCCCGCGAGAAGTGCCACGGCGCAGAGGACCAGCACGTTGCGCCAGGTCATGGTGTCAGCCTAGTGGCGACCGTCGGCAGCGGGGCAGGCCCGTTCTCGAGCAGCGCCAGCACGGCGTCGACGTCCACGTGGCTGGTGATCAGCTCGGCCATCACGTCGAGCTGGGCGTCTCGGCGCGCGCGGACATCGACGTCGTCGGCGACCACGAACCCGCGCCGGGCCGCTGCTGTGGCAGCGGCGGTGAGCCATCCTCGTCGGACGTCGTCGTTGTCGAGGAGACCATGCCAGTGGGTTCCGTAGACGGCGCCGCTGCGAATGCCGACGCCGAGCCAGTCGTCCTCGGTCGACCGGACGACCCGTCCGTGATGAATTTCGTAGCCGTGCATCGGGACTTCGTGGTGATGCAGCGTCTTGTCCGGATCGAATTCGATGTCGGCGTCGAGCAGCGCGAGTCCGTCGACGCGGCCGGCTCGCGATTCCACCGAGTCGTCGATGCGCCGGCAGAGCATCTGGAATCCTCCGCAGACACCCAGCACCGGCTTGTCGAGTCGCGCATGCGCCGCGATGGCGTCGGCGAGTCCTCGCTCCCGCAACCAGGCAAGGTCGGCGACGGTCGCCTTGCTGCCGGGCAGCACGATCACATCGGCGTCGGCCAGATCGGCGGGATCGCTGACCCAGCGCACCAGCACACCGGGTTCGCAGGCGAGCGCCTCGACATCGGTGGAATTGGAGATTCGCGGCAGCCGGACCGCCGCGACGCGCAGCCATTGCTGTCCGCGCGGCGTCTGCGGCTCGCCGACCACACGATGCGCCAGCACGGAGACCGAATCCTCGGCGTCGAGCCAGAGCCCGTCGCTGTAAGGGATGACACCATAGGTCGGCCGGCCGGTCATCTCCTGCAACTGAGTGAGTCCGGGTGCCAGCAGCGCGGGGTCGCCACGGAACTTGTTGACCAGGAAGCCGCAGATGAGTCGCTGATCCTCGGGTTCGAGTACGGCGAGCGTCCCGTAGAGATGCGCCAACAACCCACCGCGGTCGATGTCGCCGACGATGACGACGGGAAGGTCCGCCGCACGTGCGAGGCCCATGTTGGCGATGTCGGTGGCACGTAGGTTGATCTCGGCGGGCGAGCCGGCACCCTCGACGATCACCGCGTCGAATTCCGTTCTCAAGGCCTGCAATTCGTCGACCACCACTGCAGCCAGTCGCTCACGGTGCGTGAAGTAGTCCCTGGCGCCGACGGTGTCGACGACGCGACCGCGGACCACCAGCTGGGAAGTGCGATCGCTGCCCGGCTTCAGAAGCACGGGGTTGAACCTGGTGTGTGGACTCAGGCCGGCGGCACGCGCCTGCACCGCCTGCGCCCGGCCGATCTCACCGCCGTCGACGGTGACCGCCGAGTTGTTCGACATGTTCTGCGCCTTGAACGGCGCGACCCGAATGCCCTTGCGCGCCAACAGCCGGCACAGTCCGGCGACCACCATGGACTTACCGGCATCGGAGGTGGTGCCGGCGATGAGCAGCGCGCCCGCGCCCGCGGTCACGAATGCACCGATCGTGCGCTCACTGCGAAAATCTTGCCGAGAAGTCGCAGTGGACGCACGTTCACCGCCGCGCTCACACCTGCGTCAGGATCTCGGCGCCGTCGTCGGTGACCACCAGCGTGTGCTCGAACTGCGCGGTCCACTTCTTGTCCTTGGTGGCGACCGTCCAGTCGTCGTCCCAGATCTCGTAGTCCAGCGCGCCGAGGTTGATCATCGGCTCGATCGTGAACGTCATTCCGGGTTCGAGCACCGTCTGCACCGCGGGCTGGTCGTAGTGCAGAACCACCAGTCCGTTGTGGAACGTGGTGCCGATGCCGTGACCGGTGAAATCACGAACTACGTTGTAGCCGAACCGGTTTGCGTATGACTCGATGACGCGGCCGACGACCGACAGCGCGCGGCCGGGTTTGACGGCCTTGATCGCCCGCATCGTGGCTTCATGGGTGCGCTCGACCAGCAACCGGTGCTCCTCGGACACATTGCCGGCCAGGAAGGTGGCGTTGGTGTCGCCATGCACACCGTCGATGTAGGCGGTCACGTCGATGTTGACGATGTCGCCGTCCTCGACCACGGTCGAGTCGGGAATGCCGTGGCAGATGATCTCGTTCAGCGAGGTGCAGCAGGATTTCGGATAGCCCTTGTAGCCCAGTGTCGACGGGTAGGCGCCGTGGTCGATCATGTATTCGTGGGCGATGCGGTCCAGTTCGTCGGTGGTGACGCCGGGCGCGACGGCCTTACCCGCCTCGGCCAGAGCGTTCGCCGCGATCCGTCCGGCGACGCGCATCTTCTCGATCACCTCGGGGGTCTGCACCCACGGCTCACTGCCCTCTTGCGCCGTCGCCTTGCCCACGTATTCGGGGCGCGCGATCGAGCGGGGCACCGGCAGTGTCGGTGAAACCACGCCGGGGCGAAGGGCAGTGCGAACAGCCATGACGTCAGGATAGTCGGCGGCCACGGCGCCTTGCCTACTCGACGGGCATCGACGACAGTGCCGAGCGCACGCGCGCAGGAAGCGATCCCCCGTGCACCAGCCAGTCGTCCAGCGCGATCCGCACCGATGCCATGGCGATCGCACCGATGAGCCGCGGTCGCGGGTCGTCAGGCGTCAGATCGCGGATACGCGGTGCCACCAGGTCCGCGATTGCCGTCTCGTAGCGCAGGTAGATCTGCAGCGTCCAGGCGCTCAGCACCGGCGACGACCGGGTCAGCGTCGCGAGCTCGCGAACCTGTTCGCGGACCGTCTCGAAGCCGTCGCCCAGATCGGCGAATCCCGCGATCACTGCCTCGCCGGCCGACAGGTGGGCCGGCTGCCTGGCGATGACCTCGGTGATCGCGTCCAGCCAGTGGGTCGTCATCCCCTCGGCGACGGCGTCCTCTTTCGAGCTGAAGTACCGGAAGAACGTGGCCCGTCCGACTTCGGCCGCCGCTGCGATCTGCTCGACCGTGGCTCCCGCCAGCCCGAACTCCGACACCCGTTGCGCCGCCGCCGTCGCGATCCGGGCGCGGGTGGCCCGCTGTCTGCGGACCGTCAGGCTTTCGCGCGCATTCTCTGGTGAGACGACGTCCATGATGAGACTATGTCTCACTATGGACACCGATGGCAATGCCGCCGCGCCGAAGACCCTGGAATCTTGGCGGTTGGTCCAGCAGATGCTGGCCGACCTCACCAAGTCGGTGATCGAGGACGCCATCGACGAGCGAGAGCTCATCGAGGGGCTTCAGGTCGTCGCGAAGGTGACCGGATTGTGTGCCGAACTGTCGGTGCAGGCAGATACCGAACGCCCGGAGTTCTTCGACATGTGCCCCGACACCCGGATGATCGGCGGCCCCAATCCCGATGGCCGGTACCTGTTGGCGATGATCCGCGGCGATCGCGCCTACCGCGTCATCGGGACGCGCGGCAGCACCGCCTACCTCGGATACCAGGTGCTCGCCGGAACCGGCCTGACTCCGCGCCGCATGTCCGGATACGTCAGCGACAGCGACCTGGTGCTCGGCTCCGGTGCCTTCGAGTTGCTGTTCTCCGCCACGGAGCCGCCGCCGGCGGTACTCGGGTCGGCCCAGTGGGTTTCCATCCCGGAGGACGCGTCGTCGATCGTCGTGCGCGAGTACGTCGGCGACTTCGCGACCGAGGTGCCTGCCACCATGCGCATCGAAGCGCTCGATCCCGCGCCGCTACAGCCGATCACCGATGAGGTTGCAGCAGAACAGTTCACCGCGATGGCATGGACCATCGTCAAGCTCGCCACCATGCACCGCACGATCAAACCCGAACTGCTCACCCACCCCAACGAACTGGTCACCGCCTCTGCCGCAGAACTCGGCGGTGCCGACACCACGCCGGACAACCTGTACATGATCGGCACCTTCGCGCTCGAGTCCGACGAGTCGCTCGTGCTCGAAATCCGGCCCCCCGGCACCCGGTACTGGAACGTGACGCTGGAAAGCATCTGGCACGAGTGTCTGGAGCCCAGACATCGCCATAGCTCCGTCACCAACAAAGCCGTGGCGCCGGATGCTGATGGGATCGTGCGAATCGCCATCGGCGGCAGAGACTTCGGACATGGCCACTGGCTGGACACCGGTGGCCGGCGTCGCGGCTTCGTCGTGCTTCGATGGCTCGATAACCCCGACCCACACAAGGTGCAGACCACCGTTCGTCGCGGCGGGGCCGCCTCGTGACCGCCGCACACTTCCGGCCCGACCTGCTGATCGAGCAGGCGTGCGACATCGCGGGCTGCGACGACTTCGGCCTCGACGACACCTGGCGCGACGGGCTGACGAGGCTGTGCGACGGGCTGGTTGCCGAAGCGCGCCTGTCCGCCATCGGTGTCGAGATAGCCCTGGGTGACCTCATCCGTCCGATGGTCAACCGCCTCCAGATCATCAAGTGGCGCAAGGACAATCCCGATGTCGCAAGCCAGCCGATCAGCAGACCGATCTTCATCGTCGGGCAGCCGCGCACCGGCACCACCATCCTGTTCGATCTGCTCGCGCAGGATCCCGAGCTACGGCCACCGCTGACCTGGGAGGTGGACAATCCCTATCCCCCGCCGAAGCTCGAGACGTACGAAACCGATCCGCGTATCGCCGAAACGCAGGCGAGCATCGAGATGTCCGAGCAACTTGTTCCGGGCCTGCTCACATTCCACCCGATGGGGGCGCTCGTCGGGCAGGAGTGTGTACGAATCACCGCGGGACAGTTCTGCAGCATGATCTTCTCGGTGCAGTACCGGTTACCGTCGTACTACAAGTGGCTGCTCTACGAGGCCGACCACCACCCCGCCTACCGGTATCACCGAATCTTTCTGCAGCACTTGCAGTCCGGGGTGCCGGGCGGGGCCTGTTTCTGGCTGCTGAAGTCGCCCGCCCATTTGTGGCAGCTCGACGCGCTGGTCGCCGAGTATCCGGACGCGCTGATCGTGCAGACCCATCGCGACCCGCTCAACGTCATCTCCTCCATCAGCGCGCTGACGCATCACCTGCGCCGGTTGGCGTCGGACGACAGTTCGATCCCCGACTGCGCCGGCCAGTCGTGCGAGGAGATCGTGGTCGGGCTGGAGCGCGGGATGAAGTTACGTGACTCCGCAGCGCTGGCCGGTCAGCAGATCGTCGACGTGCAGTTCGCCGACTTCATCCGCGATCCGTTCGCCACCATCCGCACCTTGTACGGCGAACTCGGCCGTGAGCTGTCGCCGGTCGCCGAGGCCAACATGCGCGCGTTTCTGGCTGCGCATCCGGGTGACGGTGGGGGCAAACGATACACGTGGGCCGACACCGGCCTGGACGCCGGTCTGGTACGTGAGCAGGTGCGCGAATATCAGCAGCGGTTCGGAGTGCCCGACGAGCCGCTCAAGTGATCCGGCCGAAACGCAAACCCTTGCGCGGACCACGGATATCCACCGACCCGCACATCACCTTGCCGGTCAGGATGACGTGCGGTCTACCTTCGGCGGGCGCGTCCCGGCGGTGATCGCGGGCGCTGCCGACCACCACCTCGACGTCGTCGATCGAGGCGCTGGCCCCGTCGGGCAGCCGCAGATCGAGTCCACCGAACTTCAGGTCGAGCTCGACGACGACGATCGCACCCGCGAACCGCGCCTTCGTCAGGTCCAGGTCGACCGAACCCATCCGCCGGTGCAGCGCCAGCCGCGTCGGCACGATCCACTCCCCCTGGCGCTTGAGCGATCCCAGAACGCCGCGCAGTTCGACCCGGTCGGTGGCCGAGGTGACGATCGCACCCGGTCCTGGCAGATCGCCAACGAGCGTGTCGAGATCGGTATGCAATCGCGCGCTCGACACCCGTGCCGAGCGCTCCTCGAACTCTTCGATGTCGATCAACCCGAGCGCGACGGCGTTGTGCAATCGGCGCAGCGTCCCGTTGCGGTCCGCGTCGGAGACGCGCATCCCGGCCTGAGCGTCGGAGATGCGCATCGCGGCCTGAGCATCGGACACGCGCATCGCGTCGTGGTTGATCTCGGTCATAACAGTTCAACGGTACCGCCGAGGCGGTCGGCGATCTAACCGTCGTCGGCTCAGGCCAGATAGCCCGACGGCAACGAGTCGAACATGCCTTTGAGCATGCGCACCGCGTACTCCGACGATCCGCCGCCGACGATCAACGCGGCGAACGCCATATCGCCGCGGTAGCCGGCGAACCAGGAATGCGAACCGCCCGCGAACTCGGCCTCACCGGTCTTGCCGCGGACGTCGCCTGCGTCCTGCAGATCCTTGGCGGTGCCGTTGGTGACGACCAGACGCATCATCGGTCGCAGCCCGTCGAGAATCTTGGGGCTGATCGGAGTCTGGTCGCCGGTGACCTCGGTGTGCCTGCCTTCGATCAGTTGCGGTACAGGCGTTTTCCCTGCTGCGACGGTCGCGGCGGCCATCGCCATTCCGAACGGGCTGACCACCACCTTGCCCTGCCCGAAGCCGTCTTCGGTGCGCTCGGCGAGGTCCACCGTCGGCGGGACCGATCCGGTCACCGTGGTGAGCCCCTCGATCGTGTAGTCCGCCCCGATGCCGTACTTGGCGGCCGCCTGCGTCAGCCCACGCGGGGGCATCCGGCTGGCCAGTTCGGCGAACGTGGTGTTGCACGAACTGGCGAAGGCCCGCGACATCGGTACGGTGCCGAGGTCGAAACCGCCGTAGTTGGGCACCGTGCGATGCCCGATGTCCATCGTGCCGGGACAGGGCAACATCGTGTTGGGGGTCGCCATGTCGCGTTCGATCGCGGCGCCCGCGGTGACCATCTTGAACGTCGACCCCGGCGGGTAGAGGCCCGTGGTCGCGAGCGGTCCCTGCGCGTCAGCGGACGAGTTCTGCGCGACGGCGAGGATCTCTCCGGTGGACGGCTTGATCGCCACGATCATCGCGGGCTTTCCGGTGAAGTTGACGGCATTCTGGGCGGCGTCCTGAACGGCCCGGTCCAGGCTGATCGTCACCGACGGCGCGGGTTCGCCAGGCACCTCGTTGAGCACATCGACGTCGACACCGTTCTGGTTGACGCTGACCACGCGCCAACCTGCTTGCCCGTCGAGTTCGTCGACCACCGCCTTCTTGACCTCGTTGATGATCGCAGGCGCGAAACCCTCGTCGGTGGGCAGCAATTCGGCCTGCGGCGTGATCACCACGCCCGGCAGCGCTGCGATCGCGCCGGCCACCCGGTCGCGGTCGGACTGGCGAAGCGTGATCAGGTACATCGGCTGTTTCGATGAACTGGCCTGCTCGGCAAGGCGCTGCGGCTCGAGTGTGTTGTCGAACGGCCGCAACGCGTCGACAACGGCGCGTGACGTTGTCATCAGGGAACCGCCCGCCCCCTGCGCGTCGAGCGAAATGCTGTACAGATAGCCGGGCACCAGCACATCGGTCCCGCCGCGTTCGTTCACCGACGCTCGCCGGGGCGGGTCAGCGCGCAGCGCCAGCGTCTGGTTCTCACCGAGCTTGGGGTGCACCCCGGTCGCACTCCACCGCACTTCCCAACGGCCCTCATTGCGGACCAGGTTCAGCTGCCCGTCGTAGGTCCAGGTGCGGTCCTTGGGCAGATGCCAGGTGTAGCGGTAGGTGACGCTGCCGGTGTCCTCGGCGTATTTCGAGTTGAGGATCGCCACGTCCAGGCCGGTGGCCTGCAGGCCCGCCCATGCGTCGTTGAGCGTCTGGCGCGCATCGGCCGGCCGGTCGCTGAGCTCGGCGGCGGCCGCCGTGTCGCCGGTCGTCAATGCCGCGAAGAACTGCTGTGCCGTCGGCTCGGGTCCGTTGGGTTTGGGTGTGCACGCGGGTCCGAAGGCGAGGACCACCGCCGCGGCCATCACCAGAGCCGTCACTCGTGATGCTGAAGTTGCCATTGAGACAGATGTTACGAATCCGAGACCTCAAGATCGCGGAGGCGCGCAACGAAATCATCAAAAAGCAGACAAAGTTCGAGTGCGAGCCGGCAAAACGTTGAAAGCGATGTGCGTCAGGTCCCCGCCGCCGGGGCGCGCACGACCAACGGCACCGCCGGGAAGTAGGCGGCCATCTCCGAGCGCGACTTGCGCAGCACCGCTGTGCCGTAGCCCTGTTTGCGGTAGTCGGGGTGGATCCAGATCCGGACGTTCACCTCGCCGGAGATCAGGTCTCCGAAGACCATTCCGACCTTCTGCGGCCCGTGTACGGCAACCAGCCAGGCCGCCTCCTCGACGTCGACTCGCCGTAGGCCGGCGCGGATTTCGTCCTCCAGGTCCCCGGCAGGCGCGCGCGAGCCGTCACCGGCCTCCTGTACATCGGCCGTGCGCGCGGCGAAGATGTCGCGGTCGGTGTCGGCGGCGAAGGGGCGCAACACGATGTTGTCGACCGAACTCGCGGGCTGGCCCATGGTGAAGCTCAGCTGATTGTTCAGGTCCTCGAGTTCGGCGGCGATCCTGCGCCGCGACACCTTGGTCAGCCGGTCGAAGGACATCCGCAGCACCGCCTCGGCGGCGACGGCCGATGTGCCGAGTTGGTTCGCGATCGCTTCGATGGCCGCGTCGTAGTCCTCGGATTTCACGATGACATCGAGGAGTTCGTGGCGACGCTCGAGCGCTCGCATCAGCGTGTCGGCGATTTCCCTGCGCGCGACCCTGGGGTCCTTGTCGGTCATCACGCGAGCGTAACGACCTGGCCCGTGCCGACAACAGGTTTGGCGCACCTGGGCCGTACGGAATCGATCAGTCCAGAAGAACGGTCGCGAACGTGCCCACCTGAGTGAAGCCGATGCGGTTGTAGGTCGCCCTCGCGATGGTATTGAAGTCGTTGACGTAGAGGCTCGCTGTGCGTCCGGTACGCACCACCGCTGCTGCGAGCGTCGCGGTGCCCGCGGTCCCGATCCCGTGGCCGCGCCATTCCGGGTGCACCCAGACGCCCTGGATCTGGCCGACCGACGGCGACTGCGATCCAACCTCGGCCTTGAAGACCACCTGACCGCGTTCGAAGCGGGCCCACGCGCGGCCCGCGGCAATCAACCCGGCCACCCGGCGCCGGTAGCCGCGGCCGCCGTCGCCGATCCTCGGATCGATGCCTACCTCACCGATGAACATGTCGATGGCCGCGACGAGATACGCATCGAGTTCGTCGGCGCGAACCTGGCGCACGGCCGGATCCGTCGCGCAGACGGGTGGTGTGCTCAACGCCATCAGCGGTTGATGCGCGCGCACGTCGCGCGCCGCACCCCAGGCGTGCTCGAGCCGCTGCCACATCGGGAGCACCATCTCGGCGCGGCCCACCAGCGACGAGCAACGCCGCGCGGTGCTCATCGCCTTGTCGGCGAAGGCGTGCATGTCGTCGGCGCTTCCGCGCAGCGGAATCAGATTCGCGCCTGCGTAACAGAGGGATTCGGTCGGCCGCTGACGGGTCCAGAGCTCGCCGCCGATCGCCGCGGGCTCGATTCCGTGTTCGACGACCCGCGAGGCGACCATGCAGGCGCCGACCGGATCCTCGTCCAATACGCGGTAGACCTCGCCCGGTTCGCGAACAACAGAGACCCGTCGCTCGTCGACGCGGCGAAATAGCGGCGGAGCCGACATCCCAGACTCTTTCTAGCCGTTCCCGGACGGTGTGGTGACCCCGATTCGTTGTCGCCGCCGGAGCGGCTCCGTGCTCACTGGGCCAACGCTCAGCTTACGGTCACAATCGGTGAACCGCTTGCGTCTGATCCGGGTGCGGCACCCATTTCCTCGGCGAGTCTCAACGCTTCTTCGATAAGGGTCTCGACGATCTGCGCTTCCGGAACGGTCTTGATGACCTCACCCTTGACGAAGATCTGGCCTTTTCCGTTCCCGGAGGCCACACCGAGATCGGCCTCGCGCGCCTCACCGGGTCCGTTGACGACGCACCCCATCACCGCGACGCGCAGCGGAACCTCCATGCCCTCCAGGCCTGCGGTCACCTCGTTGGCCAGGGTGTACACGTCGACCTGAGCACGCCCGCACGACGGGCACGACACGATCTCCAGGCCGCGCGGTCGCAGGTTCAGCGATTCGAGGATCTGGTTGCCGACCTTGACCTCTTCGGCGGGCGGGGCGGAGAGCGAGACGCGAATGGTGTCGCCGATGCCCTTGGACAGCAACGCACCGAACGCGACGGCGGATTTGATGGTGCCCTGGAAGGCCGGCCCGGCCTCGGTGACGCCGAGGTGCAGCGGGTAGTCGCTCTTGGACGCCAGCAGTTCGTAGGCGGCGACCATCACCACAGGGTCGTTGTGCTTGACGCTGATCTTGATGTCGCCGAAGCCGTGCTCCTCGAACAGCGAGGCCTCCCAGAGTGCGGACTCGACGAGCGCCTCAGGGGTGGCCTTGCCGTACTTCTCCATGAAGCGCTTGTCCAGTGAGCCGGCGTTGACACCGATGCGGATCGGAATGCCCGCTGCCCCAGCCGCTTTCGCGACCTCCTTGACCCGGCCGTCGAACTCCTTGATGTTGCCGGGGTTGACCCGGACGGCGGCACATCCGGCGTCGATCGCGGCGAAGATGTACTTCGGCTGGAAGTGGATGTCGGCGATGACGGGGATCTTCGACTTCTTCGCGATCGCGGGAAGCGCGTCGGCGTCCTCCTGCCGCGGGCAGGCGACGCGCACGATGTCGCAGCCCGAGGCGGTCAACTCGGCGATCTGCTGCAGCGTCGAGTTGATGTCGTGGGTCTTGGTGGTGCACATCGACTGCACGGCGATGGGATGGTCGCTGCCTATACCGACGTCGCGCACCATCAACTGGCGCGTCTTGCGGCGAGGTGCCAGGGTCGGCGCCGGCGGCGTCGGAATCCCCAGACCGATAGAGGTCATGGTTCTCCTACTGGAACAACCTGATCGGATTGACCAGGTCGGCGGTGACGGTCAGCAGCATGTAACCCACCACCACGACCAGGATCACGTAGGTGGCAGGCATCAGCTTGAGGTAGTTGACGGGCGCCGCGGCCACCTTGCCGCGCGCCGAACGGATCATATTGCGGATCTTCTCGTACCACGCAACCGCGATGTGGCCACCGTCGAACGGCAGCAGCGGAACCAGGTTGATGGCGCCGAGCACGAAGTTCAGTTGGGCCAGGAAGAACCAGAACGCCACCCACAGCCCGGCATCGACGGTGTCACCACCGATGATGCTGGCTCCGACCACGCTGATCGGTGTTTCGGGATCACGTTCGCCGCCGCCGATCGAGTGCACCAGTGCACCGATCTTGGTCGGGATCTTGGCCAGCGACTTGGCCAGTTCGACGGCTAGGTCCCCGGTGAACGCGAACGTGGCGGGAACCGCCGACAACGGGTTGTACTGCGTCGGCCCGAAGTGCGCGGCGGCGATGCCGATGGCGCCGACGGTGGTCGGCTGGTCACCCTCGCCGGTGAACCGTTGGGTGCGGGTGACGTTGACGACGGCGCTGGTGGGCTGGCCGTCGCGCTCGTAGACGACGGTGGTCGGGCCGGAGGCCTTCTGCAGCGCGGTCCTGGCTTCGTCGAAAGTGCTGACCGGGGTGTCGTCGACCTTGACGATTACATCACCGGCACGGATACCGGCTTCGGCCGCCGGACCGGGACCGCTGCAGTCGGCCACCTGGTCCTTACTGATTTGCGCTGCGACACAGCCGGTTTCACCGACAATCGCCTGGGTCGGCGGGTGCAGGTTCGGCAACCCCCAGATCACCGCGATGGCATAGACGAGGACGAGGCCGACGACGAAGTTCATGGCGGGACCCGCAGCCAGCACGGCCGTGCGCTTCCACGTCTTCTGCCTGTACATCGCGTACGGCCGGTCCTCGGGCGCGATCTCGTCGACTGACGTCATGCCCGCGATGTCACAAAAGCCGCCGAGCGGGATGGCCTTGACGCCGTATTCGGTGTAGCCCAGCTTGTTGGGCCGCCGCGTCGACCACAGCGTCGGGCCGAAGCCGACGAAGTAGCGACGCACCTTCATCCCGGTGGCGCGCGCCACCCACATGTGGCCGCATTCGTGCAGTGCAACCGACAGCAGGATGCACAACGCGAACGCGATGATGCCGAGCACGAACATCATGTGGTGAGCAGTCCTTTTCTTGAAATCTCCCGCTCGACTTCGCGCTTTGCCCGGTCGCGGGCCCAGCGCTGGGCGTCGAGTACGTCTTCCACGGTAGCGGGTTCGGCGGCCCACTGGTCGGCAGCGCGCAGCACCTCGGCGATTGTTCGCACGATCGCTGGAAATCCGATGCTCCCGTCGAGGAAGGCGGCTGCGGCTTCCTCATTCGCCGCGTTGTACACCGCGGTGAGGCAGCCACCGCCCTGGCCGGCCTGCCTGGCGAGGTCGACGGCTCCGAACACTTCGGCGTCCAGCGGGAGGAACTCCCAGGTCGAGGCTGTGGTGAAGTCGCACGCCAGCGCCGCGGCAGGCACGCGAGCCGGCCAGCCCAGCGCCAGCGCGATCGGCAGCTTCATATCGGGCGGGCTGGCCTGGGCGAGGGTTGAGCCGTCGGTGAACGTGACCATCGAGTGGACGATCGACTGCGGATGCACGACCACCTCGATGCGGTCGTAGTCGATGCCGAACAGGAGATGTGTCTCGATGAGCTCCAGGCCCTTGTTGACCAGCGTGGCCGAGTTCAGCGTGTTCATCGGCCCCATCGACCAGGTGGGATGCTTTCCCGCCTGTTCAGGCGTGACGGAGTCGAGGTCGGCGGCCGACCAGCCGAGAAACGGGCCGCCGGACGCGGTGAGCACGATTTTCGCGACTTCGTCTGCCGTGCCGCCGCGCAGACACTGCGCCATCGCGGAGTGTTCGGAGTCGACGGGGACGATCTGACCCGGCGCGGCGGCCTTGAGTACCAGCGGACCGCCTGCGACCAGAGATTCCTTGTTGGCCAGGGCGAGCCGCGCGCCGCTGGCCAAGGCTGCCAGCGTGGGGTTGAGCCCCAGCGCGCCGACGAGCGCGTTGAGGACGACGTCGGCTGGCGTGTTCTCGACGAGGTGGGTGACGGCGTCAGGTCCGGAATAGGTGACGTCTGGCACCTTCGCGGCCGCTTCGGAGTCTGCGACGGCGACATTCGTCACCCCGGTCTCGGCAAGCTGGCGTGCCAGCAGACCCGGGTTGCCGCCACCCGCGGCCAGCCCCACGACCTCGAAACGGTCCGGATTGGCGGCGATGACCTCCAGCGCCTGGGTGCCGATGGAGCCGGTGCTGCCGAGGATCAGCACGCGCACTCGGTTGCTCACCAAACCATTGTGACGCTCCGGGCAGGCAGTGGCCCAATCCGCCGGGTGGCCCCGAGGCTCCGCGGTGCCAAATGTGACGCAAATGTGACCGGCTCCGCAGTCGGCCATCCGTGCGCCACGTCACCCCGAATCCCCGACGTCAACCGCAGGACGGCACGACGTCCTCCGAAAAAAGATGGGGAAGCCAAATGAGAACAGTCCACCGCAAGACAGTCGCCGCAGCTGGTCTGAGCGCACTCGCAATCTTCGGTGCAGTCTCGTGTTCCAACGACCGCTCGTCAGAGGCCACGTCCACCTCGTCAGCCGCCATGGAGACGACGACTTCGGCCGCACCCGCTTCGCCCAGCACGACGGCGATGGCCGATCCCGCCGCGAACCTCGTCGGTACCGGGTGCGCCGCATACGCAGAGCAGGTGCCGAGTGGTCCCGGTTCGGTCGCAGGTATGGCACAGGATCCGGTCGCGGTCGCGGCGTCGAACAACCCGATGCTCAAGACGTTGACCCAGGCGTTGTCGGGTCAGCTGAATCCGCAGGTGAACCTCGTCGACACGCTGAACAGCAATCCGGCGTTGACGGTGTTCGCGCCGACCGACGACGCCTTCGCCAAGATCGACGCCGCGACGCTGGAGAAGCTGAAGACCGATTCGGAGCTGCTGACCAGCATCCTCACCTACCACGTCGTCGAGGGTCAGGCGAGCCCGAACGCGGTCGCCGGTGACCACAAGACGCTCGAAGGCGGATCGGTGACCGTGACCGGCAGCGGCCCCGACCTGAAGGTGAACGACGCCGGTCTGGTGTGCGGCGGCGTGCAGACCGCCAACGCGACGGTCTACATGATCGACACGGTGCTGATGCCTCCGGCCAGCTAGCGAATTCGGCGCGCGTATCAACCGCTCCGGTTGGTACGCGCGCCGAATCCGCAAGACAAGGAACCCCGATGTTCACACTTGCGCTGATCGGCTTTCTCGGTGGACTGATCACCGGGATCTCGCCGTGCATCCTTCCCGTGCTGCCGGTGATCTTCTTCTCGGGCACACAGAGCGCTCGCGCCAGCGCGAACGGCACAGGGGTCGCGGTCGCGACCGAGCCGACGCTGTCGGACCGGCCGCGGCCCTACCGTGTGATCGCCGGTCTGGTGCTCAGCTTCAGCGCTGTCACCCTTGCGGGTTCGGCACTGCTGTCGCTACTGCACCTGCCCCAGGACGCCATTCGCTGGATCGCACTGATCGCGTTGGTGGCGATCGGCATCGGGTTGATCTTCCCCAAGTTCGAGGCGCTACTCGAGAAGCCGTTCTCCAAGCTCCCGCAGAAGCAATTCGGCTCCGGCAGTAGCGGTTTCGGTCTCGGCCTGGCATTGGGCGTGCTCTATGTGCCGTGCGCTGGGCCGGTGTTGGCGGCCATCGTCCTCGCGGGAGCAACCGGAACCATTGGCGTACCCACGATCGTGTTGACCCTGTCGTTCGCAATCGGTGCGGCTTTACCGCTGCTGTTCTTCGCGCTGGCCGGCCGTCGGGTCGCCGAGCGGGTGGCGGCGTTCCGGCGCCGTCAACGCGAGATTCGCATCGCTGCAGGCGTTGTGACGATCCTGCTGGCGGTGGCGTTGGCGTTCAATCTGCCCGCCGCGCTGCAGCGCGCCATTCCCGACTACACGGGCTCGCTGCAGGAAAGCGTGGGCGGCGATGAGCAGATCCGCGAAAAGCTCAACCTCGCCGGGCTGGTCAACGATCAGAACAGGGAACTGTCGAACTGCACCGACGGGGCGCCTGAGTTGGAAAGCTGTGGCACCGCACCGGACATCAAGAACATCGCCGCATGGCTGAACACGCCGAACGGCTCGGCGGTCGACCTGAAGTCGTTGCGCGGCAAGGTGGTACTTGTCGATTTCTGGGCGTATTCGTGCATCAACTGCCAGCGCGCGACTCCGCACATCGTCGACTGGTACGACACCTATCGCGGTCTCGGCTTCGAGGTGATCGGCGTGCACACCCCCGAATACGCCTTCGAACGCGTCGAGGGCAATGTGGCTTCCGGCGCACGCGATTTGGGCATCACCTACCCTGTCGCGCTGGACAACGGCTACTCGACGTGGACGAACTATCGCAACCGATACTGGCCCGCCAAATACCTCATCGACGCCAATGGCACCGTCCGTCACATCAAGTTCGGAGAGGGTGATTACGACACCACCGAGCGGCTGATACGGCAATTGATCACCGATGCCGCGCCGTCGGCGCAACTGCCGCCGCCGGTCGACGCCGACGATGCGACCCCTCAGGATGAGACCACACCCGAGACCTACCTCAGTGTCGGCAAGGTCATCAACTACGGCGGTTCCGGTCCGTACGACGAAGGGTCGTTCAATTTCAGCTATCCACAACAACTCCCGGATGACAGCTTCGCGTTGCGCGGCGACTGGGCGCTCGACTACCAGGGCGCGACGTCACGCGGCCAAGACTCCAGCATCGCGCTGAACTACCACGCGAGGCACGTGTACATCGTCGCCGGAGGCGAAGGCACCGTGACCGTCACCCGTAACGGCGTCACATCCATGGTGCCCATCAGCGGCCCACCCACACTTCATCAGATCATCGACGACGACGGAGTCTCCCGCGGGCGCCTCGATGTCGCTGTACCTCCCGGTTTGCAGGTTTTTTCGTTCACCTATGGATGAGGACCCATCCGCAACGCGACCGGCTCCGAATGACCAAGCGAAATGACATCGAGGCGGTGGCACCCGCCCTCAACGAAAGGAAGCGAATCCATGTACGCAAAGAAGGCTTTGGGGGTCGGCTTCGCAGCTGTTGCGGCTGCTGGACTGTCCCTGGGCGTCGCGTCGCCCGCGCACGCCGAGTTGGTGGGAACCGGTTGTTCGGCGTACGCACAGCAGGTACCGACCGGGCCGGGTTCGGTCCAGGGCATGGCGATGGATCCCGTGGCGGTCGCCGCGTCGAACAATCCCATGCTGACGACCTTGACCAAAGCGATTTCCGGACAGTTGAATCCGCAGGTCAACCTTGTCGACACGCTCAACGGTGGCCAGTTCACGGTGTTCGCGCCCACCGATGACGCCTTCGCCAAGCTCGACCCGGCGACCATCGAGAAGCTCACGACCGACGCCCCCTTGCTGACCAGCATCCTGACCTATCACGTGGTGCCCGGCCAGGCCAATCCGACGCAGGTCGTCGGCACCCACAAGACGGTTCAGGGCGCCGATGTGACGGTCACCGGAATGGGCAGCGACCTCGAGGTCAACGACGCGTCCGTGGTCTGCGGAGGGGTGCAGACGGCCAACGCGCAGGTGTACATGATCGACACCGTTTTGATGCCGCCAATGAATTAACCTGCGGCACAACCTGAACCGGAAAGCAGCCCGAGCTATCCCCCATTGCCGGGCTGCTTTCCCTTTGGCGGGCGTTCAGCCAAGGCCGATGGCAGAGGGGTCAACGGACGCCTCGATCTTGTGAATCAGGCTGTCGCGCAGGGTGAGCACCAGCACGGCGAACAAGCGGCGGTTCATGAATGCAAGCAGCACAGGCTGTCCCGCGGGCCCGCTGACCAGCGTCGCGCCGTGGCCGAGGTACCGCAGCAGGTTGACCGCGACGTCGTGCGGACCATGGTTGATCTGCGGCGGCGGCGCCCCCTCACCGAGAATGGTGCCGACACCCCAGACGGTCGGGTCCAGTGTGGCCGTCAGCGCCTGCAGATCGCCGTTGGCGCACGCGGTGATGAAGGTGTCGGAGACCAGCTGATGTTCCCTGTTCCCGATATCGGCCAGCCGGGGCGCCGCGGCGGAGAACTTCGCCCGCGCGCGACGGGCGAGTTGCCTGCACGTGCCGACCGGCCTACCCACCGTCTCGGCGATCTCATCGAACGGCAGCCCGAAGACATCGTGGAGCACGAACGCGACCCGCTCCCCCGGGGTGAGCCGGCGCAGCACCTCCAGCAGGGCGGTGCGGACGTCATCGTCGAGCGTGACCCGATCGGCGGGCTCGAGGTCGCGCGATACGACCACGTCGAGCACACCGGACTCGTCGGCGAATTCGTGCCGCGCACTCGCTGAGCGGATCTGGTCGAGGCAGAGCCGTCCGGCGACAACGGTCAGCCACGCCCGCAGGTCGTCGATCTGCGCGGCATCCGTTCGTGCGAGCCGTAGGAACGCCTCCTGCGCGACGTCCTCGGCCCCGCCGACATCGCCGAGCATCTGGTAGGCCAGATTCACCAGGTAGGCACGGTGCTCGCGCCACGCGGCCTCGACGCCATGCGAACTGCTCATGAGTCGTAGACGAAACGCGGCGACGAAAAGTTACAGCCGTCGACCTGTAACTTTTCACCGGCGCCGCCCGTCCTTGCTGTCATGAACACAATTCTTGTCACAGGGGCCACCGGGAACGTGGGTCAACCTCTCGTCTCGCAACTGATCAACGCTGGAGCCAGAGTTCGCGCGGTGACCCGGCGGCCTGAGTCGGTCACCTTCCCTGCCGGCGTCGAGGTGGTGGGTTCGGCGGCCGCCGGACTCGACGGCGCCACATCGGTGTTCCTCAACTCGCGCGCGCTCGGCGACGGTCTGGCGCCTCTAGTGGCCTCTGCCCGGCTGGCGGGCGTGACCCGGCTTGTCGCCCTCTCGGCGATCAACGCCGACGACGACTTCTCGCGTCAACCGTCGCGCGTGCGCGGTGACCGCAATCTCGAGGTTGAGCAGCTCGCGATCCAGTCGGGGCTGGAGTGGGTGAGCCTGCGCCCCACGGTGTTCGTCACCAACTTCTTCGGCATGTGGGCGCCGCAAATTCGTGCGGGCGACGTCGTGGCCGGCCCGTTCGCAGATGCGTCGACGGCGCCGATCGCCGCACGCGATATCGCCGAGATCGCAGCGCATGCTCTGCTCACCGACGAGCTCATCGGCCAGAAGATTCCGCTGACCGGTCCGCAGGCACTGACGAACACCGAACTCGTCGACGTCATCGGTACGCTCCTCGGTCGTCGTTTGTCCTACCGCGAGGTTCCCACTGAGGAGGTACGACAACGCTTCGTGGCCATGGGATTTCCGGCACCGTTCGCCGACGCCTACATCGCGCTGCTGGCGACGACGGTCGGTAAGCCCGCGTTGGTGACCCACGACGTCGAGAAGATCCTCGGCCGTCCGCCCGAATCCTTCGCTGATGCGGTATCGGCGAACCACGACCTTTTCACGAATCTATAAGGGAGAGAATATGTCTAATCCCAAGCCACCCTGGTACCTCAAGCCGATGAACCGCTTCGTCAGGGCGATCCAGAGACTCGGCATCCCCGCTGGTCCGTCTCAGATTCTCACAGTGCCGGGCAGGAAGTCGGGCAAGTTGCGCAGCACGCCGATGACACCGTTCTCCCACGACGGCGGGCTGTACACCGTCGCCGGTTATCCCGGCGCTGATTGGGCGGCCAACGCAC